>CAZAOI010000240.1:0-5285 GCA_964486705.1 uncultured Oleiharenicola sp. | reverse complement strand
AACGCCTCGAGAATGGACGTGCTGTTGGCCTTGCCGCCGCCGAGATTGTAGACTTCGCCGGCGCGCGGGTTGGCGACGAACGCCGCCATGAAGCGGGCCACGTCGAGCGAGTGGATGTTGTCGCGCACCTGCTTCCCCTGGTAGCCGAACACGCGGTACTCCTTGCCCTCGAGATTGCACTTCACGAGGTACGAGAGGAAGCCGTGGAGCTCGACCCCGGTGTGATTCGGGCCGGTGAGGCAGCCGCCGCGCAGGGCGCAGGTCGGCAGGCCGAAGTAGCGGCCGTATTCCTGCACCATCACGTCGGCCGCGACCTTGGAGGCGCCAAAGAGGGAATGCTTCGACTGGTCGATGGTGAAGGTTTCCGGAATGCCGTGGGCGTAGGCCGGGTCGGCGTAGTCCCAGCGCGTCGCGAGTTCGGTCAGCTTGATCGAGTTCGGGGCATCGCCATAAACCTTGTTCGTGCTCATGTGCACGAAGGGCGACTCGGGGCAGGCCTGGCGCGCTGCCTCGAGGAGGTTCAGCGTGCCAACCGCGTTCGTGTCGAAATCGTCGAAGGGGATCGCGGCGGCGCGATCATGCGAGGGCTGCGCCGCGGTGTGGACGATGACCGTCGGCTGGAGGGTCTTGACCAAGGCGAGCACGCCGGCGCGGTCGCGGATGTCGAGCTCGTGGTGGACGAACCCTTTCAGCTCCCGGACGAGCCGGCTCTGGTTCCAGCGGGTGTCGCCCTGCGGACCGAAGAAGACGGCGCGCTGGTTGTTGTCCACTCCGTGGATCTGATAGCCCTGTTCGGCGAAATACATGCACACTTCAGAGCCGATGAGGCCCGAGGAACCGGTAACGAGAAGAGTCTTGGCCATGGTGGAGGAGGGAAGGGCTACCCAAGCCAGCCGGGCGGTGCGTTTCCAGCCAATTCTTTTTTCCCGTCGCGCCGGGAATGAGATAATCATGGCGCTTTGAATCGCTTCACCTGCGCGTAACCCCGTCGGCGCGTTAAGGGACTCCACGGCCACTTTCAGGAGGGCGCCGCGGGCACTGCGGCTATTCATGGACTGGAGCAGCTGGGGATTGCCCGAGTTCAAATTCTGAGCCGGACTCAGGCAATTGGCGTCGCGAGATTCCAGACAAATTCAGGGGGCAAGTCTTTCCCCGCGATGAGCGGAAAACCAGCAGCGCCGTCGGCGAGGCCGTTGAAACGAGCGCATGGCATGGTGGAACCCGGCCTCCGGACGGGTTGGCTTGAACCTAAATTCCGCAGTTGGTTAACCGCTAATCTTCGCTAATCGGCGCTGATGCAGACCGTAGCCGGATGTGCGTCCGGGAACTTTATGTTCACCAATGAGGTGAACGGGTTGGAGTCTCGGGTTCGTTCCTATTCCTTGATGAGCGTCATTAGCGGGGATTAGCGGCTACTCCTTTGAGTTTTCTAGGTTGAGAGCCGGATCGGCCAGCGCGTCCGGAGGCTACGCTCCACCTCATTCTGCGGCCTGAAGCCGCCCGATGCCCCGTTGGGTCTTGCGCCGGAAGAAAGATTGCGCGGAAACGGGAATAGGCGTTGGTATCCGTGGGTTGGGCCGTTTGCTCTTGTCCGAAAGCCGGACGTTTTTCACGGTGAGGAACACGTTCGGCGATCGCGCCGCGGCCCGTCAGGCAACAAGCACCATGCGAAAATATTTCCCTTTCTTCGGGTCGGCCGGCCGGCCGGTCCCGCCGGACGCGGGCCGTCGGCGGCGCGCCTGGTGCGGTCGGGGAATGCTGCTGGTCCTCTTGGCGGTGAGCCCGGCCTTCGCGGTCAACCGCGTGCTGACAATCGCCGCGCCGGTGCTGGCCGAGCCGGTGTCCAAGATCAGTGTCGTGCTCTTCGCGAGTACGAACGCCGGTGGCGGCGAACAGATCGGTTTCTTCCACGCGGAATATTCCATCGACGACGGCAAGACCTGGATCGGCATTACTTATTCAGAAAACGTCGGAGCTTTTGCGACCCGCACGGCCCGGTTCACGACGGGCGCGGCGGGCTCCAAGGTCTACGTGCGCGTGCGGCTGGCTTTTCGCGGGGGCCCGGCGGGCAATGTCGACTACCAGGGGGGCACGATCAACTGGGCGGAGAGTTGGGCCCACTGGCAGGAACCGCCGGCCAAGGTGGCGATCACCACCATCGTGACGCCGTAGGGCCGGCCGCGCGGTCGGTCCGATGGGCGCGCGGGCGGATCAGGGAGTCGGGTCGGAGCGGCCCTTGCGTCCGCGCCACGCGGCGGCGACATCCCAGATGACGGCGAAGGTGAAGAGCTGCAACAAGGGGTAGACGGGCCAGAAGGTGGCGGGCCGGGCGACGTAGAAGGAAGTGACCTGCACCACTGCGTTCACCAGCAGATAAGCGAAACTGCCGCCCCAGGCGGCGGCGGCGAGCACGAGGGGAAAGGTGAGCTGGCGCCGCCAGGCCGATTGGACGAGACGAATGATGACCAGGGGGTGGGCGGCCAGGAAGAGCCAGAACAGGATCGGGCACACCAGGCGGCCGATTTTTTCCAGGACGCCGAGTTTCCAACTGTCGAGCGCGAGTTGGTTGGGCAGGACCAGATTGGTGGCTTCGGCCGCGATGGAAAGATGGTCGCGGGTCAGGTCGCGGAAAATGCGGAGTTCATCGTCGTTGCCCGTACTGGGAAGGGTGTGCGGGCTGAAGGAATCGTAGGCGGCGACGTAATGGGCAAAGAACCCCAGCGTGCGAAGGAGCTGGGCGGTATCATCTTTTTTCCAGCGCGGCAGGAAACCGCTGCGCCGGGGATGTGCGGGCAGGCGGCCGTCATCGCAGGCCTGATTGATCTCATCCGCCATGCGGCGGTAGAAGGCGAGGGCCTCGGGCGCATTGTGGCAAAAGCCGGCGGCGGCCACGGTATCGCGCAGCGCCCACATGAGCCAGCCGCTGCCGATCTGCCGTTCGGCGGGGGGCAGCTTGGTCATCGCTTCAGAGGCGCCGGCCCAGCCCAACCCGAAGTCGCCTTCGAAATACGGCTGCAATTTGGCGAAGGTCGGGCTGACGGCGTACATCGCCTCGCGCGACTCGCGCGTGACCGGGACATAGGGAAGCTCCGGGCCGATGTTGACGCGCACCATGGCGCCGTAGGCATCTTGAAATTCCGCCGCCCGAAACTCGACTGTCCCAAACCAGCCGTAGTGCCGGTAGTTTTGCCAGGAGATGCCCGCGACCGGGAGGGCGGCGCCGAGCGCGGCCACGCCCAGGGAAACCAGCATGATCCGGCCCTGCGACTGGGAAATTTTATACGCCCAGAAAAGTCCGGCCGCCACCAGCAAGACGATGCTGGGGATCAGCCACACGCTCTCTTCGCGCGTCAGCCAGAAGCCGCCGAAGGCCAGGCCGGCCAGTCCGGCCCAGGGCAACTGGCGGCGCAGGCTTTCCCCGCGCCGGCAATACAGCGCGACGAGTCCGGCCAAAACCGCCAGCGCGAGCGGCGTATAGAGATGCTGGCGGACCAGCCGGCCCATCGTCAGGCCTTCGAAGGACATGGGATTCCACAGCAGAAAACTGTAGAGCGCGAACAGCGCCAGACCGGAGCGAATCGCGGGTCGGCAAGCGCGGGTGAACAGGGCGCACGCGCCCGCGTAAGCGAGTTGCACGCCGAGGCCCAACGGAAGGCCGATCCAATAAACCGCCGCGATCCACAACGAATAGAACGGGCCTTTGGCCAGAGTCATTTGGTTGTAGCTGCCAAGCCAGTCGCCATTGAGCAGCGACTCGGCCATGAGCAGAAAAAGCCGGTCGTCGTGGGCGGACCCGCCGAGGGCATTGATGGATTGGGCGCGGGTCAGCCACAGCTTGACGGCGGTCAGCAGGACGCCGGCCCAGAACCAAAGGCGCAAGGTGGAGGGGCGCGGTTCGCTCATGGGGAATCTCCGCGGGTGTCGAGGCGCAGCACGCCCAGGAAAAAGCTGGTCAGGATCAGCTGGCAGCCGAGCGCCAGGCTCAGGGTGCCGGGAATCACCCACCGCAACGTCTGCGCCGGTTGCAGGGAACCAAAGCCGTGTTCGCGCCAGAGCCACACCGCGATCGCCCACAGCAGCACCCCGGCGACAAGCAGCAGGCCGCCCACGATGATGCCGGCCTCCAGCGTGATCTTGCTGAGCCAGGTTTCGAACTGGGCCTCAGCCGGCCGCAGCCCGGCCCGGATGGTGAAATATTTGCTGAGCGCCGCAAAGGAAACGGCCTGAAAGCCGATCAGAACTCCCCCGGCGGCGAAGAGCAGCGTGTGCACGTCCAGCTCGACGCGGCCGAACTGCAGGGGACCGGGCAGCAGGGCGGCGCCGAGCAGCGCGCTGCCCAGCATCAGCAGGGCGCCCGGATAGAAGAACAGCCAGCGCGGACTGAAGAGCAGCATGAAACGCAAATGCCGCCAGCCATCCCGCCACGGTCGCAAGTGCGGCGGCCGGTCGCGGCCGTCGCGGCGCAGCACGGTCGGCACCTCGGAGACGCGCAGGCCGAGGATGACGGCCTTGATCACCATCTCCGAGGCGAACTCCATGCCGGTCGTGCGCAGATTCATCCGGCGATAGGCCGCGGCGCTGAAGCCGCGCAGGCCGCAATGGAAATCCCGGATCTCCGTGCGAAAGAAAAGCCGGCCGATAAAGGTGAGGAGGGGATTGCCGATATGGCGATTCTTCCACGGCATGGCACCGGGCTCGATCCCGCCGAGGAAGCGGTTGCCCATCACGAGATCATCGCCGGCCCGGAGCTTCTCCACGAAGCGGGGCAAATGGGAGAAATCGTAGCTTTGGTCGGCGTCCCCCATCACGACGAAGCGACCCCGGGCCGCCGCGATGCCGCCGCGCAGGGCGTGGCCATAACCTTTTTCGCTGATGGGCACGACCCGCGCGCCGGCCTGCTCGGCGAGCGCTTGGGAGCCGTCCGTGCTGCCGTTGTCGGCGATGACCACTTCGCCCGCGAGGCCCGCCTTCGCCATGGCGGCCAGCGCTTCCCGCACGCAGGCGCCCACCGTCCGGGCCTCGTTGAGACAGGGGAGGACGACGCTCAGCTCAAGCTCACGGGGAGGGGTGGACGGGTGGGACATCTTCAGAGGTGACAGCAAAGCAAGCGCGCCGCCGGAGGAAAGACGGAAATGTCCGCGCGATAAGGCAGACGACCGGGCTCAGCCGGCGCCGCGCCGGGTCCACCACCGAAGGGTGCTGCCTGCCGCCAGCAGCAGCAGGGCAGCGCAGATGACCTGAACCGAGTGCAGGCCGGAAAGCGTGCCCTCCGCCGCCCAGCCGCG
>CAZAOI010000239.1:0-5371 GCA_964486705.1 uncultured Oleiharenicola sp. | reverse complement strand
GGTGACCAGCACGTGCTGGCCGGGCTGGGCCTCTCCCAGACGGTCGAGGCAATCGAGCGCCGAGACGCCCGCGATGGGCAGCGTCGCGGCGTCCGCGAATGATACATTCGCCGGCTTGCGCACAATCTCCGCCGGTTGCACGACGGTGAATTCGGCCAGGCTGCCCCGTTTCCCGGACAGCGGGCTGATCGTCCCGAAAACGGCTTCGCCCGCGGCATAGTCCGCGACGCCTGCGCCCACGGTCGCAACGGTCCCGGAAAAATCGGCGCCGAGGAGCCGGGGAAACCGTCGGCCGGAAACCAGGCGGAAATCACCGCGCATGATTTTCCAGTCGATGGGGTTGACGGCCGCCGCGACCACTTTCACCAGCAACTCGCCGGCCTGGAGTGGCGGCATCGGCAGGTCACGCAACTCGAGGACTCCGGGGGCTCCGTAACGATCGTAAACGGCGGCTTGATTCATGAGAAAGGGGAGGTGGATCGGCGGGCCCGGCCTGCCTTTTCGGAAGGCGGTGGAAACGTTTGCTTGCCGGGGCAGCCCTAGCCTGAGGTCTCCAGTCCGTCGGAATCCGCAGGTGCAGTCAACCGAACTCCTTTTGCGCGAAGGCGAGCCGGGATGGGGTCAGGCGGGGAACCTCGAATCGGCGGCCCCGTGGCGGTCTACTTTCCGTTTGCGCCCGCTGCCGGGCCCGCCAAGCGTGCGCCCCTCCATGAGCGATCTACACCACGACATTTCCCACGACCAGTATGCCGTGCGGCTGAAGAAGCTGCAGGAGATGCGGGCCGCGGGCTTCGACCCGTTCCGCGCCAGCTTCGAACCGACGCATTTCTCCGCCGAGGCGGTGCAGCTGCATGTCGAGGGTCAGGACAACGCCGTGACCGTCAAGGTCGCGGGCCGGCTCGTCGTGTTTCGTGACATGGGCAAGAGCCAGTTCGTGAAGATTCTCGACCAGCAGGGCCAGATTCAGCTTTACGTGAAGAAGGACGTCATCGGCGACGAGGCCTACGCGTCGTTCAAGAAGCTCGACCTGGGCGACATCATCGGGGCCGAGGGCACGCTGTTCAAAACCAAGACCGGCGAGATCACCGTGCGCGTCGAACGGTATGTGCTCGTTTCCAAGGCGCTGCGTCCGCTGCCGGAGAAATGGCACGGCCTGACCGACTCCGAGACCGTCTATCGCCAGCGTTACCTCGACCTGATCGTCAATCCGGAGTCGCGCGCCCGCTTGATGCTGCGCAGCCGCATCGTGGCCAGCATTCGCCACACGCTCGCGGAGCGGAAGTTCATCGAGGTGGAGACGCCCGTCCTCGAGGGCGTGGCCGGGGGCGCCGCCGCGCGGCCGTTTGTCACGCACCACAACGCGCTCGGGACCGACTTCTACCTGCGCATCGCGCTCGAGTTGCGGCTGAAGCGCCTGCTCGTCGGCGGTTACGACCGGGTCTTCGAGATCGGCCGCATTTTCCGCAACGAAGGCGTCTCGCGGAAGCACAATCCGGAGTTCACGATGCTGGAGGTTTACCAGGCCTACTCGGATTACCGGGGCATGATGGAGTTGATCAAGGCGATCTTCACCGACGTCTGCCGCGATGTGCTCGGCGCGTCCGAGATCAAGCACGCCGCGAGCGGGCAGGTGATTCACTTTGCCGGCGAATGGCGCGAGGTGAAATACAAGGACCTCATCCGCGAAGCCACCGGCGATGCCGACTGGTTCAGCCGCAGCAAGGCGGAGAAGATCGCCAAGGTGGAGGCGATGGACCTGTCGGTTGATCCCAAATGGGAGGATTTCGAGATCACCAACGAGATTTTCTCCAAGAAGATCGAGCCGACCCTGATCCAGCCGACCTTTGTCACGCACCTGCCCAAGCAGTTGTGCCCGTTGGCCAAGATCACGCCGGGTGACGACACCACCATCGATGTCTTCGAGTTGTGCATTGGCGGCATGGAGGTCGCGCCGGCCTATTCCGAGCAGAACGATCCGCTGGCGCAACGGGAGATGTTCGAGGCCCAGGCCGGCGAGGAACAGCAGAACATCGACCACGACTTTCTGCTCGCACTCGAACACGGCATGCCGCCGGCCGGCGGCATGGGGGTCGGCATCGACCGGCTTTGCATTTTGCTGACCGGGGCCGAAAGCATTCGCGATGTGATTCTGTTCCCGTCGCTTCGGCCGACCGGCGCGGCCGCGCCTCAGCCGTAAGCGGCAAGCAATAAGCTGTAAGTGAGAAACAAGATTGGCAGCCGAAGCTTAGGGCTTATCGCTTAGAGCTTACCGCCCACCATGCCTTGGCCATTCTACCTTGCCCTCAAGCAGCTTTTCCCGTCGGGGCGGCGGCTGCCGTTCTTTACGCTGATCTCCGTGCTTGGCGTCGGGCTGGGCGTGGCGCTGATGCTGGTGACGACGAGTGTCATGGGTGGCTTTGGCCACCAGATCAAAACGATGATCATCGACACCCAAGGCGAGATCCAGATCCGCGGGCGCGGCCCGATCCCGACCACCGCGGCCCTGGAGCAGGCCATCGCCAGCGTGCCGGCGGTGGCGGCCTCGGCGCCCTATGCCCAGGGCGTGGTGATGCTCGACTACGATCGCCGGCCGGCTTTCCCCGCGATCCAAGGTTACGATCTCGCGCGGATCAAACAGGTGATTCCGCTCGAACGCTACTTGGTGGCCGGCTCGCTCGACGATCTCGACGACGATGCAGTGATTCTTAGCTCGCTGCTGGCGCGGGCGCTGGGTGTCCAAATCGGCGACAAGGTGAGCGTCTATTCCCCGCTGATGCTGGAGCGCATGAAACAAAATGAAGTGCTCTTGCCCCGCGACGTGCGCGTGGCGGGCATTTTCCAGATCGGCCACCAGCAACTCGATAGTTCGACGGTCATTTGCTCGCTGCGGCTGATGCAGGATCTCTACGGCCTTGAAAAGCTGATTCACGGCTACAATGTCCGGCTCCAGCCCGGGGCCGATCCGGACGCCGCCGCGGCGGCGCTCAATGCCGCGCTGCCGGCGTCGGCGTCGGCGCTCACTTGGTTTGAGTCCAACGCGGACTTCCAGGCCATCCTCAGCTTCGAGCGAAATATGATTTTCTTTCTGCTCACCTTCATCGTGATCGTCGCGGCTTTTTCGATCACCAGCTCGCTGCTCGTCACGGTGGTGCGCAAGACCCGCGAGATCGGTCTGCTCGGCGCCATGGGCGGCCGGGCGCCGCACGTCGCCGCGTGCTTCTGCGTTCAGGGCCTGTTGATCGGTGCCGGCGGCACGGTGGCGGGTCTCGGCTTCGGTTTCGCGCTGCTCCACTACCGGAACGCCGTCGTTCAGCTCATCGCCAAGTTCACGATGGGGCCGGAGGTGTTCGTGAAATTCTACCAGTTCAGCCAACTCCCCGCCAATACCGAGACGAGGGACGTGGTGATGATCGTGGTGTTTTCGGTCGTGGCTTCGACGTTGGCCGGACTGATCCCGGCCTGGCGCGCGGCGCGGCTCAAACCGGTGGAGGCCCTGCGAAGCGAATGAACCCCAGTCCTCAAACCGCTGAGATGATGGCCACAAAAAGCTCAAAAGGCACAAAATCAGGCAGAATTATTTTGCGTTCTTTTGTGCTTTTTGTGGCCAACCCGATGGGAGGGATTTCCCGTGTCTGATCCCGTT
Organism: uncultured Oleiharenicola sp.; assembly: GCA_964486705.1. Taxonomy (GTDB): domain Bacteria; phylum Verrucomicrobiota; class Verrucomicrobiia; order Opitutales; family Opitutaceae; genus Lacunisphaera. Next base: position 1,728 of record CAZAOI010000239.1, on the reverse strand, counting down.
CTTCGCGCCTCCGGCCTGCGCAAAACCTACCCGAGCGGCGACCGCACGCTCGCGGTGCTGCAGGGCGTCGACTTCGCCGTGAGCGCGGGCGAAACGGTCAGCGTGCGCGGTGAGTCCGGTTCGGGCAAAAGCACCTTGCTCAATATTCTCGCCGGCCTCGACCGGCCTGATGCGGGCGAGCTTTTCTGGGGAGGCGAGGCCGCCCACCGGCTCAGTCTTGGTGAACTCACCGCGCGGCGCGGCCGGTTTCTCGGCATGGTTTTCCAGTCGTATTATCTCATCCCAGAGCTCGACGCCTTCGCCAATGTCCTGATGGGGGCGCGGGTCATCGGCCGCGTTGGGGCGACGGAGCGTGCCCGCGCGACGGCCTTGCTGAAGCGCGTCGGACTGGCCGAGCGCGGGCACCATTTGCCGTCGCAGCTTTCCGGCGGCGAACGCCAGCGGGTGGCTGTCGCCCGCGCCCTGATGAACCGCCCCGCGGTCATCCTCGCCGACGAGCCGACGGGCAATCTCGACGAGCGCACGGGCGTCAGCATCGTCGAGTTATTGCTGGGCGTCTGTGCCGAGGAAGAGGCCGCACTCGTGCTGGTGACGCACAACCCCGCCCACGCGAAAAAATGTGGGCGGAACTTGTTATTGCAGGAGGGTGTTTTCAGGTAGGGCGGCGCGGCCCGCCGTTTCGACAAGCTCAAGGCCCTGAGCCAGTCGAAGAGCTCCGCCGCGGGGGCGGCAGCGCGTTCCCGGCGCACCGGGCTAGTGCGCCCTACCAAGAGATTGCTTCGCGGCGAATTATTCGGAAACCTCCCGTCATGGCTAAACCCAAGATCAAGTGCGGCGTCGCCGGCGTCGGCTCGCTCGGCCAGCATCACGCGCGGATCTACGCCTCGATGGCGCAGGTGGAACTGACGGGCATCTTCGAGGCCAACGACGCGCGCGCGGCGGAGATCTGCGCCAAACACAACTGCCGGCGCTTTGCCACCCTCGCGGAGTTGGGCGAGGCGTGTGATGCGATCAGCGTCGTCGTGCCGACGGACAAACATGCGCTTGTCGCGCTGCCGCTGCTGGCCAAGGGTTGCCATCTGCTGATCGAGAAGCCGCTCTGCGCCAATCTGGAGGAGGCCGAGCAGGTGCTGGCGGCGGCGCAGAAACACGGCTGTCTCGTCCAGGTCGGCCACATCGAGCATTTCAACCCGGTGATGGGTTATCTGGAGAAACACACCGGGCGTCCGCAGTACATCACCACGGAGCGGCTGGCGCCCTATCAGATGCGCGGTACGGAGGTCGGCGTCGTGCTCGATCTGATGATTCACGACATCGGGATCGTGCTCGCGCTGGTGAAATCGCCCATCCGCAAGATCGACAGCGTGGGCATCAGCGTGCTCTCCAAGACCGAGGACATCGCCAACGCGCGGATCGAGTTTGAGAACGGCTGTGTGGCCAACCTCAGTGCGAGCCGGATGAGCTTGAAGAAGAACCGCGAGATCCGCGTCTTTCAGGACAACGCCTACCTCTCGCTCGATTTCATGAACCAGAAGGGGCATCTGGTGAAGAAGAGCGACATCATTGCCTACGGCCTGAAACTCAAGATCGGCCTCGCCAAAGCGGGGGAAGACAAAGTGCCCGTGCACGAGATCCCGATCGAGAAAGGCGAGCCGCTCGCGATCGAGCTGGCGCATTTTATCGAGAGCGTGCAGGAGGAGAAGCAACCCAAGGTCGGCGGCGCGCTGG
>CAZAOI010000238.1:0-5375 GCA_964486705.1 uncultured Oleiharenicola sp. | reverse complement strand
GGCTCCTCCAAAAACGAAAGGAAAGGGGCAGGGTGGGTTTGATCAAATGCCCCGGAGCTTGCTCCGGGGATCTTTACTTTTGGGGAACGTGGCCTCCGGACGCGTTTTCTCCTGCGCGCATCCTCCCAGCCCGCCCGGCGACCGGGCTTCACCGGCCGGAAAGGCAGCTCCGGAATTTGCGTTGCGACCAATTCGCGCCCAGCCTGTTATCCGGACCATGCGAAAGATCCTGCTTTTCCTGTGCCTCGCCTCTGCCGCCTCCTCCGTCTTCGCCGTCGATTTCTCGGACCGTTTTGCCGAGATCAAGCGCACCGCCCGCCCCGCCGAGCTCTATACGTTCCTCTACGCGTTGCCCAAGGGCGGCGACCTGCACAATCACCTCGGCGGCTCCATCCGCTCCGAGTGGTGGTATGCCATCGCGACCGACCCGGCGCGCAACGGCGGCGATACCTTCTACACCCGCGTCCGGTTCACCAGCGGCGGCGACACCGGCGTCCCGCTGGTGCTCTACCAAATGATCCGCCGCTTCACCTACGTGCAGCTGAGCGCGGCGGTCCAGGCCGATTACGTGCGCCTCGACCAGCTCACCCCCGAGCAGAAGCAGGGCTGGCTCAATTCCCTCCGGCTCGACCGCCCCGGCGAGGGTCGCGACGAGTTCTTCGCCTGGATCTGGCCGCGCATGGGCCAGCTGCATCAAAACCTCCCGGTGGTCGCCGAAACCATGGTCGAGACGATGAAAGCCAACGGGGCCGAGGGGCTGCGCTATCTGGAAACCCAGATGCATGTGCATGGTTTCTTCGACAACGACGGCAACCCCATCCCGCCCGACACCGTCGCCAATTTCCTGCGCGCGCGCCTCGCCCAGCCCGACGCGCTGGCGACCGGGGTCACTGTGCGTTTCCAACTGTTCATTGTGCGTTTCCTCCCCAACGCCGAGCGGCAGTTGGCCGAACATTATCAATTTGTCGCGACCCACCGCGATCTCTGGGTCGGGCTCAACATGGTCGGCGTTGAGGAAAACGGCAAAGGTTACCCGCTGCGGTTTCTCGACAAGTATCGCGAGCTTCGCCGGATTTATCCCACCCTGCCCCTGTCGATCCACGCCGGAGAAATGGACGGCCCCGATCATCACATCCGCGATACGCTCCTCCTCGGCGCCAGTCGCATCGGCCATGGGGTCAACCTTGTGCAGGATCCCGAGACGCTGCTGCTCCTGCAACAATCGCGCCGCGTGCTGGTGGAAGTTAACCTGATTTCCAACCGCCTGCTTGAGTACACGCCCGACCTGACCAAGCATCCGTTTCCGGAATATCTGCGCACCGGCGTTCCGGTCTGCCTCAACACCGACGACCGCGGCATGTGGGACAGCAATCTGACCGACGAATACTTCACTGCGGTCACAACCTTTAACCTGTCGTGGGATGAGATCGTCCAGCTCGGCCGCAACAGCCTGGCCTTTTCCTTCGCCCAACCCGAAGTGAAGGCGCGGATGCTCGCCGACTATGAACGCGAAGTCGCAGCCTTTGCCGCCAGATACTCGCCCGCTGATTCGCTCACCCAGCTCGCGTCCCTCAAGCCCGTGACCTACGGCTACGGCAAGCGCACCTGGGATCTTGAGTTCCAGCCCGGAAAATAACCGGCGTTCCGCCCGCACCACCGCAGAGCAATCATCGAGTTGCCGGCCGCACGCGCCCTTGCCAGACACGGGTGGAGCGCGTTGAACCCACCACGCTGAGAGCGGATTGGGGTCAATCCGCTCCCCCTCGAGGCCTCAGCCAAAATCATGTAGTTGCGCGTCGATTCCCTCTCGTAAAAAGGGCGAACTATTGAGATTCGCGTATTAAACTGACGTCTGTCTGCCAATCGGTAGGGCGGAGCGGCCCGCTCCCCCGCGGGGGGAACAGCATATTCGGCGCACCGGGCCGGTGCGCCCTACCCGTCAGCCTATTAGGCGAGCCTCAATAAAAGGTGGTCGCCGATTTCCCAGCCGCGGCGAAGGCCGCGCGACTGGCCCCGGGTTCGCAGCCGCGGACAACCGGGCCCATCGGCGACGAGCGTCGGTATGGAAACCGACGCCCACCCAATGCATGCTCCCGTATCGGCTAAAATTCGGCATTGAACCTAAAAAGCGCAGTTGAACCACAAAGACACGGAGATGCAGAGAGGAGAAATCCAGGAAATCGAGGAACGCATAGTTTCACCCTGCGGGTGAACTCCCGCGACTGGAGCGGATTTTCACAAATGGTTTTCTCTGTGCACTCTGTGCCTCTGTGGTTCAATTCCAACTGCGGATTTCAGGTTGAATAGGGCCGAAAGCCTCCACTCGCACGAGAGGCTAAAGCCGAGTCCTTCGCCTCTAGTCAAAAAAGATTTTTGGTGGTAGAGTGATCGCATGTTACTTCTGACCCCATCTCGGTCGAGCCCTCCCCCGCTCCAGCAAGCACGGCGCCGGCGTGCCGTTTCCGGTTTCACGATCGTCGAAGTGATGATGGCCGCCATGGTGATGGCCTTCGCGATCACCACGTCGATCACGACGATGCAACGCGGCTTTCTCGCTCTCGATACGGCCCGCAATATCACCATCGCGGGACAGATCATGCAAAGCGAGTTCGAGAAAATGCGCCTCGTGCCGTGGGCCACGGTCGACGCTTATGCGGCCAGCACCGACCCGCTGGAGGTCGACGCCAGCTTCACCTCCAATTCTTTTATCGGCACCCGCTTCGCCATGGCGCGCACCGTCACGGCGGTCCGGGCCAACATGAAACAGATCACCCTGACCGTCACCTGGCGCAACTATGACGGCCGGCTCATTTCCCGGAGTTACTCCAGCTATTACGGACAAAACGGACTTTATGACTACTTCTACAATTCGCTCTAAGGCCGCGCGCGGCTTCACGCTGGTCGAGGTCATGATCGCCGCCTCGCTCGGCACGATGGTGCTGGCCGGCGTCATGTCCACCTTCCTCATGCTCGGTCGCAGCGGAGCCAATGTCGCCAACTACAGCGAGATGGAGGCGCAGTCGCGCCGCGCCCTCGAGGAATTCAGCCAGGATTTGCGCATGGCCAGCGGGGTCACGTGGAATAGCGCGCAGTCCATCACCCTCACCATCCCTAACAACTACGTTCCCACCCTCGGCGTTGTGACCTACGCCTATGACAGTGGCGCCAAGACTTTTTTCCGTTCGCCCAAGGACAGCAGTTCTGCCGCTGGCACCTCCACGGTGCTCATCCGCAACGTCGTCGATCTCAGCTACGCCCGCTTCGACCGGATAAACAATGTCTCGACCCTCGACACCACGACCAAGCGAATCCAGCTGAACATGACTGCCCGCACCACCACCCGAACCGTCACCGGTGCCAGTAACATCATCCTCTCCGCTTCTTACATCCTGCGCAACAAATACGCCAATTAACCGGCCCGCCTATGAACTCCTCCCAAGCAACCTTCCGTTCCGCCCGCGGCTCCGTCTTGATCGTTGCCATGCTGATGGCCGCCATCATCGGCATCGCCCTCGTCAGCTTTCTGAAGCTGTCGAACAACTCCCTCAGGCAGGCCCACCGCACCTTCTACTCGAACTCCGCGATGAACCTCGCAGAAGTTGGGCTGGAGGAGGCGATCGCCTGCTTCAACCAGCTCGACAATGCCGCGACTCCCGACGACGCGTGGCCCACTTGGGATCTAAACAGCACGGCTTATAATGTGAGCACCAGCCCAAATACGCCCTACGCTTCGAAGAATCTCACAGGTTTTTCCGTAGGGCCAAATACCAGCGGCACGGTCAAAGTCTATGTGCACTACTACGACGGGGATCCCGGGAAGTACCCGATAGTCGTGGCCAAGTCGACCATCGCCCAGCCAGACGGTTCGCCCTCGATCAGCAAGTACATCGAGGTCACCCTCCGCAAACGCTCGCTCTTCGCCAACGGCCTCGTTGCCCGGAAGGACGTCAACTGGGTCGGTAAGCCCATGGCCGACAGTTGGGATTCAAAAAAATACAACAGCCCGACTGCCGACCTCGACGGTGACGGCATCATGGACGTCAATGACGACGACGCCGATGGCGACTTCGTGAAGGATGCCTCCGTTCCCTACGACCCATCCATTCGCACCGCCAACGTGATTGTCGGCAGTATTGGCGGCAATATCGGACTGGGCGGTGGCGAGGTCTGGGGTTACACGAAAACCGGTGAATTCGGCACCAGCACGGGAGGATCGGTGCATCCCTTGGGGACCACAACGGATGACCCTACGCGCCGCACCAACGACTTCAATTCGACCTTTCCTGATCCCACGGTCCCGGCAACCGCCACTGTGAACACAATCGATTCATCCATCAACAGCTCCCGGACATTTCCCGGGGTCGGCGACGTCAGTGTCATGGTCGGCACCAAGGAAACCTACTATTACAAGTTCACCAGCAGCGGTGGATTTAGCCTCGCGGGCTCCGACATCATCAGTATCAAAGCGGGCTACAACGTTGTTTTCCTGATGAACAACCATCTGGGAACCACCGCGATCAAGACCACCGGCACCAGCGGTGCCGGCATCGACGTTAACCTCGGCGCCACGTTAAACGTCTACACGAACGGCAACCTCAGCATCGCAGGCAATGGGATGGCCAACGACAACAACGACCCGGCCTCGACGATGTTCTGGGGCACCGCGACCAGCGCCCAAACCCAAGATTTTTCCATCAGCGGCAATGGTCGCCTCACCGGCGTAGTTTACGCCCCCAATGCAACCGTGGGCCTCAATGGCGGTGGCACCAGCGGCCTCATGGCCGGTGCGGTGGTCGGCAAAACCATCACCATGAACGGCGGCACGGAATTTCATTACGACGACGCGCTGAGCCGGCTGACAACCGGCAATCCCTACGGCATTCAAAAGTGGCGGGAACTCCAATCCGCCGTCGAGCGTGCTGCCTACGCCACCCAACTCGGCTACTGAGCACGGCTCGCTTCAGCCAAAACTCTCACCCTTCCTAGCGCCGCCTTCGCCGGCGGCGCTTTTTCCGGTCAAACCAGGCAAGTGATTTAGAAAGGTAGCGGCAGGCGTCCCTGCCTGCCGGCTCCGCGTCAATCTCGGCAGGCACGGAGGCCTGCCGCTACGGGCGGACCTTCTGCCCAGGGGAGAGATTCAGCTCGTCCGCGCTACGGCGCTGACGACCAGCAGCGGGATCGCCGTGTTATGGCGCACTTTGTCGATCGTGCTGCCATAGACGATATCGCCGATCAGTTTGTGGCCATGCGAGGCCAGGGCGATCAGATCACAGCCGGTCTCCGCCGCAATCCGGACAATCTCATTCGGCGGGTTCCCCAAGGCCAGCAAGGTCTCGACCCGCAGCCCGGACGTCCGGAGCCTGGCGGCGGTGTCC
>CAZAOI010000237.1:0-5378 GCA_964486705.1 uncultured Oleiharenicola sp. | reverse complement strand
AAATCGCAGGCCGAAGTCCGCAAGATCATTGCGGATCCGGGCGTCTATATCTGCGACTCGTGTGTCAATGTCTGCAAGACGATCATCGATCGCGAAGTGAAGACTCCGGTCGCGGCGGAGGGCCGGCCGGCGTTCCGGTTGGTGAAGCCGGCCGAAATCAAGAAAGTCCTCGATGACCACGTCATCGGCCAGGACCACGCCAAGAAGGTTCTTTCGGTGGCGGTCTACAATCACTACAAGCGGCTCAACTACGACGCCGGCTCGATTCGCGACGCCGTGACCATGCCGTCCGAGTTTAACGACGTCGAGGTCGAGAAGAGCAACATCCTCCTCGTCGGCCCGACCGGTTCGGGCAAGACCCTGCTCGCCCGCTCGCTCGCGCGGATCCTCGACGTGCCGTTTGCCATTTCCGACGCCACGACCCTGACCGAGGCCGGCTACGTCGGCGAAGACGTGGAAAACGTCGTGCTCCGGCTCCTGCAGTCCGCGAATTACGATGTGAAGAAGGCGGAATGTGGCATCATCTACATCGACGAGATCGACAAGATCCGCCGCACAACGGAAAATGTTTCCATCACCCGCGACGTTTCCGGCGAAGGGGTCCAGCAGGCGCTGCTCAAGATTCTAGAGGGCACGACCTGCAACGTTCCGCCCCAGGGCGGCCGCAAGCACCCGAATCAGGAATACATCCAGGTTAACACCTCGAACATTCTCTTTATCTGCGGCGGCGCTTTTGTCGGCCTCGACCAGGTCATCAAGAAGCGCATGGGGCAGCGCTCCCTCGGTTTCCACATCAACGAAAAGGACCACGAACTCACGCCCGACGAAATGATGCGCGGCGTCGCCCCGGAGGACTTGATCCGCTTCGGCATGATTCCGGAATTCGTCGGCCGCCTGCCGGTCATCTCCGTGCTCGACGAGCTCAACGTTGCCGACCTCGAGAAGGTTTTGCTCCAGACCAAGAACGCGATGGTCAAGCAGTACTCCAAGCTTTTTGCGATGGACGGCGTGCAGCTGCGTTTCACGCGCGATGCCTTGCGCGCCATCGCGCTCCGCGCCATCGAACTCAAGACCGGCGCGCGCGCGCTGCGCGCCATTTTGGAGAAACTCATGCTCGAGGTCATGTACGACCTGCCACATCGCGACGACATCGCCGAGGTCATCATCGACCGGGCGGTGGTCGAGGGCCGCAAGAAGCCGCAGCTCAAGAAGAACGCCCGCGCCGTCTCGTCCGACAAGAACGCGGCCTGAGCCGGAGGACCGCCCATCAAGCCCAAGCGTGCGGCGGGTTTGCTCGCAAGGGGTCGATAAAGGCTCGTATTTGAGGTTGCCTGGTAGGGCGCACCCCCGAGGCTTCGCACTCGTCGCCGGCCCGGTGCGCCGCGGCGGAGCCCTTCCGGCTGGCTCAGGGCCTTGGGCTTGTCGTAAACGGCGGGCCGCTCCGCCATCCTTCCCGCATTGGGCTGTCAGCCAAATGTGCGAGTCTCAAAAATGCCCCCGGGGCTCTTTACTTGTCCGGCTTCGCGTTCCAGACGGCAAGCGTGTCGGACGAGCCCTGCGCGCGGACGCCATTGTCCGTGAGGATTTCCTCGGTGGCGGCCACCATTTCCCGCCGGGAAAAAACCACGGATTCGCCGTTGCGATGTGCGAATTCAAAGATGACATATTCATCCGGTAAATCGCGCAGCAGGGCGACGAGGCCGAGCAGATTTTTGACCGGGGTGCCATTCACCGACGCCAGCACCCCCGCCGACGGATTGCCGTAGCCTTTGGCGAGCTTGTGCGGGAAGAAGGGCGAGGCGATCACCACCAGTTCCTCCCCCGCGACGGCGGGGCGATCGCCGCGGCGGGTCACGAGCGGACTGCGGATGAAGCTGAATGCATTCATCATGCCGGCATTCTTGTTGAGAAAAGAAAGGAAAGGCAGCGTGGCCTTGGAAAAGACCAACGGTCCGTAGATAAAGTATGAAGGGTATTCGCCAGTGACGTCGGGGATCAGCAACGGCCGTTCGGTCGCGAGGGGCAGGTCAATCGCGAGTTCCTGACCGGCCCGGACGACGGTGAGCGGCAGGCGGCCGGCCCGGGCGACCTGCTGGATCAGGTAGGTGAATTGCACCCGCAGATTGGCGCCGAGCTTGATCATGCCTTGGTCGTCAATCGGCGTCGCGCCGATCTTGGTGATGACGTCCCATTCCTTGAGCGGATAGGCGGCCTCCGGGCGCAGCGGGTGGTGGACGACCATGCCCTCGACGCCTTTGCCGAGCTTGAGGAACGCGCGCAGCGCCGGATTCTCCAGCGTTTGCAGTTCGTCGAACATCGCGGGTTTGCCGTCATAGCGGCCATCGCCGATGTCACGGAGGAAAAGCTCAATCTCCTCGTTGGGAATAATGTAGCCGATGTTGTCCCCGCCGCCGAGCCGGCTGAAGGCGAGCCCGATCATCTTGTCGCCGACGAATGCGGGACCGCCGCTGTTGCCGGGGTTGATGGCCGCGTCGATCTGGATGCGCAGACCGGAAACGGCGGAATTATAACCGGCGAACTCAATCCGCGAGATGATGCCTTTCGTGATGGAAAGACTCGTCCCGCCGGCGGGGAAACCGTAGGCGAGGACCACGTCCTTGACGTCGGGCAGCGTGGACGCCCGGGTCACGGGGGGGTGTTTTTCGAAAAACGACTCGTCCTCGAGTTTCAGGATCGCCAGATCGATGCCGGGCGCCACCTGCTCGACGGTGGCGGAGATTTTGTCGCCGGCTTGGTTGGCCTGAATCTGGATCTGGCTGGCATAGAGCACCACGTGGGCGTTGGTGAGGATGCGCCGGCCTTCGATGACGACGCCCGAGCCGGTGATTTCGTTGGGGGCCTGCTTGGTCCACGGCCGGTAGGGGTCCGGATAACGGACGGTGGAGAAAACCTTGACGACGGAATTTTCCAGTCGACCGCCGGCGGGCTCGGACGAAAGAAGGGCGGCGGGTTTTTCTGCGCCGGGGTCGGCGGCAAAGCTGGCGGGGGCTAGGGGGGAGGCCAGGAGCAGAATTGCGCCGACGCCAAGACAGCAGATGGGGTGGTTCATGCGGAAGCTCCGTGACTAGAGATGCCCGCTCGGCTGGCAAGGTCAGACTGCCCGTCCGCGCGGGCGCGGTCTCAGTAACGCACTTTATCCGATTTTGCCACCCACGCTTCGAAGGTTTTCTGGGCCGCGGCGCGATCGAGCAGAGTCATCTTGATCGCGCGTTTCTCCGGCGCCAGCGGCACCTGCTGGTAGATAAAATCGTCATCAAACCCGATGGCGGCGGCGTCGGCGCGCGTGTTGCCGTAGAAAACCGTCGGGATCCTTGCCCAGTAGATCGCCGCGAGACACATCGGACAGGGTTCGCAGCTGGTGTACAACTCGCAGTCCGTGAGCTGAAACGTCTCGAGATGGGCGCAGGCCTCGCGGATGGCGACGACCTCTGCGTGCGCCGTCGGGTCGTTGGTCGACGTCACCCGGTTGTGGCCCCGGCCGACGACCTTGCCCCGGCGAACGACGACGCAGCCGAACGGACCGCCGCGGCCGGACTGCATGCCGTCGGCGGCGAGTTTGATGGCTTCGTGCATGAATGGGTTCGTGCTCATGCGCGGAGTGATAGAGCAAAAGGCCCGAGGGTGGCGAGCTTGTTGGTGGCCGGCCCGAATATCGTGCTGACACGCGGGGTCGGGGGCGCTTGGCTGGCTCACTATCCCGTATGAGTTCTTCTCCTGTTATCTCCGATCTCGAAATCCGTGGACCGATGCAATCGGGCTACGCCGAAATTTTGACGCCTGACGCGTGTCGGTTTCTCGCCACTCTCCTGCGGAAATTTCAACCCCGCCGGGCCGACCTGCTCGCCCGCCGGGTCGCGCGCCAGCAAGAGATCGACGCCGGCCACATGCCTGATTTTCTCACCGCGACCGCGGCGATCCGCGGGGGAGACTGGCGCGTGCCGCCTCCGCCCGCCGACTTGCTGGATCGCCGCACCGAGATCACCGGTCCCGTGGACCGCAAGATGGCGATCAACGCCCTTAATTCTGGCGCGCAGTGCTGGATGGCCGATTTTGAGGACGCCAACTCGCCCACGTGGGAGAATGTCATGGACGGCCAGATCAACATGCGCGACGCGGCCCGCCGCACTCTCACCTTCACGAGCCCCGAGGGAAAGAAATACGCGCTGAAGGACAAGATCGCCACGATCATCGCCCGCCCGCGCGGCTGGCACATGGAGGAGAAACATGTGCTGCTCGACGGCAAACGGGTTTCCGCCTCGCTCTTCGACTGGGGCCTTTACTTTTTCCACAACGCCAAGGCGCTGCTGGCGCGCGGCTCGGGCCCCTATTTCTATCTGCCCAAGATGGAGAGCCACCTCGAGGCGCGGCTGTGGAACGACGTTTTTCTGCACGCCCAGGCCGAGTTTGGCCTGCCGCGCGGCACGATTCGCGCCACCGTTTTGATTGAGACGATTCTCGCGGCGTTCGAGGCCGAGGAGATTCTTTACGAGCTGCGCGAGCATGCGTCCGGGCTCAATGCGGGCCGGTGGGACTACATGTTCAGTTTCGTGAAGAAATTCCGCAACCGCCCCGGCTATCTCTTCCCCGACCGGACCCTGATCACGATGGAGGTGCCCTTTCTGCGCGCCTATGTCCGGCACCTGATCAACGTCTGCCACCGCCACGGCGCTTATGCGATGGGGGGCATGGCCGCCCAGATTCCGATCAAGAACGACCCGGCGGCCAACGAAGCGGCGCTCGCCAAAGTCCGCGCCGACAAAAGGCGCGAGGCGCGCGTCGGCCACGACGGCACCTGGGTTGCGCACCCCGGCCTCGTGCAGACCGCCCTCGACGCCTTTGGTGAACACATGAAGGGGTCCAACCAGCTCCACGTCCTCCATGAGGAGGAAGCCACCGCCGCCGATCTCCTCGCTCCGCTGCACGGCTCCATCACGGAAAATGGCGTGCGCTGGAATCTCCACGTGGGCGTCCGCTATCTGGAGGCATGGCTGGGCGGTTCCGGCGCCGAACCGATCCACAATTTGATGGAGGATCTCGCAACCTCGGAAATCTCCCGCTCGCAACTGTGGCAGTGGCTGCGCTTCGGCGCCAAACTGGACGACGGCCGCGCGGTCACGGCGGAACTTTATGACCGGCTCCTCGCCGAGGAACTGGTCAAGATCCGCGACGAGTACGGCCCCGAACGCTACGACTCCGGCCACTTCAAAGCGGCGGTTGAGCTGTTCATGAAAATGTCGAAGAGCGAAACGTTCGACGAGTTCCTCTCGTTGCCGGCCTACGAACTCCTGCCCTAGGCAGGATGAACTCCAAACCCCAACATCCAAGCTCCAGACAAGATCCAATGATCAAACATCAGT
>CAZAOI010000236.1:0-5380 GCA_964486705.1 uncultured Oleiharenicola sp. | reverse complement strand
GGAGCGAGCTTGCTCGCGACTCAGAGCAGGGGATGTCGCGAGCAAGCTCGCTCCCCCAGCTTCAACTGCATGGATCCGGCTGAGCGAGTGCGCAGCACGACAGGTCCAGGCGGGGTTCTGGAACTACGGTGCCACGCGACGAAAAATGAGCGGTGAATCCTTTTGGAAGGGCGTCCCATACTCGCCGGAGGTGAGGGCTCGCAGGTTCTCAGCGGTGAGCACCTCAAGATGCACATCATCGCCGTCAATGCGCCCCTTGAGTTTTCCCTGGCGGACGAGCTCGCGGAATTTCGCCCCATCGGGAATCCACACGAGGACGAAGTCGTCGCTTCGCCGGAGCAAAGCCCAGACATAAAATTCCGGCCTCGATTCGTCCCGGAGTGAGGCGACCAGCAATTCACCGGACTCGCGCACGCTCACGTCGATGGTCTTGAGGGCGAATTTACCGTCATGCTCCTCAATGACGGTCAGTTGCAGGCCCCCGTTGAGGGCGTCAGCTACTTTGACCTTGGCCGGATCACGGCCGTTAAGCCACGTGCCTTCCCACTCGGTAACCACGAGCGCATGGGGCTGATCGCCGGCGGGACGGGGAACAGAAACGATACTGCAGCCGGCGCCGAGCAATCCGAGCGCCCCCAGGACGGTGAAGCGGACAATTCGGGGAAAGGGAAAAAGGTAAGGGTAGCGTTTCATCGGATTAGTTTTTGTTATTTGAACGTCGGGAGAAAAGCGCAGCCACTGAGGAGCAGAGGAAACAGGGCGATGATCCAGAGCTTCATGGTGGGACCAGGAAAATATCCCTAAGTTCATCTGCGGCGGGTTAACTTGTTCCGGCACTGTTCATTTTTTCACGGCGGCGGCCCGGTACTGCAGGTAGCCATTGCGCACGGCGGTATAGGGATCGACGGCGGATTTGCGGAAGGAGTCATAGACACGCATCTGGTCGGGCGAGGCGTTCATGAAATCGACGGCCGACAAACCGAGGCGCCACTTGAAATCATAATCCTTGGCGGCGTGTTCGGTCGCGGACCAGTTCAACGGATTCAGCATAATGTCGCCGGCCAGCCCCACGGTGTCCCGCAGTGAATTCGGACCAAGGAAGGGCAGCACGAGGTAGGGACCCGCGCCGATGCCCCACCGACCAAAGGCCTGGCCTGTATCCTCGGGCGGCACGTTGGCGAGGGCGGGAACCGAATCCGAGACCCGGACCAATCCGGCCACGCCGACCGTCGAGTTGAGCAGGAATTTGCCCGTCTCCTGGGCGGCGCGCTTCGGTCTGACCTGCAGCACGCAACTGACGAAGCGCATCGGAAACCTGATATTGTCGAAGAAATTGCCGAGGCCCCGGCGCGCAGGGGCAGGGACCACGCGTTCGTAGCCGTGCGCAAAGGGCCGGAGCAGGTGCCGGTAGAAACCATCGTTGAATTTGAATAAGGCCCGGTTCATCGGTCCCAGAGGATCGGTGACCTGGGGCGTGGCGTATTCGTCGGTTTCCTCAACGGTGGCCGGCGGGGTGGCTGGCGCGCAGCTGGCCGAGGGGGCGAAGACGAGCAGCCCGGCAAAGACCGTCGCGCAAAGAAAGGGATGGGGGGCTTTCATCATCCGAGGGGGTTGGCAGCCAGGTTTTTTTCCAAGGCTCCGATAATGGCCTGCGCCCCGCCTTGCTGAAAAAGCACGGTGAATTGGGCGCGATAGTTGGCGACCAGACTGACGCCTTCGACGATCACGTCATAAAAACGCCAGCCATCGGGCCTCTGCTCAGCCCGGTAGGCAACGGCAATGCTTTGCCTGGGGTAGATGATCGTGCTGACCAGCTCACAGCGATCGGCCGCCAGGGCCACGGGTACGGCACAGGTGAGGCGGAATCGTTCGACGGTGTCGAAGTGCGCACAATAATTGCGCACGATCAGTTCGGTCAGCAGTTCGGTGGTGCGCTGCTGCTGTTCGGCGGTGAGTTGGCGCCAGCCGGGCCCGACGGACTTTCGGGTGAGCAAGGCAAAGTCGAAATATTTTACCAGCACCGGCTTGGCCCGCACGGCCAACGGGCGTGGGTCACTGGGCTTTTCGAACATGATAACCTGTAACTCGTCGGTCGCGTTGCGCAAAGTTTGCACGGGATCTGGCGCGGTGACGACGGCGTCCGACCGGGTGACGAAGAGCCCAACGGTAAGGAACGCGGACAAAAACAACGGGAAGAGCGTGGGCGTCATTTGGATTCCTTGGTTGGCGGGGTTTTGACATTGCCGAACGCGAAGCGGCTGATGAGCGATTCAAGGTCGACGGCCGACTCGGTCTCGGTGATCAGCTCGCCGGCGGCGAGCATCCGGGCGTCCCCACCGGGGGCGAGGGCGACAAATTTGTCGCCGATCAGACCGGTGGTCTTGATCGAAGCGATGGTGTCAGCCGGGAGCTGCACCGTCTTGCGCAGGCGGAGCTCGGCGATCGCGCTGTAGTCGGCGGGATTGAGCCGCACGGCCTCGACCCGGCCGACCGACACGCCGGCGATGATGACATTACTGCCCGGAGTGAGGCCGCCGAGGTTGGTGAAGCGGGCCTGCACCAGATAGGTGTCGGCGCCCACCAGGTTGCCGGCGCCGATTTTCAGTGCCAAATAGGCCACCGCCAGCAGGCCGGTGAGGACAAAAATGCCGACGATCAATTCCAGTTTGGATTGGGGGTGCGTCATGTTGAAGCCTCCGCCAAGAGAGTATCGTGGAGACACAGGGCGGAAATTTTGGCCCGCAACGCGCTGGCGCTATCGCGGAAGGCCAGCACTACCGGGTCGGTCGACGCCAGGAACACCGCTGGCGAGCCTTGAAAGTGAACGCAGCCTTCGTTGAGCAGCACCACCAGGTCGCTCGCCACCAGTGCTTCCGGCACATCGTGCGTGACCACCACCGCGGTGAAGTTGAATTCCCGCCGGTAGCGGGCGATCATCTCAAAAACCACGTTGCGCCGGACGGGATCGAGGCCCGCCGTGGGCTCGTCAAACAGCACGATCTCGGGCCGCGTGACGATGGCGCGGGCCAGCGCGAGACGTTTTTGCATGCCGCCGGACATCTCGCCGGGGAACCGGTCACGGTAGTCCTCCAGCTCGAGGCGGCGCAGCGCTTCCAGCGCGCGGGTGTGAACTTCGTGGTCGGGCAGCCGCGAAGTCTGCTCCAGCGGCAACGCGACATTTTCGAGCGCGGTGAGGGAATCGAACAGGGCGTTGTGCTGGAAAAGATAGCTGCAGCGGCGGCGGAATTCCGCCCGGGCCGGCGGGTCGTCGGCGTGCAGCGAACGGCCGTCGAAGGAAATTTCACCGGCGTCCGGCGTAAACAGACCGGCCAGGCATTTGAGCAAAACGGATTTGCCCGTGCCGCTTTTGCCGAACACGGAGACGACCGCGCCGCGCGGCACGGCCAGATCGACGCCCGAGAGGATCTCGCGTTCGCCGAGGGTCAGCCGCACACCGCGCACGGCCAGGAGTGGTGATTGGTCAGCCATGGTTGGACCAGATGAGGAGGGAAGTGATGAGGTAGTCGGCCACGAGCACCGCGATGCTGGAGAACACGACCGCGCGCGTCGTCGCCGTGCTGACCGCCCGCGCGCCGCTGACGTCGGCGCGCTGGTGGGCGTTGAAGCCGTTGTGACAGCAGATCGCCGTGGTGATCAGGCCAAACACCAGCGCCTTCACGAGACACTCGCGCACGTCATGCGGCTGCACCGCACGGTAAACGGCCGACCAGTAGACCCCGCCCTGCAGGGACAGCATCACCGAGCCGGAAATAAAGCCGCCCAGGATGCCGACGAGGGCGAAGAACGCCGTCATGACCGGATAAACCAACAGGGCCGCCAGCAGGCGGGGTGCAATGAGATAGCCGAACGGGTTGCCGCCCATGGTTTCCAGCGCGTCGATTTGCTCGCTGTTGCGCTGAATGCCGAGTTCGGCGGCGATCGCCGAGCCGGCCTGGCCCACGACCATCAGGGCGGCCAGTACCGGGGCAAGTTCACGGATGAGGGTGAGGGAAACGAGCGTGCCCAGCAGGCTTTGCGAACCGAAACGGGTCAGCACATAATAGCCCTGCAGGCCGAGCACCAAGCCGGTGAACAGGCCCACGATGAGAATCACCGGGGTGCAACGCACGCCTTGCTCGTAGATCGCGCGGACGGTCCGCCGGAGCAATCCCGCCGAACCCGGCGCCGCGAGAAAGGAGCGCGTGGTGAACAGGGTCATGGCTCCCAGTTCGTGCACGCTCGAAACCGCGCGATGGCCAATGGAACGGATCATAAGTTTTGCGGGAGTTCAAATTGCGGCGGGGCGTGAATCAGTGACGCGGAGCGCGGCAGGAGGGCACGGAGACTTAGGAAGAGGAGGTTTCTTCTGCGGACGGGTGGGTTGCTCCAGAGTCCGGTTCAGTGCCGACGAGCAGGGTGAGCAGGGCGAGGATGATGACGGTGGTGATCATGGCAGGATGGGGGGTTCTGCTGATCAAAGCGGGTTTTTCCGCCGCGAAGGATCACCGATCAGGGGGAAAATATTTTCGGGGCACGCCGCGCGAGTGAACGCGGCACTCGTGGCGGGCCAGGGCAACCGCGTCAGGTGGGTGGCGAGCGGGGCTGCGAACGGGTGGTGAGGTTTCATGCGAAGGCGAATCTGACCCAGAGCATAACCGAACCGACGCCGGAGGTGTTAATCGATAAACTTGATGCAGTGCATCACGCTGGCCAATGGGACGCGGGCGTGGAATCACCAGCGTTCTGACAGACTCCCCGAGTGTGAGTCACGCGAAGTAGTACAATCTGACCAGCCGGGCCTTTTGCGGCTACGACGAGGACGGTTTTCCGAGGTGTCGTCGATTGCCGGTATGCGTTCACGTCGGGTGCGTCCGCGCAGAGCCGCGAACGCGCGGCACCGTGAGCCATTCAGCGCCGGCCGTGGGGAATTTGTCTGCGCTCACCTCGATCGGGAGAATGGAGCAACCGGACTGCGCTTGGCGTATCCTTCGGCCTCGAGGTCTGCCGCCCGGTTGTAGTCGCTGCTCGCCCCGTCAAAGTCGCCGGCGGCGCGCTTGGCCTGAGCACGGCCCTGGTGGGCTTCAACATAGGTGGGCTGCAGGGCGATGGCGTGGGTGAAATCCACGATGGCGTCCGCAAATTCCCGTCTGCCGTGCCGGGCGGTGCCGCGGTTGAAATAGGCTTCGGAATACTGCGGCTTCACTGCGAGGCAGCTATTGCAGTCAGCAAGGGCCCCGGCGAAATCTTTCTGCTGGTTCCGGACTGCAGAGCGATTGTTATATGCGAGGTAAACCAGTGCGTCGTCGGGGTTGAACTCAATTGCACGGGTGTGGTCGGCGATGGCGCTGGTGAAGTCTTGTTGATAGGCCCGGGCCACGCC
>CAZAOI010000235.1:0-5396 GCA_964486705.1 uncultured Oleiharenicola sp. | reverse complement strand
GGCTCCGGCCGCGACGGCTATATGATGTTCCACCTCGGCGAGGAAAAGAAGGACATGACGCCGCTCTTTCAGACCATCCTCGACCACGTCCCGCCGCCGTTCGCCAAGCCCAACGAGCCTTTCCACATGCTCGTGTCCAACATCGATTGGAGCGACTACGTCGGCCGCATCGCGGTCGGCAAGATCCTCGGCGGAACGGCCACGATCGGGGACACGATTTTTGTCGTTCGCCACTCCGACGGCAAACGCGTCCGCGCCAAGATCAGCAAGATTTTCGAGTTCACCGGCCTCGGCACCGCCGAAGCGCCCAGCGCCAGTGCCGGCAACATCGTCGGCATCGCCGGCGTCGAGGATATTGACATCGGCGACACCATTACCGCTGACGAAGCGGGCCACGCCCTGCCCTTCACCCAAATCGACCCTCCGACCCTGGAGATGCAGTTCTGCGTCAACGACGGTCCGCTCGTCGGGCGCGAAGGCAAGCTCGTCACCTCCCGCCAACTGCGCGAGCGTCTGATGCGCGAGCTGAAGACCAATGTCTCCATCAATATTGAGGACAGCGACAAGGCCGGTATTTTCAACGTCAAGGGCCGCGGCGCCATGCAGATTGCCGTGCTCGTCGAGACGATGCGCCGGGAAGGCTTTGAGCTCCTGGTTTCCCGCCCGACGGTGATCGAGCGACTCGTTGATGGCTCCCGCCACGAGCCCTACGAGACCGTCTGGATCGAAGTGCCCGACGAGTGCGTCGGAGCGATCATGTCGAACCTCGCAAACCGCAAGGGCCGCCTGACGAACATGGAAAAACTTCCGCACACCACGATGATGGAAGCCACCATCACCACGCGCGGTTTGATCGGGATGGAAATCGATGTCGTCAATGCCACCAGCGGCCGCGGCGTGCTGAGCCATCTTTTCAAGGAGTACGGCCCGTATGCCGGCGAGGTGCTCACCCGCATCACCGGCACGATCATCGCGACCGAGTCCGGCACCACCACGGGCTACGCGCTCGAAATGGTGCAGGAACGCGGCAAGCTCTTCGTCGATCCGGGCGAGGAAGTTTACGAAGGCATGATCGTCGGCGAGAATCCCCGCAACGAAGACATCGCCTGCAATGCCGTCCGCGCCAAACAGCTCACCAACTTCCGGTCCCAGGGTTCGGGCGTCGCCACCGGACTGACCCCGGCCGCCAAGTTCTCCTTGGAGCGCGCGATCGAATACATCGCCGCGGATGAGTTCGTCGAGGTCACACCCAAGAATCTGCGCCTGCGGAAACGCATCCTGAACTCGGGCCAACGGGTCAAGGCCACCAAGGCTGGCAAGTAAGCCCGCGCCTCCCGGTCCTCTCCGGCCCCCGTTGCGAATCTTCGCAACGGGGGCCTTTTTTCTGCCCGCGCCCCTTTGGCTTGGTGAAACCCGCTCCATCGCCAGCCCCGAGCCGGACTCAAGCAGGTAGAAAAGAATTTGTCTCGATCATGCGGCGAACTAAAAGGTGGTCGTCGATTTCCCGATCGACGATCAACGTCGAGACGGAGACCGACGCCCACCTCACTGCATGATCCCGGCTGAGTTCTCGCACCCCGCCCCGGCCCTTCCCGCCCCCCGCTTACGGCGCCGACTTCGACCCAACGAAAGCCTCTGTTTCCCGTTCGATCTGCGCCGCTTTCACCAGACCGTGGGCGCTGGAATGGCCTGTGACCTTCACACACAGCCGATCCATGAGCACGTAGACGATCGGGATCACGTAGAGCGTGATCACGGTCGAGAGCATGAGGCCGCCGACCACGACGATCCCCATCGGGTTGCGCGTCTCCGCTCCTGGGCCCTGGGCGAAGGCAATCGGCACCGCCCCGAGCACGGTCGAGATTGAGGTCATTAAAATCGGACGGAAACGAATCGTGGCCGCCTCGAAGGCTGCCTCGACTGCGCTCCCCCCTTTCTGCACTTGGAGCTGGTTGGCAAATTCGACAATCAGAATGCCGTTCTTGGCCACGAGCCCGATCAGCATGATCAATCCGAAACGCGAGAAGAGATTGTCCGTCATCGCCGGCCCCCAGAAGCGGGTGCCGTACAGCACGAGCAGCCCACCGGCCACGGCGATGAAGATGCCGGTGAAGATCGTGATTGGGTGAATCCACGACTCGAACTGGGCGGCGAGGATCAAGAAGGTAAACAACAAGGCCAAGCCAAACAGAGCGAAGGTTTCGCGGCCGCTCTCCACAAATTCTCGGGTCTCCCCGTCCCACGCATAGCTGTACCCGGGCGGCAGCTTCTCTTTGCTGAGCGACGCGAGGAACGCGACCCCGTCGCTGATGGTGCGACCTTCCGCCAACTGGGCGGAAACCGTGACCGACCGCAGCCGGTTGAAATGCGGGTAGCTTTCCGGCACCGTGTTTTCCGACCAGCTGACCACATTGGTCAATTGCACCAGCCCCCCGTCGGTGGACCGGACGTAGAGGCTCGCCAGGTCGCCGGGGGTCGTGCGATTTTCGTCGGTCACCTGCACAATGGCATAATACTGCTGGTTCCCGCGCTGGAACTCGGTCACACGCCGGCCGCCGAGGAGCGACTCCAGCGTGGACGCAATGACACTGACGGGCACGCGGAGATCGGCCGCCTTGGCCCGGTCGATTCGGACATCCAGCTGCGGTTTCGTCGGCGAGGGATCCACGCGCGGCTGGGTGAACTGGCCGCTTTCCCGCATGGCGACGAGGTAGTCGCCACCGATCCGCTGCAATTCCTTGAAATCGGAACCGAGCAACACGAGTTGGATTCCCCCACCCCCGCCACCTCGGCCGCTGCTGAAAGGGCGCACCGAGCTGGCCACCGCCTGACCGCCGGTGACCTCCTGCTGGAATTTCCGGCGGAGTTCGGCCGTGATTTCCTGCGTCTTGCGCGTGCGCTTCTCCCACGGCGTGAGTGTGGCAAAGACGAAGGCGCGGCCACCGTCGCCGGTCCGGTGAAAGGTGCGGTTTATCTCCGGAATCTTCAGAATCATCTGCTCCATGTCGTAGGAGTAAAGGCGGAGGTATTCCGGCGTCGCGCCAATCGGAGCGATCAAATTGGCGGTGAAGATGCCGCGATCCTCCAGCGGCGTGAGCTCGCGCTGCAACTGCGTGTAGAGAGAAAGCCCACCGAAGGTAAACAAGACCGCGGCGCCCAGAATCAGTGGTCGCTGGCGGAGCGAAGTGCGGAGGCTGGACTCGAAACGGCGGTTGAGCCAAACGAAGAACGGCTCCGACTTGTTGTAAAACCAGCCGTGTTGGGCCTGGCCCGCGACGACTTTTGCCCGGAGGACCCGGGAACAGAGCATCGGAGTCAACGTGAGCGCGACGAAGGCAGAGACCAGCACCGCGACGGCTAAGGTCACCCCGAATTCATAGAACAACCGCCCGGTCTGACCGGACTGAAAAGCCACGGGCAGAAACACCGCGGCGAGCGTCAGGGTGGTGGCAATGATGGCAAAGGCGACCTGCCGGGAACCGAAAATGGCGGCATGGATCGGACCCTCACCCGCCTCGATTCGACGATAGATATTTTCCAGCATCACGATGGCGTCGTCGACCACCAGGCCAACCGCCAGCACCAGGGCCAGCAGCGTCAGGGTGTTGATGGTGAAGCCCAGCCACGACATCACCGCAAACGAACCCACAATGGAGACCGGAATGGCGAGCAGCGGCACCAAGGTGGCGCGCCAGTCGCGCAGGAAAAGAAAGATCATCAGTACGACCAGGGTGGCCGCTTCCCCCAGGGTCTTATAGACCTCGCGCACCGACCGGTCGACGAATACGGAGCTGTCGTAGCCGACATCCACGGTTAGGCCGTCGGGCAGATCGGCTTTGATCAACGGAATCATCGCCTTCACCCCGTTGGCGACATCGAGCACATTGGCCTGCGCCTGCCGGAGCACCTGGATGCCCACAGTCGGTTTGCCCAGGAAATAACTTTCCGAGCGGTACTCCTCCGCGCCCAACTCCACCCGCCCGATATCAGAGAACTTCACCTGATGAGTGCCGCGGGCGGCCAGGATGAGATCCTCGAATTCCGCCACCTGCGTCATGCGCCCCTCGATGCGGACCGGAAACTCCCGGGCGGTTGATTCAATGCGACCGCCGGGAATTTCGACGTTCTGCTGGCGCAGGGCGTTTTCCACATCGAGCACGGTGAGCTGATGGGCCGCGAGTTTGTCGCTATCCACCCACAAACGCATCGCGTAGCGCGGACCCCGGACATTCACCGTGCCCACGCCCGGGATGGTCTGGATGCGCTGGATCGCGACCCGCTCGACGAACTCGACGATTTCCAGACGGCTGTAACGCTCCGAAGTGAAAGCCAAGGTGATGACCGGCGAGGAGTCGGCGTCAGCCTTGGTGATGACGGGCTCGTTGACTTCGTCAGGGAGCCGACCGCGCGCGCGACTCACCCGGTCGCGGACGTCGTTGGCCGCTTCGTCCACCGACCGGCTGAGCCCAAACTCAATCGTAATGCGCGACTGCTCCTCTTGGGAACTGGAACGGATCACCCGGATGCCGTCGATGGAGGCGATATCTTTCTCCAGCGGCTCGGTGATTTTGGATTCCACCACCTCGGCGGAGGCCCCGCGATAGTTGGTCTCGACCGTGACGACCGGAGAATCGATCAGCGGATACTCGCGCACCGGCAGCCGCCCGAAGCTCAGGAGGCCGATCAGGACGATCACGATCGACGCGACCATGGCCACCACCGGCCGCCGGATGGAGACATCGGACAGGATCATACTCAGTCTCCAATGCGAAACTCAGCCCGGAGCGGCCGCGGTTCCAGTTTGACACCCGGATACAAAATGAGCGCCCCGACCCCGGAGGCCACCACCATCTGCTGTTCGGAAAGAGTCGCCGGACTGATCGGCACCACCTCGACGAGGCCCTTCTGTCTCAGCCCGAGCCGCACCGGGACGAAGGCGGCCACCTTGTCCCCGCCTTTGTCTTCCACGACGATAACTTGCGCGCCGCGCGGCGTCGTCAGCACGGCTCCTTCCGGAACGGTCAGCACGGCTCGGTGGACCTCGAGGACCAGTTCGATCCGGGCAAACATCCCGGGTTGAAAACCCGCCGGAGCCCCGGTCACATAACCCTTCACTTGGCTGGACCGGGTACTGCGGTCGATGACAGAGGAGATAAAATAGACTTCTCCCGCGGCGCGGGCGGCGCCAGCCGGGGTCTGCGCGCGAACGGTGAAGGTCGTGCCGGGCTTGACCTTGGAAGTGTAGCGCTCCGGCACCTGGAAATCGATCTTGAGCCGGCTGAGATCATCGAGGGTCGTGACGACGGTGGCCGCCGTGATGTAGTCGCCCGGCGAAATGGTCCGGGCCCCGACCACCCCGTCAAACGGCGCCTTGATCTCCATCTTGGCCAGCCGCA
>CAZAOI010000234.1:0-5398 GCA_964486705.1 uncultured Oleiharenicola sp. | reverse complement strand
ATCCTCCTGACAATTCCTGTACCGAATGAGGGCCTTTTCTGACCTTTCCAGTCCATTCCAGTCCAGTCGCACTCCTATGCAGGCGTTTTTTCAGAGGGACCGCCGACGGGTTCAACTCCCCTCGCCTCCACAACTCTTTAGTATGCGTAAGTCGATTGAGACGTGTGAACCAATAAATCGGCCGCAAGCGCTATCAGGATCCAAAGTGAAAACCAGCTGATTTGTGCCACTTCTGTGCTACTCGTCTGTTTATCGTCTGGAGGCGCGGGGCGGAATCGAACCGCCGATAGAGCTTTTGCAGAGCTCGGCCTTACCACTTGGCTACCGCGCCGAAAGACAATCGGGCCGCAACTTGGGTCAATTTTTCACGTTGCGCAAGAACTGAAATGCTTCGACCCAAACTGATCAAATTAACCACGAAACACACGAATGACACGAAATCCTCGGACCCATTCCCGGAGGAGTTCCCCACTCATGGACCGCTAATCAGGAGCGGAAAATGCCCCCGGTCCGCAAGATTGAATGAGTGCCCATGAGTGTGGATTGGTGGTCGAATGAGGGGTTGGCATTTTTCGTGTGTTTGGTGTGTTTCGTGGTGACCAGCATTCCCCTGAGCATTCAGGCTAGACTCCCGCGGTCGCTTTACGGTTAATCGGCCCATGGCCTGTACTGTATTCACTATCGCCAACCAAAAAGGCGGCGTCGGCAAGACCACCACCGCGATCAACCTCGCGGCCGCCCTCGCCGAGCAGAAAATCCACACCCTGGTCGTGGACCTCGACCCGCAGGCCAACGCCACCAGCGCGCTCGGCATCGAAAAACAGGACGGCAAGAGCCTTTACGGTCCCCTGCGGGGCGAAGGCAGCGTGTTCGAGATGCTCACGCCCACCGCGTGGCCGCACCTCGCGCTGATTCCGTCCGAGGTCGATCTCGCCGCGATCGAGATCGAACTGGCCCAGCAGGAAAACTACCTGATGCGCCTCCGCTCGGTGCTGGAACCGCTGCGCAACTCCGGCGGCTACCGCGCCATCATCATCGACTGCCCGCCCGCGCTCGGCATGCTCTCCATGAATTCACTCGCCGCCGCCGACCACCTCCTGATCGCGCTCCAGTGCGAATACATGGCGTTGGAAGGCCTCGGCCAGATTCTCAAGGTCGTGGAACGGCTCAAAAGCGCCGGCGTCAACCCCACCCTCGACGTCGGGGGGATCGTGATGACGATGTTCGACAGCCGGACCAACCTTTCCAAGCAGGTGGTCGACGAGGTGAAGCAACACCTGCCCGAAAAAATCTTCCACTCCGTGATTCCGCGGACGGTGCGCCTGAGCGAGGCCCCCAGCTTCGGCAAGCCGATCTTCGCCTACGATGCGTCCGGCGTCGGCGCCACTGCCTACCGGGCGCTCGGGAAGGAAGTCACCAAGCGCTTTGGACTGAAGGAAAACGGGGCGTAGGCCGGGGATTTCGTTACCTACGCTGGGAGGTAGGGCGAATCCTCCGGATGAGCCGTTCGATTGAATGGCTCGGCGAGGACGACTCGCCCGACCCTATCGCCGGCTTGCGGTTTTCCCTACTCGCTGCTCACTTCCCGCTACTCGCTCCTGACTGCTTTTTCGCCCCATGCTCGCCACGCTCAGCAAATACTACGCCGCCTTCACCGTCGGCCTCCAAAGCAACCTGGTTTACCGGGTGAACTTTGCGGTCCGCGGCTGCTTTTCGTTTTTCCACCTCGTGGTCGTCTTCATTCTCTGGAGCGCCGCGTACGCGGGCAACCCGACCATCGGCGGGTTCAGCTTCGGCCAGACCCTCACCTACTTCGTCGCCTTGATCGTCGTGCAATTCATGATCGGCGCGTTCAACGAGGATTACCAGATCAGCGAGGAGATCCGCAACGGGCTCATCAACCAGTTTCTGCTCAAGCCGGTCAACTACTTCGGCTACCGCTTCAGCATTTACGTCGCGGCGCGGGTTGTCACCGGGGTGCTCATCCTCCTGCCGGTGGTGCTGAGCTACCCGTTGCTCCGCGACTATCTGGTGATCCCGCACGAATGGTGGCGGTTTGTCCTTGGGGCGCCCGCCCTCTTCATGTCCGCGCTCATCCAGTTCGGCATCGCCTACTGCTTCGGCATGCTGAGTTTCTGGTTTCTGGAAATCCAAGGCTTCGTGATTCTCTCGATGGCGATCGAGTCGGTTCTGGGCGGCCAGATTTTTCCGCTCGATCTGCTGCCACCCTGGCTCTTCCACCTTTCGCAATACTTGCCGTACTATTACCAGATGTATTTCCCAGTCGCGATCTTCACCGGACGCCTCTCCGACCCGGACGCGATTCTGGCCGGCCTCGGCATCCAGTTGGTCTGGACGGTCGTGATCCTCGCGCTCGGCCAACTGCTCTGGCGGCGCGGCCTCCGCCTCCACACCGCCGTGGGCGGCTGAAGTTATTTTCGCTTTTTGAATCGCGATCTTGGATTTATGATCAACCAACAATCATGCAACCGGCAGCGGTCAGCGACCGGGTGATGCGCGGAGCCCGCTAATCGAAAATGACCCTCGCCCATTACGCCCGCATCTGGCTGACCTCCGCCCGCTACTCGATCGTGCGGACGCTGATGTTTCGCGGCGATTTCATCGTGTGGTCGCTTGTCGAGTTGTTCTGGATGGCGGTCAACCTGCTGATGATTTCCGTGATCTACCAGCACACGAACTCGATCGCCGGCTGGAGCCAGTACGAGATGATTTTGCTCGTGGGCACGTCGCTGATGATCCAGCGGTTCCTGATGGGGTTTTTCTGGAGCAGCATCTTCGAGATGGGGCGCAACATCCGCAGCGGGCATTTCGATTTCTTTCTCGCCCAGCCGGGCAACCTCATGTTCATGGCCACCACGCGCAAGCTCGACCCCGACGGGTTGATTAATTCGGTCGTCGCCGGCGGCGTGGTCGCCTATGCGGCGCACCAGCTCGGCCTGCATCCCAGTCTGCTCGATCTCGCGGGCTATGCGTTCCTGGTGTTTTGCGGGGTGATCATCCACTACAGCATCCTCGTCCTGAGCATTTCCCCCGCGTTCTGGATCACGAGCGCGCAGGGCATCGAGGGCGGCTACTTCACGCTGACCGAATTCTCCCGGTTGCCCCGGGAGGCCTTCCGGGGCGTGGCCAATCTTGTCTTCGTCTGGATGCTGCCCGTGGTCGTGGTCAGCAACGTTCCCGCCAGCACGCTCATCCATGGGTTCAAGGCGACCCACGTTCTCTGGATCGCCCTGATTGCCGCGGCGTGGCTCTCCGCCGCGATCTTTGTCTTCCAGCGCGGCCTCCGCCGCTATTCCAGCGCCAGCTCGTGAACCCATGCCCGCCGCCCAATTAACCGCCCTGCAGGACCGCCTCGGCTACCAATTCCGCGCGCCCGCCCTGCTGCTCGAGGCGCTGACCCACGGATCCTACCTGCAGGAAAACTCCGCGGCCGGCGCCCATAACCAGCGGCTTGAGTTCCTCGGCGACGCCATGCTGCAACTGACCCTGACCGAAGCCTTGTTCGAACTCTATCCCACCGAGCGCGAAGGCATGCTCAGCAAACGCCGCACCAAGCTGATCGAGGGCAAGTTCCTTGCGGCGCTTTCGCGGGAGATCGGACTCGACGCCTGCCTGCGCCTCGGGACCAGCGAGGAAACCAACGGCGGCCGGACCAAGGCCTCGGTCCTGGAAGACGCCTTTGAGGCGCTCGCGGGCGCCCTTTTCCTCGATGCCGGTTTTTCGGAGGCGGCGCGGATCATCCGCAGCATTTACGGTTCATTGCCCGAACGCCTCGAGCCGGTGCTGGCGGACGCGAATCCGAAAGGGCGCCTGCAGGAACTCATTCAACCGGCCCACGGCAACACCGCCATCCGCTACGAATTGATCTCGGCCACCGGCCCGCTGCATGCCCAGCAATACCAGGCCGCAGTCTTCTTGAACGAGGTCAAGTTGGGCGAAGGCCGCGGCTCGTCCAAACAGGCCGCGGAGGAAGAAGCCGCCCAGATGGCCCTGACCGGGTGGCGCCAACGGATGGACGAAGGCTCAGCGTAACCGCATCCCGGAATTGCGGCCGCCGTGATTCTGGTTTTTCTTGCGCCTCAAGTCCGATGGTTTCCTCCGCTCCCAGTGACGGTGCCCGCACCAAGATAACCGGGGTCTGCCCGCCCGCCCGGGCCTACGCGTTGGCCGAACTTTTGCGCCGGTCGCCGGCCCCCATCTGGCTGGTCGTGCATGAAGAGGCGCCGCAGGCCGATGCGTTGGCCGAGGATCTCGCCCTGTTCTACCACGCCGGCCGCCCCAAGGCGGCGCTGACCATGACCGGATTTCCCGAGGCGCAAACCGACAACCGGGAGATGCGCGAGGCCTTCCATGCCGCCAGTGACCGCTTGGCCGTCTTGAGCCAGCTGCGCGGCCTGCGGCGGGTCACGGCCAAATCCGGCACGATGGTGATCTTCGCCACCCCGGCCGCCCTCTTGCAACCGGTGCCGCCGCCAGCCGACTTTGCCACGCGCGAGGTCGAACTGCAGCGCGGCCTCGACCGGCCCTTTCCGGAGCTCCTCAAACTCCTGCAGGCTTTCGACTATGATTCCGAGGCCGTGTGCGAAGCCCCCGGCCAATACGCCGTGCGCGGCGGCATCGTGGATGTCTACCCCATCACCGCGCACCAGCCCTACCGGCTCGATTTCTTCGGCGACGTCCTCGAGGAGATCCGGACCCTCGATCCGGTCACCCAGCGCTCCGGCGAGCCCGTCGCGAGCATCACGCTCACCGCCGCACCCCGCCTGCACACTTCGGGCGCCGCCGCGTCCTTGCTCGACTACCTCAATCCGGCCACCCACGCCGTCCTGCTCGAACCCAAATCGCTGGAGGAACTGTTTCACTCGTTGGCCGGCGACGACGGGGCCCGCGGCCCGACCCAGCCGTTTCTCAACACCTTGGCCCGGTCGTGCGCCCAGCTTTTCGAACTCAGCGATCTGGATCTGACGAGCCAACTCTTTGACGCGGGCGCCGCTGAAGAAACGTGGGATACCGAGTCGCTCTCGCACCACCGCTCATACGTCGACGATCACCTGCTCGCGCATGAACGGTTGCAATCCGAAGAGGACGCACGCCGGAGATTTCTCGAGCAGACCGCCAGCTGGCAGCGCGAGGGCTACCACGTGGACTTTGTGGTCTCGAAGGAAGGCGAGGAACAGCGCGTGCGCGAGCTGCTTGGCGAGCATGCGGCGCTGCGAAAACTGAAGCCCCGCTATTTGCGCGGCGCGCTGAATGAAGGCTTCAAGATTACCTTCCGGCCAGGTAGGGCGAGTCCTCCGGACGAGCCGGGGACGGTCGAGCTGCAGGCGGACGGCTCGTCCGGAGGACTCGCCCTACCCTCGGGCCGCGTCGTCGTCAG
>CAZAOI010000233.1:0-5415 GCA_964486705.1 uncultured Oleiharenicola sp. | reverse complement strand
CATGATCGGGGCGTAAAGCCCCTCCTCCAGCTCGGCATCGAGCGCTGTTACCTAGGAGTTGGTGGGCGTCGGTTTCCATACCGACGCTGATCGTCGATATGGCCTGTTGTTCGCTGCTGTGAACCCAGGCCCAGTCGCGCAGCCTCCGCTGCGGCTGGGAAATCGACGACCCCCTTTGGGTTTGCCGCATGATCGAGACAAATTCGTCTTCACCTGCATGAGCCCCGATTAGGGCAGGGACGGCGCGCCCCGCGGCCGGCCTCGACCCGCAGTGCACGGTCCGGCTTTTCTTTTGCGCAGAAGCTGCTCTCATCGCGGTGTGTCCCTCGACCCCGAACCGCCGGATCTGCCCACCTCGCCCCTGATCGAGGCCGCGACGGCCGATGCGGTGGGAGCCCAGGCCACCGACTCCTCCCGCCACCACCAGTCGGTCCACACCCATTGCGAGAATTGCGGCACAGCCCTCACCGGCCCCTTCTGCCACCAGTGCGGCCAGCATGACATCGATTTCCACCGCTCCTTCGGACACATGTTCCTCGAGGCGCTGGAGAATTTCCTTCACTTCGACGCCAAGCTGTTTCGCAACATCGTCGTGCTGCTCTTCGCTCCGGGCCGCCTCACCGCCGAATTTAATGCCGGCAAACGGGCCTCCCAGATGCCGCCGTTCCGGCTCTATCTCTTCGTCAGTGTCCTGTTTTTCTTTTTGATTTTTATCGGCACCACGGGGCCGGACGCCCTGTTCAAATCCGACCCCCAAAAACCGCCCGGCCTGGTCACGTCTGGGGCCAGCGATGCGCCCGCCGAATTCGACGAAGCCGTGGCCTTGGTGAAAAAGGAGCTGGCGAAGAAGCCCAAGGTCAAACCCATCGTCGACCCGAGCCCAACAGACGCCGGGCTGACCCAGACTGCGGCTTCCGAGAAATCACCCGCAGAAGAGCCGGCACAAGACGGGCAAGCCGAATCGCCCGACCTGCACCTCGGCCAGCCGATCGCGCACAGTAAGGCGGGGAAAGTTCAGCCCGATAGGTCCAATGAGGAGTTAATCCGTTGGGTGGAGCGCCAAGCCCGGCGCGCGGCCGAACCAGCGCACCAACGCGAACTCATCGAGGCTTTTTTCCACGGCCTTCCGCGGATGCTCCTGTTCTGTCTGCCCTTGTTCGCGCTCTATACCCGGATTCTATTCCGGAAGACCGGCCAGCTGTACCTGCAGCACCTCATTATCGCGCTGCACTTCCACACCTTCATCTACCTGTGGGTCCTCTGTCGCAATGGCTGGAGCGGGTTAACCGACGGCCTGCTCGGCCACACCGCCATGGCGTGGGTGACGCTCGCGTGCAATCTCTGGCTCGTCCTCTACCCGCTGCTGATGCTGCGCCGTTTGTTCGCCAACTCCTGGAAGACGACGCTGGTAAAGACCGTCCTGCTTGCGCTGGCCTATGGGTTCACTCTGGGCTTGGGGATTATTGTCACCGGTCTGATTCTGGTGGCCTTGGTGTAAGCCGGCGCGCGCGGTCTTTTTCCCGAACTTGCGGCACAACCGGAACTGATTAGGGTCTGAACCATTCGCCATGAAAACCCGCCCTCTCCCCCTCCTCCTCGCCGCGCTGATTCTCAGCGCCGGCTTCGCGACCCAGTCGCTCGCGGCCAACAAAACGCCCGAAAATGTCACGGTCACGTTCCAGAATCCGGACAACTTTAGTGACGTGCTCGAAAACAACAGCAACCTGACCAGCACCTATTACCTGGACCAGTTGCGAGATTGCCTGCTGCAAACGGCCGCCCCTCTCCTTGCCGCCGGTCAGAAGCTGGTTCTCACCGTCATCGACATCGATCTCGCCGGCGAAACCCGTTTCAATCAACCGCACCAGATTCGCGTCATGAAGGATATCTACATCCCGCGCGCGCACCTGAAATTCCAACTGCTCGGAGCCGACGGCAAGGTGCTGCAGGAGGGCGAACGCAAGCTCAGTGACATGAACTATCAAAGTCAGGTCCGGCGCCCCGGCAGTGATGAGCCGCTGTACTACGACAAACAGCTGCTCAAGCAATGGCTCCGGGATGAGTTCAAGGCAAAATCCTGACCCGCTTTCCACCCGAGACCACCCGACGCGGACGGCTCACGGCCTCCGCGTTTTTTTGCGCCCGGCCGCGAGCAAACGGGAGTGGACGCACGCGGGCCGGATGATTAGTGCTCCCTGACAACCATGCGCGCGCCAAAAAAAGTCCCTGCTCCGCTCCCGACTCCCGTTCGACCGCTCTTCAACTGGCTCAAGGCCCGCGGCGCGGGGGTGTTGCTGCACCCGACCTGCTTTCCCGGGACCCAAGGATGCGGAGTATTCGACGAACACGCGGTCCAGTTCCTGGATTTTCTCCACACCGCCGGCATGAAATACTGGCAGGTCTGCCCGCTCGGCCCGACCGGCTACGGCGACTCGCCTTATCAATGTTTCTCCGCGTTCGCCGGCAATCCCAACCTGGTCGACCTCGCGGTCCTCGCCCGTTTCGGCCTGCTCACGACCGAGGAACTCGGCGCCCTCGCCGCCCTGCCCGCCGATCACGTGGACTACGGCGCACTGTACCGGTTGAAGCCGCAACTCCTCCGCTCGGCCCACGAACGATTCACCCGACTGCGTCCCGCCTTGCCGTACGGTGATTTCGACGCCTTCTGCCAGGCGCAGGCGTCCTGGCTCGACGACTACGCGTACTTCCGGGCCCTCAAGGATCATTTCGGCGGCGGCGCCTGGTGGGAGTGGCCGGCCAGTGCCCGCGACCACCGGCTGGCGGCAAAATCCCCGCTCCGGACCCAGCTCGCGGCCGCGATTGCCGACTATCAGTTCGGCCAATATCTTTTCTTCGGCCAATGGGCGCTCATTCGCGCCGCCGCCCACGCCCGCGGCATCGAGATCATCGGCGATCTCCCCATTTTTGTCGCCGCGGACTCCGCCGAGACGTGGGCCCGGCCGTCGCTTTTTGAACTGGATCCCAAAACCCTCCTGCCGATCGCGGTGGCCGGAGTGCCGCCGGATTATTTTTCGGCCGACGGCCAGCTCTGGGGCAATCCGCTCTACCGGTGGTCCGCTCATCGGGCCGAAGGTTACGCGTGGTGGCTCGCGCGCATCCGCGCCTCCTTTGTGCTCTGCGACATCGTGCGCATCGACCATTTCCGCGGCTTCGACGCCTATTGGCGCATTCCTTATCCCGCCGTGACCGCCCGCCTCGGCGAATGGGTTCCGGGGCCCGGCCTCGAACTCTTTCACGCCATTCAGGCCGCTTTCCCCTCCGCCCGCATCATCGCCGAGGACTTAGGCGTGCTCACCGATTCCGTCACCCGGCTCCGCGATGACTCCGGCCTGCCCGGCATGGCCGTGCTCCAGTTTGCCTGGGGCAGTGATGCGCACAACGCCTTCCTGCCGCACAACCTCAACCCGAACTCGGTCATCTATCCGGGCACGCACGACAACGACACCACGCGCAGCTGGTATCAATCCGCCAGCGAAGGGGAGCGCGACTTCGTGCGCCGCTATCTCCGCGTCTCGGGCGCGGATGTGCCGTGGGATTTCATCCGCGCCAGTTACGCCAGTGTCTCGCGTCTCGCCGTGATTTCGCTGCAGGATATTTTTTCCCTCGGGGCGGAGGCGCGTTTCAACACCCCGTCGCAGGCCGAAGGCAACTGGCAGTGGCGTTACCGCGCCGCCGCGCTCGAAGAAATTTCCGGCCCGACCGCCGGTTATCTGCGCGAGCTCGCGCAACTCGGCGGCCGCTGATTTTCGGCGCGCGAAAAAATTTGCCGGTTTTTCCGTGTCAAAATAAATCGGCGCGGAATGAAAATATTTTCGTGCAACTGCGCAAAAATTATTAGATACTTCGATATGGCCAAAAAGAAAGCTGTTAAGAAGAAGAAGAAGTAACGTTCGCGTTGCCTCTTCCTCCCCCCCTCAACGCCGGCCCAAAAAGCCGGCGTTTTTTTGGCCCCGATTTCCGCCCGCGCCGGATTATTTCACCGCCGCCCAGACGCGCTGGACGTCGTCGTGGTCTTCCAGCGCCTGCAGAAATTCGCCGACCGGGCTCCGCTGCGCTTCATCCAATTCAGGAAATTGCTTGGCCACATACCCGATCTCACTGGTGACCACCTGCCAGCCGTGGGCCTTCAGCCACACCGACACCGCATGCACCGCCGTGCGCTCCGTGAGAAACCGCACGCCGGTGGCGCCCTCGGGAATGTCGTCATTTTGCGCGTGCGTGAGCGGCTCGAAATCGTTGGCGCCCGCCTCGATGGCCACCGCCTCGAGGTCGGCGCTGGCTGCCGGTTGGTGGGCTTCGACGAGGCCCACGTGATCGAACAGAAACTTATTGCTGCCCGCGGCGCCGAGGACTCCATTCTTGAACAGGTACCGGATCTCGGGAGTCAGACGCTGGTGATTGTCAGTCATGCACTCGACAATGACCGCCACTTTGTGGGGGGTGTAGCCCTCGAAGATCACGTGATCGAGGTGCATTTTCTCGCCGCCGACGCCCGAGCCCTTGGCGATGGCGCGCTCGATGACGTCGCGGGTTACATTGGCCTTCCGGGCTTTTTCCAACGCGGCATGCAGCCGCGCATTGCCCTCCGGATCCCCGCCTCCGAGTTTTGCGGCCACGGTGATTTCTTTCACCAGCTTGCCGACCGTTTGCCCCTTCTTCAGATTGACGATTGCGCGTTTCGCGTGAAGCCATTGACGTCCCATAGGAGCAGCAGGCTAGTACAGTAATGGCGGCTCGTGCAAGTCTGCCGGCACGCGGCCGCATACATTCTTGAACCGAAGCCCGCGCCGCCCTGTCTCCCGCCTTTACCTCGGGTGCGCTTTTTCCCGGGCCCGCGAGCGCCCGGCCCGCTCCGACAAGTCTCAGCGCCGAACCAAAGGAGAATCCGGCCCGGGCCGCCACCCGTCAGCCGGCGGCTTTGTGGCCGAGGTAGAGCTCTTCCACTTTCTTCCGCGCCCAGGGTGTCTTCCGCAGGAACTGCAGGCTCGATTTGATGCTGGGGTCGAAATTGAAGCACCGGATTTCAATCCGCGCCCCCAACTCAGCCCAGCCATACGCCTCGACGAGCTCGGTCAGCAGCTTTTCCAGCGTCACCCCGTGCAAGGGATCTTTCGGATGGGAGTCATTGGAAGTCACGTCCGCCACTGAATCAAAAAGCCGCCGAATATAAACCGCTAATCTACGCTCATTATCGCTAATCAGGAATTGGGTTCAGGACATCGATCTGTTTTTGCGATTCTTGTGAAGGGATGTGGCCATTCCTCCTCTGCAATTTTAGTTCATTAGCCTGCATCCATCACACCCCGAGGGGTGAGGGATGGACCCAGTCGGGCCGCCACGGTCGGGGTTAACCGCGACCAACTCCGACTCTGTCGCGAGTGAAGTCGCCTTTCC
>CAZAOI010000232.1:0-5453 GCA_964486705.1 uncultured Oleiharenicola sp. | reverse complement strand
CCTGCGCCTTCGGGCCGGCGCCGAAGACGTCCTTCATGCCGATCGCCCAGATGCGCCGGCAGACGCGGCCGAGCACGAGGTATTCGACGTCGAGGCCGCAATCGAGGAAGAAGGAGAAGCGCGGCCCGAACTCGTTGACGTCGCAGCCACGCGCCTTGAGCAGCTCGGCGTAGGTGAATCCGTTCGAGAGGGTGAATGCGGCCTGCTGTACCGGTGTGGCGCCGGCCTCGGCGATGTGGTAGCCGGAAATGGAAACCGGGTACCAACGCGGCATGTTGGGCACGCACCATTCGATCATGTCGCAGAGGAAGCGCAGCGAGGCGTCGATCGGGAAGATGACCTCATTTTGCGCCTGCACTTCCTTGAGCATGTCGGCCTGGATCGTACCGCGAAGCTGGGGGACGCAGTCGGGCCCGAAGCGGCGCTTGGCGGCGGCGATGAACATCGCGAGGATGATCGGCGCCGGCGCGTTCATCGTCATCGAGACGGAGGCGTCCTTGCGCGTGAGGTCGAAGCCGGCGAAGAGGCGCTCCATGTCCTCGACGGTGTCGATGGCAACGCCACCCTCGCCGACCTTGCCGAGCACACCCGCGGCGTCCGAGTCCATGCCGTAGAGGGTGGGTCCGTCGAACGCGGTGGAGAGGCGCAGGCTCTTCTGGTGTTTTCCGAGGTAGTGGAAACGCTCGTTGGTGTCCTCGGCGAGGCCGAGGCCGGCAAAGAGGCGCATCGGCTCCTCGCTGAGCGCGGCGGCGGCCGGGCCGCTGGCGTGGCCGGTGCCGCGGTCGAGATACATTTCGCGGTAGGCGGCGTTGGCGTAGGGAAATTCGCCGGGCAGGCCTTGCCCGAGCAGATATTCCGCGATGGCGCCGGGCTCGTCGGTCTGCGGCAGCGCGAGCCGCGGGAGCTTGGTGCCGGTGGGTGAAAGCGTGGTGTCGACGGCGGCGTTGACCTGGGCCCAGCGGGCGCGGAGCTCGGCGGCAAAGGCGGGGTCGGAGCGCGCGCGGGTCACCTCGGCGGCGACGTGGGTGTTGTAGGTATCGACGGATTCGGCGATGCGACCGAGAGAGGACATGGTGGTGGGGGAATCTTGCGCGTTATCCTAGTCGTCCTCGTTCTCTCGGTGGTCGTTCGTTTCCGGAGGGGAGAACGAGAAAGATTAAGAGAACGAGAAAGATCGGGCTGCGGGAGTGGAGAGAGTTAGGATTTTTTCGCGGCGAGCGCGGCGAGCGCGGCGAAGAGCGTATCGATGCCGGGGTCGAAATGCTTGGCGGCGGTCGTGGGATAGAGCGTCTGGCCCTTGCCGTTTTGGTCGAGGCGGGCCTGGATCTCCGCCCGGGCCGTGTGGGCCATCGGGTGGTCGCATTTGTTGAGTGCGACGAGATCGGCGCCGTTGAGCAGCGCGATCTTCTGGAGCTGGATGAGCCCGCCGTAGTAGGGCGCGAGGACGAAGAGCACGGCGTCGGTGAGTTTTTTCGCTTGGCCGAAGAGGCCAAAGGGGTCGCTCTCCTGGCCGACGCCGACGGACTCGACGAGGATCAGGTCGAACTCGCCGGATTTTTTCAGGATCTCGATGGCGGCGGGGGCCGAGGCGGAGAGCCCCGTGAGGCTGCCGCGGGTCGCGAGGGAGCGGAAGAACACGCGGTCGTCCTGCGCGTAGATGGCGGACACGCGGTCGCCGAGAATGGCGCCGCCGGAGTCGGGGTGCGAGGGATCGTTGGCGAGGATGGCGATGCGGCCGGTGGGGTTTTGGCGCAGGAAGCGCGAGGTCAGCTCGTCGATCAGGGTGGATTTGCCTGCGCCGCCCGGGCCGGCAACGCCGAGGATGAAGGATTTTTTGGGGTAGGGCGCGGCGGCCCGTCGCGCCGGGGCTTTCGGCGGACCGGGCCGGTCCGCCCTACCTCCACCTTCGGCAATCGTGATCGCGCGGGCGAGGACGCGGTCGCCCTTGAACTTGGGGTTCAGCTTCGCGTCGCGGGCGTATTCGCGCTTGATGAGGTTCATGATGTCATCGAGCGGGGTGCCGGCGAAAAAAATACGGTCCGTGCCCTGGCGCTTCATCAGGCGCTCGTCGCCTTTCGTGATCGTGCCGCCGCCGCCGCCGAAGACCGGGATGTCGCCGTTGCCGGACTTCTTGAGCTGGTCGACGACTTCCTTGAAAAAGACGATGTGGCCGCCGTTGTAGGACGAGATACCGACGACGTTGGCGTCCTCCTGGATGGCGGCGCGAACGATCGCTGAGGCCGCTTGGTGGTAGCCGAGGTAGATGACCTCGATGCCGTGGCGGGCGAGTTCGATGTTGATGGTGGTGACCGCACTGTCGTGGCCGTCGCAAATCGGCACAGCCGTGACGATGCGGAGGGGCGGGGAGCTGCGGAGGGGTTGGGCGGCGGCCATGGATTTGATAAAGTAGGAAGGAATCCGCCGGGCGCAATGGTTGAGCGGCCCTTCCGGAACGGGCCGGCGCGTTTCCGCCTTTTGGCGTAGCCGAATGCGACCGGTGGCGCGGGTTCCAGAAGGAGCGAAAGTGGGGCTTGTTCGACTGCCCTGGCGGCTCTAGTCTGGTGGGGTAATCATGGAGCTTAACCCCGTCTGCCTATGTCAACGCCCCCGGTCACCCGCCGCCGTTTCCTCGGTAATCTGTCTGCTGCCGCGCTTTCGGCGTTGGCGTTGACTCCGCGCTGGGCGCAAGCTTTAGACCGCTCCGTCGTGACCAAGAAACTGGGCGTGGCTTTGGTCGGGCTCGGCAACTACAGCCGCGGACAGCTCGGGCCGGCGTTGCGGGCGACCCACTATTGCCAACTGGCCGGCGTGGTGACCGGTGATCCGGCCAAGGGGGCGAAGTGGGCCCACGACTACGGGTTTCCCGAGACCAGCGTCTATGGCTACGATACGATGGCCCGGCTGGCGGACAATCCCGACATCGATATTGTTTATGTGGTCACGCCGAACGGCCTGCACGCCGAGCATTGCGTCGCGGCGGCGAAGGCCGGCAAGCACATCATCTGCGAGAAGCCGATGGCCAACACCGTGGCCGAGTGCGACGCGATCATCGCGGCCTGTCACGCCGCGGGGGTGCGGTTGTCAATCGGTTACCGGTTGTTTTTCGATCCCTATCACCAGGAGCTGATGCGGCTGGCGCGGGACCTGGATTTCGGGCCCTTGCTGAAAATGCAGGGGGATTTTGGGTTTGTGATGAATGGCCGGCAGTGGCGCGCGGAGAAAAAACTGAGCGGCGGCGGCCCCATCATGGATCTCGGGGTGTACTTGATTCAAGCCGGCTGCATGGCGGCGGGCGGCGCCGCGCCGACGGCGGTGACTGGCCGGTTCGAGCCCAAAACGCGCCCGGACTTTTTTGTCGACGTTGAGGAACGGATCTCGTGGACCATGGAATTTCCCGGTGGCGCCGAATGTCGGGCCGTCACGAGCTACGCGCAGAACCGGAATCAATTCCGGGCCGCGGGCGCGAAGGGCTGGATCGAATTCAAGAGAAATGCGTTTATGTACCACGGACTGGAAGTGGAGACGAGCCGCGGGCCGCTCAGTTATCCGCCGACCAACCAGCAGGCCTTGCAGATGGACGGATTTGCGCAGTGCCTGTTGACCGGCCGGCCGACGCCGGTGCCGGGCGAGATGGGCCGGCGCGATCTCACGATCATCGAAGCGGTCTATGCGTCGGCGACCGCGGACGGAAGGCGGACGGAGGTAAAAGGGTAGGGCGGGCGCTTGACCTGCCGGGTTCATGCAATTGGTGTCGCGAGATTCCAGATGAACCTAAAAAACTCGATTGAAACGCGGAGCAGCGGAGAACACAGAGGGGAATCTAGGTTTACGGGAACAATAATACCATCACCTGCGAGGTGACTCCTCCTTGCCCCATGTTTGGGTTCCAGCTTTCTAATTTTGCGTTTTTTGTGGCCAATCGTAATGCGGAATTAAGGATGAAATCAGGGGCAAGTTTTTCATGGCGATGAGTCGAAAACCAGCAGCGCCGTCTGCGATGCCGTTGAAACGAGCGCATGGCCTGGTGGAACCCGGCCTCCGGACGGGTTGGCTTGAAAGCCGGATCGGCCAGCGCGTCCGGAGGCCGCGCTCCACCTCATTCTCATGCTTGATCCCGGATCAGAACTCCGCCGTGCCCGGCGTACGGGCGAAGGGGATGACGTCGCGGATGTTGGCGACGCCGGTCACGAACATCAGCATGCGCTCGAAGCCCAGCCCGAAGCCCGCGTGCGGCACCGTGCCGTAGCGGCGCAGGTCGAGGTACCACCAGTAGCTCTTTTCCTCGAGGTGGTGCAGCATCATGCCGGCGCGGAGTTGCTCCAGGCGCTCTTCGCGCTGGCTGCCGCCGATGATCTCGCCGATGCCGGGCACGAGCAGGTCCATGGCAGCGACCGTTTCGCGTCCGGCTTCGCAGCCGTCGTTCTGGCGCATGTAGAACGCCTTGATCGCGCGCGGGTAATTGTAGACGGTGACCGGGCACTTGAAATGCTCTTCGGTCAGGTAGCGCTCGTGCTCGGACTGGAGGTTGTCGCCCCACGCGACCGCATGCTCGAAGGTCTTGCCCGACCGGTTGATGATCTCCACCGCCTCGGTGTAGCTGCAGCGCTGGAACGGACGCTCGAGCACAAAGTCGAGGCGCGTGAGCAGCTCCTTGTCGACGAACTGGCTGAAGAACGCGAGGTCGGCGGCGCAGTGCTCCTTGGCGTCGCGGATGAGGTGCTTCACGAATTCCTCGGCGAGCGCCATGTTGCCCGCCAAGTCGCAGAACGCGACTTCCGGCTCGATCATCCAGAATTCGGAGGCGTGGCGCGACGTGTGGGAATTCTCGGCCCGAAAGGTCGGGCCGAACGTGTAGACGTTGGACAAAGCGGTGGCAAAGATCTCGGCCTCAAGCTGGCCCGAGACGGTCAGGTAGGTTTTCTTGCCGAAGAAATCCTTGGCGTTGTCCACCTCGCCGTGCTCGTTCTTGGGCGGGCTGCCGACGTCGAGGGTCGTGACGCGGAACATGTCGCCGGCGCCTTCGGCATCGCTGGCGGTGACAATGGGCGTGTGGACATAGACGAAGCTTTTCTCCTGAAAAAACTGGTGGACGGCATAGGCCAGCCGGCTGCGTACACGGAAAACGGCGCCGAAGAGGTTCGAGCGCGGGCGGAGATGGGCGATCTCGCGCAGGAACTCGAGGGAGTGGCCTTTCTTTTGCAGCGGGTAGGTCGCGTCGGCTTCGCCGAGGACGGTAAACTTCTCCGCGACGACTTCCCATTTCTGGCCGCCCCCCTTGGACTCGACGAGCTTGCCCTGCACCTCGACGGAGGCGCCGGTGCTCGCCTTGGCGACCTCGGCGTAGTCGGGCAGGGTGGCATCGACGATGATCTGCAGGCCCTTGAGGCAGGAGCCGTCATTGAGTTCGATGAACGAAAAGGCCTTGGCGTCGCGCCGGGTGCGGACCCAGCCTT
>CAZAOI010000231.1:0-5457 GCA_964486705.1 uncultured Oleiharenicola sp. | reverse complement strand
TCGTCGAGCCGCAGAACCGCTGGGCCAACCTGCGCGACTGCCACGAGCTCTATGTTGCCGGGCATTTCATCGAGGCGGGTGTCGCGCACTTTGCGGCCACCGGCAAGCGCACGCTGCTGGAGGTCGTTTGCAAGCTGGCCGACCTGGCCGGCAAGACCTTCGGCTCCGGTCCGGGGCAGATGCCGGGTTACTGCGGTCACGAGGAGATCGAACTCGCACTGATGAAGCTCGCCCGCGCCACCGGCGTGGAGCGCTACCGTGAGTTGGCGGCCTGGTTCATCGATCAGCGCGGCTCGTCGCCGAATTATTTCGAGGGGGAGGCCAAACGCCGCGGCGAAACCGGCAAGCTGCCGTGGCACATGCACCACGACGGGTTGGCTACCCTGCAGGCCGCGCGGCCCGTGCGCGAGCTGACCGAGCCGGTCGGCCACGCGGTGCGCATGATGTATCTGCTCGCCGCAATGATCGACCTAGCCCGCGACCGGAACGATGCCGCGCTCGCCACCCAATGCCGCACGCTCTGGACCGCGATCACGACGCGGCACCTCTATATCACCGGTGGCGTGGGCAGTGAGCCTTACGGCGAGAAATTCTGCGAGCCTTTCGATCTGCCGCCCGACCGGGCCTATGCCGAGACCTGCGCCGCCATCGGCGTCGTGATGTGCGCCCGCCGGATGCTCGATCTGGAATTGCGGGGCGAATACGCCGACGTGATGGAGCGCGCGCTCTACAACAACGTGCTGGCCGGTCTCGCGCTCGACGGACGCACTTATTTTTACGTCAATCCGCTCGAGGTCGTGCCGGCGGTCGCCAAGCGCCGTTACGAGTGTCACTTGGTCAAGACCCAGCGCGTTCCCTGGTTTGGCTGCGCGTGCTGCCCGCCGAATGTCGCCCGGCTCTTTGCCTCCCTCGGCGCGTATGCCTACGCGCAGACGGCGGAAGGTCTGGCGGTGCATCTGTACACCGGCGGTGACGTGTCTTTTGCCGCTGGCGGAGTGCCGGTCCGGTTGCAAGTCACGACGGACTATCCTTGGAAGGAGCGGATCGAGCTGCGGATCGAGCCCGCCGCGCCCGCCGAGTTCACCCTGCAGCTGCGGCTGCCGGGCTGGTGCCGTGCGCCGCGCTTGCACCTCAATGGCGCCCTGCTGACCGCCGAACCGGTCCACGGTTACGCGCCGTTGCGCCGGGTCTGGCAGAAGGGCGACCGGGTGGTGCTTGAGCTCCCCATGCCGGTGGAGCGCGTGCACGCCGATGCGCGCGTGGCGAGCGTCGCCGGGCAGGTGGCGCTGCAACGCGGGCCGGTGGTTTATTGCATCGAGCAGGCGGACAACGGGGCGCAGCTCGCGGCCCTGAGCCTGCCGCGGAAGAATCCCCTGGTGGCGCATTTCGTCCCCGATCTCCTCGGCGGTTGCACCATTCTCGAGGGCATGGCGCATCGGACGGAGCCGGGTGGACCGCTTTACGCCCCGGAGTCCGCCCGGCAAATGGCGGTGCGGCTCTGTGCCGTGCCGTATGCGCTGTGGGCCAACCGGGGCGAAGGAGAAATGCGCGTGTGGCTGCGCGAAACATGAGACATCTGAAGCAGTTCTTCCTGCGGGTAGGGCGAATCCTCCGGATGAGCTGGGGCCTGGGCGCGGCTCGGCGGGGACGACTCGCCCTACCGATGGCGCTCGCCGCTATTCTGGTGGCTTCGAACCTCGCAGCCGCTTCTCCTTTCGACGATTCCTCCCGGGCCGCACACGCGATGCTCACGCGGTTGTGCGATGACTTTGGCGGACGCCTGACCGGCAGCGCGGCGAACCGCGGTGCCATGGAACAGCTCGCGGTCGAGTTGCGCGGCCTCGGCCTGCAGCCGGAAATCGTGCCTTTCACTATGCCGGGCTGGGAGCGGGGAGTTGACCGGGTTGAGTTGGTGACCCCGATGGCCCGACCGTTGCGCGCCGTGGCGCTGGCTTATACGCAGCCGCACGCCGCCTTCGAGGCGGAGGTGGTGGACATCGGCGCGGGTCGTCCGCCGGATTATCCGGCGGACGTGCGCGGCCGGATCGTGCTGCTCGATTCGTCGAGTGCGCTCACGCCCCGGCAATACACCGCCGATGCCGCCGGGCGCGGTGCGAAGGGGATCTTGTTCATCAACCGCGAGGGCGGCGGGCAGTTGCTGGCGCGGACGGGCAGCTTCGTCGGCGAGGCGCTGCCGGTGCCGGTCTATTCGCTGGCGCAGGAGGAGGGGCGCTGGATGCAGCGGCTGCTCAAGCGCGGCCGGCCGGTGCGGGTGCGGCTGGAGACGCAGTCGCGCTGCCTCGAGACGCAGACCGCCAACCTGGTGCTTCGGCTTAAAGGGCGCTCATCCGAGCGGATTGTCGTCGGGGCGCATTTTGACAGCTGGGATTTGGGGCAGGGGGCCCTCGACAACGGCCTAGGCACGGCGCAGCTCTTCGCGCTGGCGTCGGCCCTGCGCGGCCACGACCTGGCGCGTACGGTCGAGCTGGTCTGGTATAACGGCGAGGAGCAGGGCCTTTGGGGTTCGCGTCACGCCGCCGCCACGCTCGGCGATGCGCCGGTGGTCGCGATGATCAACCTCGACATGGTCGGCGTGCCGATCGCCGTGAACGCGCTGGGCGACGAGTCGCTGCTGCCGGCGCTGGAGCGATGGAACAGCGGACGCGGCGAACACCGGCTCGCTCTCGGTGTGCAAAACATCAACTGGTTCGGCAGCGACCACACGCCCTACCAGCTGGCCGGCGTGCGCACCATCACCTTCAATGCGCCGATCCCGCGCGAGTCCGTCCGCTACTACCACGACTTCGCCGACACCATCGACAAGCTGCCCGAGCAAATCGTGGTCGAGTCCACCGCCATCATCGGCGAGGTGCTGCTGGCGCTGGTGAACGACACCACGCTCGGCGCCTTCCGCCGCAGTCCCGCGGACACGGAGAAACTTTTCATCACCTTCGGCCTCGAGCGCCGCATGCAGGCGGTCGGTTATTGGCCGTTCGCCACCACCCCATGAGCAACACTCCTGCGGTTCGAAATGTAGGAGCCTGCTTGCAGGCGATCCCAACACCCAGAATCGCCTGCAAGCAGGCTCCTACAGGATAAATTCACCACCCCAACCCCCGCCCCTCATGCATTTCCTCGGCCTCCACTGGATCGACGGTCTGATCATCATCGCCTACATCATCGCCGTCCTCGCGATCGGCCACAAGCTGTCCCACGGGGTGAAGGGGCAGGGCGACTTCTTTCTCGGCGGGCGTTCGCTGGGCAAGTGGTTCCAGTTCTTCCTTAGCTTCGGGAGCATGGCCGACCCCGGTCAGGCCACCACGACCTCCAGTTCCGTCTACCGCCAGGGCGCGGGCGGCGCCTGGCTGGCGCTGATCACGCTTTTCCTCACGCCTTACTACTGGTTCCTCAACGTCTGGTTCCGCCGCGTGCGGCTCACGACCACGGCGGAGATGTTCGAGGACCGCTTCGGCAAGCGTTTCCTCGGGTCGCTCTACGCGACCACGACGCTCATCATCATCATCGTCAGCATCGCGGGCGGAAATGTCGTGGCGCTCAAGACCCTCCAGCCGCTCATGACCAAGGACCCTGTGGCCTACACCTCGGTCGAGGCGCAGAAGGTCGCCGACTTCCATGAGTTCATCGAACTCCGCCAGCAGCGCGTCGCCGGCGCCCTCCCGGTGGAACGGACGGAACGCTATGACATCCTGAAGAACTATTACGACCGCGGCCAGTTGCAGCCGTATGTGACCTACTTGAACCCGCTGATGTTCTATCTCGTCTCGACCGGGCTGGTGGCGGTCTTTGTGATGCTCGGCGGCCTCAAGGCCTCGGCGGTAGTCGATGCCGTGCAGGCGATCCTCGTCATCCTCATCTCGGTCATCCTGATTCCCTTCGGCCTGATGAAGCTGGGGGGAGCCGACGAACTGCACCGCAAGGTGCCGGAGGCGATGTTCAATCTCTTCGGCGGCGGGGCGATGAGCGAATACACGTGGTATTCCATCGGCGCGCTGCTGCTCGTGCAGTTCCTGGGCATCTCCAGCTCGACGGCCAACATGACCGTGGCCGGCTCGGCCAAGGACGAGTTTGCCGCGCGCATCGGCGCCGTCACCGGCGGTTTCAGCAAGCGGTTTGTCACGATCGCGTGGGCCTATTGCGGACTCATCGCCATCGCGCTCTTCGGTCCCGGCCTGTCGGATCCCGACCAGGTCTGGGGCCTGCTCACCAAGTCCCTGCTGCCGGTCGGCCTCATCGGCGTGATGATCATCGGCATTCTCGGCGGCAAGCTGGCGGTGCTGGGCGCCCAGTCGGTGGTCATGGCCGGCCTGGTCGTGAAGAACATCTACGAGCCGCTCTTTCCCGGGAAATCCGAGAAACATTACATGCTGGTCGCGCGCCTGAGCGTGCCGGTGGCGCTGGCGCTCGGCGTCGTCATCGGCCTCTACCTCAACAGCGTCATCGCCCTGCTGAAGTTCGCCATCGTGTTCCTGGTGATCTGGGGCGTGCCGATCACGATGATCTTCATCTGGCGCCGGCTGACCGAGACCGCGGTGCGGGTCGAGGTTTTTACCATGCTGGTCCTGATCTGCGTCGTGCCCTGGACGGTGCCGCAGATCCCCGCGCTCGCCCGCTCCGAGGCGCTCACCCGCATGACGCACGAGCGGGTCGTCACGACCATGGCTCCGGCCACGGCGGCGGATGTCGCCGCCGGTCACGCCACGACGGTGGGACAGGAGATGGCCAAGACACAACGCATCGAGCCCGTGGCCATTTTCTTCGAGGAAGGCGTGGTGCGTTTGAATCCCGAGGACCTGAGCTCGCCGCGCACCGGCCGCGGCCTGTTCCGCGCCGAGGTCTGGCTCATCTCGATGTTCGGCGTGGATGTCGCCGGCTTCAATTCCGCGCAGCTCATGACCACGCGTTACCTGGTGGACGCGCTGCTGCCCGTCCTGATTTTGGTGGTGGTGAGCTGGCTCACGCAACCGGCCGACCCCAAGCGGGTGGCTCGTTTCTACGTGCGCATGAAAACCCCCGTCGGGAAGACGCTGGAGGAGGACGCACAGGCGGTGGAGGCCAGTTATGCCGATCCGACCCGCTACGACCACACCAAGCTCTTCCCGCGCTCCAACTGGGAGTTCGCCAAGTGGGACAAGCAGGATGCCGTCGGCTTCATCGCCTGCGT
Source organism: uncultured Oleiharenicola sp. (assembly GCA_964486705.1). Lineage (GTDB taxonomy): Bacteria > Verrucomicrobiota > Verrucomicrobiia > Opitutales > Opitutaceae > Lacunisphaera. The sequence goes on along the minus strand of CAZAOI010000231.1, from coordinate 275 downwards.
CGCGCTCGTCGGCTTCATCCTGATCTTCTTCAAGGCCGTGCTGGTGATCGGGAGTTGAGCAAGCTGCTGAAGGTTAACCCGCCGGAGCCTTCAGCAGGATTCTTCTCTTATCTTCGCCGAACGCTTGAGGTCAGACACGAGCGGGCGCAGCCCGCTCGTTGTCTATGCCGACTGGATCGGCCTTCTTCGTCAGGATTCGACCAGCGAGAAAGAACAGGAATGAACCTTAATTCCGCAGTACGATTGGCCACAAAAAGCGCAAAAAACACAAAATC
>CAZAOI010000230.1:0-5509 GCA_964486705.1 uncultured Oleiharenicola sp. | reverse complement strand
CACCCAGTTCGACCTGCCGCCAGCCGACCTGGTCGTCGCCAACACGCTCTCCTGCTCTTGGGGCGTCCATCTCGCGCGCCGGGCCGGACGTCCCGTGCTCTATTACATTCACGAGAGCACCTCGCCCCGCGGTTTTTTTCGCGGCCTCATGCCGCCGGCCGCCCTGGGGATGGTGGAGGAGTCATTCCGGCTCGCGGACCGGGTTTCCTTTCTCACGGCGACCACGCAGCGCTATTACGCCGGTTTGTCCGACGGGTCCAACTATTGCCTCAATCCTGGCTGGATCGACCTCTCCCGCATCGATCGCTTCCGGGCCGCGCAACCGCGCGAAACCCTGCGCGCGCAACTCGCCCTTGCCCCGGACCGGAAACTCGTCGTGAACATCGGCACCGTCTGCGACCGCAAAGGCCAGCACGTCTTCGCCCGGGCCGTCGATCTGCTCTGGCGGCTCGCGCCGGCCCTGGCGGCCTCCGCCGAGTTTGTGCTAGTCGGCGGACGCGACACGCCCTACGACCGCGAATTGGCGGATTTTCTGGGCGAAATAAATCACCCCAACCTCCGCGTTCTTTCCGAGACGGGTGACGTTTATTCCTATTATGGCGCGGCCGATCTGTTCGTCTGCTCCAGCTATGAGGAATCCTTCCCGCGCGTCGTGCTGGAGGCGATGGCGTTCGCCCTGCCGATCGTGAGCACGAATGTGCACGGCATCCCGGAAATGGTCCGCGCGGACCGTGAAGCTGTCCTCGTGCCGCCCGGCGATACCGCCGCCCTGGCGGCGGCCATGCAGCGCCTGCTGGCTTCGCCGGAAACCGGCCGCGCCCTCGCGCACCAGGCCCGGGCGCGCGTGGCGGAATTTGACAGCCGGGTGGTGCTGCCGCGCCATGCCGCCTTGGCGCAGGCCGTGGCCGCCCCGCCAGCCTGAGCCGGGCTCGCCGGACACCGGCTTCGCTTTACATGCGGAGTTGGGTTCGCAAGCCTGCCCAAAGCCGACGACCGCTGTCCCGCCGCATGCAAGAAACCGCCGATCTCATCTTCCACGTTGAACCACCACCGACCCCCGGGCTTCTGCCCACCGGGCCGTTGGTGCTGCAAGGTTGGGTCTACGGCCAGCCCGGCCGCCACATCGTCGATCTTCGGGCGCGGTACGGCGGCACGATCCTCCCGGCGGTTTTCGGCCTGCCCCGGGCCGACCTCGCCCAGCATTTCAAACACCACCGACCCCAGCTCATGGCGGGGTTTGACCTCGGCCTCGTGCTGCAGCCGGGCGAAGATTCGGTCGAACTGGAAGCGCTCGACCTCTCCGGGGAATGGCTTTCCCTCGGTCGCCACGCCGTCGTCCCGCCCGTCAATTCCGCCGAGGCCGCGCCGGCCGGCGCCATTCATCCCTTTGATTTTTCCCGGGCCCTGCGCTTGCTCCTGCGCCGCCTCGCGCAGGGCGGTGACCTGACCGCCCTCTCCGAAACGCTGGCCGGCGAACTGCCGGCACCGCGCGTCACCCGCTTTCCCCATCATCCCTTTCACGGCCACCTGGACCATCCGTCGCTCGTCGCTTTCAACCAATTCGGGCGGCTGATGGTCGCGGGTTGGGTGTTTCACGAAACCCAGCCGATCCGGCGCGTGCTCGCCAGTTACGACCTGCTGGCTTGGCAGACCCTGGAGCACGGTCGGGAAATGCCCTCGGTTGCGAGCATGTTTCCGCAGTTTGCCCAGGCCCAAGCCTGCGGCTTTCACGGTCAGGTGGACGCGCCCGCGCAACTGCCCGGACCGCTCAGCCTCCGCATCTACGCCGAGCTGGCCGACGGCACTTGGGAGCTTTGTCATCTCCAACGTTCGCACACCTACGACGGCGAACAGGTCAAACTTCCCTTCCCGCGCCGCCGGCTGCTGACTTTCTGGCGCGCGTGGCGCGCCCTGCGATCGGCGTGCCAGCAACGCGGCTTCACGGTCGCGATCGATCCGCTTTTCCGCACCGAGCTGTTTGCCACGGCCCGCGAGTACTGGGCCCGTGCCCCGCGCCGCGCCACCCCGCCCGCGGCACCGGACCCCGCTCCGCTCGTCGCGCCGCTGCCGGCCCGGGTGGCCCTGATCACGCATAATCTCAATCTGGAAGGCGCCCCGCTGTTTCTGCTCGAGTACGCCCGTCATCTCGCCGCCGCCGGGACGCGTCTCACCGTCATCAGCGGCGCAGACGGTCCGTTGCGCGCCGACTACGAAAAGCTGCAGGCCGACGTGCAGTTGGTCGAGGCCGGGCCGTTGTTGCGCTCCACCAACGCGGGCGCCCTGCGCCGCGCCCTCACCGCGCTGGCTGCCACGGTCGATCTGCGCGACGCCGGCCTGGTCGTGGCCAATACCTTGTCCGCCTTCTGGGGCGTGCCGCTGGCCCGGCGCGCCGGCAAGCCTTCCCTGCTCTACATTCATGAGAGCACGACGCCGGATAGTTTTTATTACGGCCACTTGGCCCCCCAAGCCCTGCCGGTCGTCGAGGAAACTTTTGCGCAGGCCACCCATATCTCGTTCCTCACGGAGACCACGCGCCGCTACTATCGGCCCTGGTTGACGCAACCCAACCACAGCCTGAACCCCGGCTGGATCAACCTCGCGCTGATCGACCGTTTCCGGGCCGCCAATTCGCGCGCCACTCTCCGCGCCCGGCTCGGGATCGATCCGGCGATCAAACTGGTCGTCAACGTCGGCACCGTCTGCGAACGCAAGGGCCCGCACCTCTTCATCCGCGCGGTCGAACAACTCTGGCGCGAACAGCCCGCGCTGGCCGCCTCCGCCCGCTTCCTGATCGTGGGCGGACGGCACGCCGCCTTCGATGACGCCATGCGCGACCTGTTGCGGAATGTCGACCGGCCCAATCTGCAGATCATCCCCGAGACCGGCACGCCCTTCGATTATTACGGCGCCGCCGATCTCTTTGTCTGCTCCAGCTACGAAGAATCATTTCCCCGCGTCGTGCTCGAGGCCATGGCGTTCGAACTGCCGATTTTGGCGAGCCGGGTGCATGGCGTGCCGGAAATGGCGCGCCCCGGGCAGGAGGCCGAACTCGTGCCGCCCGGCGACAGTTTTGCGCTGGCTCGCGGCTTGATCCGTCTGCTGCAGAACCCGGCGCAGTGCCGCCAGCTGGCGGAGAAAGCACGGAGCCGGGTGACCGCGGAATACGACACCGCCCGCCTCCTCCCCCGCCACGCCGCCCTGGCCGGGGCGGTAAGCCTAGAGCAGCTCTGAGTATATAGGTCCTACCGCACTGAATCTTTCTGATTCCTAGTCTGGACATCTGTATTTGGAGTTAGTTAATTGGCCGGCGTCGCACTACCCTGCATACCCACTCACCTCTTCACCAATGCCGGCTCGAACACTATGCTGGCTAAATTGGAGGGCGTATTTCACCACAATCCCGACATCGAATGGTTCGATGCTCTAGTCTGATAACAGCGGCTCACTTTCACATTTTACTTCATGGCAGCCGAACGCACCACCGCCCACACCGCAGGCCAGCTTGGTCTCGGGCTTTCCGGTCATGTCGAGGCGATGGGCATCGAGTGCCGCGGTTTTTTTTCATCGATCTACTTACGCAAGATTCTGCCTTCGCAGTCGGATTACCCGACTGTCGCAGAAACCCAACCGTTTTATGAAGCGGTCAAAGCCCGTTGGCTGAAGCACTGGCTTGGAATGGCTAGGCAGAACGAAGACTACACTCGCACCCAATTCCTCGATCCATTGCTGAAGGAGCTGGGCTGGCATTTCATCCCGGAAAAGAACCTACCCAACGGACCGTCGGGCTTGCGAAAACGTCCCGACTATTGCCTCTGCCGCGATGAAGCTGCTGTCACCGCCGCCGAAACCCTCGCCGCCTTCTGCCGCACCGCCAAGGATACACTGGTGGCGGGCGCACCCGCCTATCTTCGGCCCGACGCACAGGAGCAGTTGCTTGCCACCCCGGAGTCGTGTCTCGCAGTGATCGAACTCACGGTCAATTGGGAGGCGGAAAAACTCTACGGTGTCGAGGGCCTCGGACCGTTCGATGAATTCTAACCGGAGGATTCTCTTATCGCAGCTTCACTCAAAGACCGCCTCTTTACCGAAATCCTGCCGGCACTCGGCAAGGACGCGGCTTATTTTTCGTTCACCCGGATCAACGCGGTTGTTGCCACCTGCAAGCTCGGCATCGCGGACGCGTCGCTGAAGGTCTACCTCAACGAAGCGCTCAGGAAGAAGGTGATTCACGACGCCGGCCGCGGCTGGTATTCGCGGTTGAGCGAGCCTGTGCCACTCGCCGCCAAGCCCATCGCCAAACTCGTCGGCGCTCTGGCGAAGGCCCTGCCGCTGCTCGACTTTTCCTGCTGGAGCACCGCACAGATCAACCCGTGGATGCACCACCTGCTGGCCCAGCCAGTGGCCTTTCTCTACGTGCCGGGCGACGCGCTTGAATCCGTCGGCGAAACGCTCACCCGTCTCGGTTGGAAAGTGGCCGTCAATCCCAACGCCACCGAGGCCGCTGAACTTGTCCGCCCCGGCCCGAAGATGGTCGCGCTCCGCCCGTCTCGCTCCAAGCAACCGGAAGGCGAAGCCCACCAAGCGCTCATCGAGAAGATCCTCGTCGATCTGGTTGAGGAGTCGGCCGACACCTCCCTGATGGATGCCTCGGAGGCCCAGACGGTGGTCAAGACCGTCCTTGAGCGCTACCTGTTGCAGGTGGCCGCTTTACAATCATACGCCGAGCGGCGCGGGGTAAAATTGCGGGCTCTGGAGGCGATTAACTAACGCCAAAAGATCGAGCTTCTTGGAGCTGGTTAATTTACCCCATGTTCCCCGCCGATGCATACAGCAAACCGTGGCTAGCGAAGCAGGCAAAGGAGCTGGGCGGTTGCCAGCCAGACCTGTTGGAACGGTGCGTGTATGCCCTGACCTTGTTACGATATCTGGCCGAAACCGGACTGCCGTTTGTCTTCAAGGGCGGCACGAGCCTGTTGCTGTACCTTAATCCAATCCGTCGTCTGTCCATTGACATCGATATTGTCTGTGGTGCGCCCGCCGATGACGTGACACGCATCGTGGCCGAGATCGGCCGGCGCAGCCCGTTCATCAGATCGGAGGAAGACGACCGTGGAGTCCGCGATTTGCCGCAGCGTCGTCATTTCAAATTTTACTTTCGATCCGCACTCGGTGCGCAGGCCGAGCTGCCTGTATTGCTCGATGTGGTCGAGGAATCGCGTCAGGTGCACACCACCCTGCGGCGGGCCATCCGCACGCCTTTCTTGGAACCGGAGCGCGAAATACTCGTCACCGTGCCAACCGTTGAATGCCTGCTGGGCGACAAGCTGAACGCCTTCGCGCCAACCACGACCGGCGTGCCTTTGCGCAAGCCCGACGGCACGGCCGCCGACGTGATGCAGGTCGCCAAGCAGCTCTTCGACGTCGGGGTGCTTTTCGATGCCGCGGCCGACTTTGCCCAAGTGAGCGAATCCCATGCTGCAGTCTGTGCTCTTGACTCAGGCTATCGGCC
>CAZAOI010000229.1:0-5510 GCA_964486705.1 uncultured Oleiharenicola sp. | reverse complement strand
GGTGCGCCCTACCAGCGCTCCGCGCCACAGTCTCAAACCAGCCCGTAATTGGTATCAGGACTCGCGGGAGGGGCAAGATGGCCAGGGGGACCCAGCACGCCGCGCCGTCCTCCCAGCCACGGGAGGATTGTTCCTGCATGCTTTGGTTGCGGTCTCCCTTGCTCTAGCGTATCTTTTTTCTGCCATGAATCATCCTGCCATTCCCGTCGCCCGCCGCGTGCAGTATGCCCGCGGGTTTCTTGAACTGGGGATGCTTGACGCGGCGGCCAAGGAACTGGCGGCCATTGAGGGCCCGGCTCGCGCCGGCGCCGCGGTGATGGAGCTGCAAGTCGACCTGCACATGGCCGCCAAGCAGTGGGATCTGGTCGTGGCAATGGCGCGGGAATTCACGGCCCAGCACCCGGCGGAATCGAAGGGTTGGATTTCGCGGGCTTTCGCCCTGCGGGAGCTGGGCTGTATCAAGGAGGCGAAGGAAGTCCTGCTGCAGGCTGAGCCGGTGCACGGCAAGACCTGTGCGGTCCTCCACTATAACTTGGCGTGTTACCACTGTCTGCTCGGGGAGATGAAGCAGGCCAAGGACCGGTTGGCGTGGGCCTTCAAAATGGAAAAGACCTGGAAGCGCGAGGCCCGCGTCGATCCCGATCTCAAGAATATCTGGCCCGACATTTCGGCGATTACCTGATCGCGAGTCATTCGCTTGCTCGTCGCACGCGTTGACGGGGCGCGGGGCGGAAGGGGAGTGCCTGCGCTGTTGCTAGGCGCCGGTTGCACCGTCGGGGTTTGCTCTATCCGGACGAAGCATTGGTCTCCGGCAAACCTTGGCGCAAAGCCGCCGCCAGCTGGCCGACGTGGGGTGGCTGCACGATATGGCCGTTGTCGGCCTCGGTGCCGGACTCAGGGAGCGAGGCGATCCGAAGATTCGGGCGAATCACCTTCCGCCACCCGAGGTGATTGTGGGGCTGGCCGATGCAAAAAAGGACGACCGGCCGATCGTTGGATTTTGCCCGATAGCGGGACATCGCCCGATTGTTGGCGGCGAGAATGCGATCGGAGGCCGAGACAATCTCGGCGGCGTTTTGCGGCCGGAAAGGTCGCAGGACGCCGCGCAGTTTCAGTGCGATCCGTTTGCTGGATCGGCCCGTCAGTTGCGCCAAATGAATGAGCACTTCACTGACCGACTTTCGCGCCAATCGATGAAGGTGCCAACCGACCCGGTTGCGGATCCGCCCGGTGGGGAAACTGGTGTCCAGCAGCGCAAGAAAATCGACCTTCTCCCCGGCGGCTTTCAGTTGCTGCGCCACTTCAAAGGCGACGACGCCGCCAAAACAGTTTCCCCCCAGCCGGTACGGTCCCGTTGGCTGCATTTTCCGGATTTCCGCGACGTAAAGCGCCGCCATGTCCTCCACCCGGTCGAACGGCACTTCCTTGCCGTCGAGGCCGCGCGCTCGCAGTCCGAAAACCGGCTGATCCGGACCGAGGAGCCGCGCCAACACCCGATAGGCGATGACGTCGCCGAACTCGTCATGCATGCAGAAGAACGGTCGCCGGGATCCGGCGGGCTGAATCGCGACCAGGTGGCTGGAGCCGGAATCGGGCCGGGCGAGGCGGCGAGCCATCTCGCCGATGCACGGAGCTTCCATCAGGAATGAGGCCGGGAGCTTGGTCCCGAATCGTTTTTCAATTTCGACCGCAATTTCAATCGCCTGAAGGGAGTCGCCGCCCAGTTCGCTGAAATCGTCGTTCAGGCCGATCCGGTCGACCTTGAGTACCTGAGCCCAAATCTGCGCGAGAGTCTGCTCGGTCGCGGTGGTTGGCGGGATGAACGGATTGGCCAGATCGGGCCGGCCAGGATCGGGCTCGGGCAGCGCTTGGCGATTCACCTTGCCGTTCGCATCCAGCGGCAACTCCGGCAGGAGGACATAACGTGACGGCACGGCGATCTCACCCGGCTCCGCGGCCAGCGCACGCCGCAATGCGCTCACGGTTGGCGCTGTCGGCCCGGTCGCGACCACGTACGCAACCAGTTCCGGTTCGCCGGATTTTGTCTCACGCACGATCACGGCTGCCTCCCTGACGCTTTCGAGCCGCGTTAGCGCCAGTTCGACCGCGGGCCCGTCAATCCAGCGGCCGTGAAGTTTGCGCGAGTGATCCAAGCGGCCAAGGTACTCGAGACAACCATCCGGCCCTTTGCGTCCCAAGTCACCCGTACGATAGATGCGCTCAGCTCCCCCGGCGGGATCAGGCCGGAACCGCGCGGCGGTCAACTCCGGCTGTCGCCAATAGCCGGTGGCGAGGAAGCGGCTCTTGATCGCGATCTCCCCCACGTTGCCGGGTGGCAGTTCCGCCCCCGCCGCATCCAGGATCAGGCCTTGCAGGTCGGACGTGGCGTAGCCGACAGGGACCACACTGCCGGTGATGACTGTGTCGAGGCGGATGGGGAACTGATGCGAAATTCCGGTCTCGGTGGCGCCCAAGCCGTTCACCAAAGTCACCGCCGGACCGAAGTGTTGCTTGAAGAGCTCCACGTGCCGCGGCGCGGCCTGATCGCCCTCCAGCCGGATGATACGAAGGCTGGGGAGCGCGCGCCCCGTGGCGAGCAGGCGCTGGAAGATCGATGGGACCGAGTGGTAGATGGTCACCTGTTGCTCGGCGAGCCAGGCGCCCAGTCCCTCGCTGCCTTCTTCGCGCAGATCGATCGGAAAACAGGCGGCCCCATTGAGGAGCGCGGAGAACAGGCTCGAAACCGCACCGCTGAAGGCGACCGACTGCAGCAGGGTGAGCCGGTCGTCTTCGCCGATTTTCAGATTGTTCGTATAGCGCATGACATTGTGCAGCACGTTGCGGTGCGCATCGACCACGCCCTTTGGCACGCCGGTGGAGCCGGACGTATAATAAATATAGGCCGGATCATCCGGCGACTGGCGCACTCCAGGATTCTCCGGGCGCGGGGAGGGGTCGAGCGCATCGAGATCGACCAAGGACTGTCCGTTGGCCGCCAGGGCGGCGGCCACGGCCCGATTCCGCTGGTTCGTGATCACGAGGTCCGCGCCGCAATGTTCCAAGGTTCGCCGCAGACTGGCGGTGGGCTGCGTGGGATCCAGTCCGACGTAGGGCCGGCCGGCTTTGAGCACGCCCACGATCGCACCGACCAGCGCGGCTCCTTGTTCCAGCAGGATGGCCACGGGCGCCGAACGCTGGGCGCTGGCGGTCACGAGGGCGTGGGCCACCCGGTTGCCGAGCGCGTTCAGCTGGCCGTAGGTCAGTTCGTCGCGCCGGGTTTTGACCGCGATGCGCTCCGCACTTCGCGCCACCTGCTTTTCGAACCGCTCCGAAAGCGACTGCTCCGTCTCTTCGAGCGAAAAGCGGATGAAGTCCCGGGGTGGAAGAACCGCGGCAATCCGTTCCGGACCGCGGGCGAGAGCGGCGGGATCGACTTTGGGAGCAGAACGCTGCGACGGGAGCATGGGTCAAAATCGAATCGGATTGCTGCGCGAGGGGGGGTGTCCGCGGCCGAGGTCCCGAGTGAAAGAGCCTTTCGCCTCGAAGGAAAGCCGTTTTCCTGATTGGCCCAAGCCGTGCGGTGCGGCGTGCGCTTCAGGCCGGCGAAGCGCCGGGTGATGCTCCCTTGACACCGGCGCTGCGGATGCCCCGAGTCTCGGAAAGATTTCGTCCCATGAGCCAGCCGGCAAAGTCCATTCTTCCAGACCCGCCCACGCGAGCCCAAGCGACCGTGATGGGGCTCCTGTGGGCGCTGAGCCTGTCGCATTTGCTCAATGACACGATTCAGTCGCTCATTCCGGCGATCTACCCGGTGCTGAAAGCGTCGTACGGGTTTAGCTATGCGCAGATCGGTTTGATCACTTTTGCATTCCAGATGACCGGTTCGATTCTGCAGCCGGTCGTCGGTTTCTACACCGACCGCCGACCAAAACCGTATTCACTCGCGGTCGGCATGGGGATCACCCTTTCGGGCCTGGTTTTTCTGTCGTATGCGGATCGGTTGCCGCTGATTTTGCTCGCGGCGGCGATGATCGGGATGGGCTCAGCGATCTTTCATCCCGAGGCTTCGCGCATCGCGCGGTTGGCGTCGGGCGGACAGCATGGGCTGGCCCAATCGCTTTTTCAGGTCGGGGGCAATCTGGGTTCTTCCCTCGGGCCGGCCCTCGCCGCGCTGGTGGTGGTGCCGCATGGTCAGCACTCCCTGCTCTGGTTTTCGGCCATCGCCCTGCTCGGTATTTTCGTTTTGTCGCAGGTCGGGGCCTGGTATCAGGTGCATCTCAATGACCCGGTGGCGCAGGCGGCCAAACGCCAGGAGCCGCGGGCCCAGTTTGCCAATCGGCGCGTCCTCGGTTCTCTCACCGTGCTCGTGATCCTGATTTTTTCGAAATACATCTACCTGGTCAGCCTGACCAATTACTACACGTTTTACCTGATCGATAAGTTTCACCTGTCGGTGGCGGCGTCGCAATGGGCCCTGTTCGTCTTCCTCTTCGCGGTGGCGGCGGGCACGATCATCGGTGGCCCGGTCGGCGACCGGATCGGGCGCAAGCGGGTCATCTGGATTTCCATTCTGGGCGTGGCGCCGTTTTCCCTTGTGCTGCCGTATGCCGGGCTCGTCGGGACCATCGTGCTGACCGGCTTCATCGGCATAATCCTGGCGTCGGCGTTCTCGGCCATCCTCGTTTATGCGCAGGAGCTGGTCCCGGGCAATGTTGGCCTGATTGCCGGCCTGTTTTTCGGGCTGGCCTTCGGTTTCGCCGGCATTGGCTCGGCGCTGCTCGGTGTGCTCGCCGACCACACGAGCATCAACCATGTCTTCCGGATCTGCGCGTATTTGCCGCTTCTCGGTCTGCTCACGGCCCTGCTGCCCGAAGTGGAAGCAAAACGACCGCGCCACGCCGTACCCGATGACCAAGAGACATTATGAAATCGATCAACCTAAATGATTTTGTCCGGGCGAATCTGAAGAAGATCGAGATGACCGGTGTGATCATGCGCATCTTCAGCTTCTCGCTGGTGAGCTGGCTGGGCCCCCAGAGTCCGTTCATGTTTGTCTGGGTATTCAACACGGTGGACGCGATTTTGCTGGCTTGGTGCGCGATCCTGAAGCGCGATTCCGCCTATACCTTGCTGAACGTCTTCTGGATTTTCGTGGGCTTGGTGGGTATCTGGCGCGCCTCGGGACTGTGGCGATGAAGCCGTGTCACGGCCCGAACTGGCCGATAAAACATCCGTCCCAACCGGGGGTGATGGTGAGCACCGGGGGCTTGACGTCGCCCAGTTTTTGCCCGGCGGCGGCCATCCGCTGATAATAAGCCGCCATCGCTCCGGTGCTGATAGCGAAAATCAGCGCCGGCTTCAGCTGTCCGAGTTGGCGGCACCACGCGTAGTGTGGATTGGCCATGAGCCGGCGGTCGAGGTCGGGGCGAATTGCATGGTCGCCAGCTGGGTGGTCAGCCGCCGGTTCATCTCTTCCGGGTAAGGGTTGTAGCGATCGCTCGTGCGCAAAC
>CAZAOI010000228.1:0-5521 GCA_964486705.1 uncultured Oleiharenicola sp. | reverse complement strand
AATGAGCTCGTCCAAAAACTTGCCGAAACAAATTTCCCGCGCATGGTTCTCACGATCATGCGCCTTTTTGTTTTTGCCTGCACCTTGTTGGCCGCCGCTCTCCTCCGGGGCGAGGAAGCGGTGGAGGAGTCCCCGACCCGCGGCACCGCTGCGCTTGTCGCGGGCACCCCGCCGTTGCTGGCGGAGGCGATCCGGAAGTCGGCCCTCGATGGCGAGCGCTGGGCCTACACTCAAACGGTGGTCAACAAGGACCGGACCGGGAAGGTGAAGGGGGAGACGGTGGAGCGCTATGATCCCTCGCAGCCTTACGAAGGGCAATGGACGCCACTCCAACTCGACGGCAAGACGCCGACTGAGCGACAGATCAAGCGCCTCCGCGAGGAGCACGCCAAGCGCCGGAAAAACCGCCGGTCATTGGGCGAGTTGCTCGATCTCGCGAAGGCGACGGTGGAGGAGGAAACGGCGACTACGGTTACCTACGAGGTGCCGTTGATCAAGAACGGCAACCAACGCCTGCCGCCGGACAAATTCCGGGTCACGGCCCGGGTCAACAAAGAGCGGCAGGCCATCGAAAGTGTCACGGTGCGGCTGCGCGAGCCGATGCGCGTGGGCCTCATCCTGAAGCTGAAGTCCGGCGAGGCGGATTTGGATTTCACCAGCGTTGATCCGCAATATGTCCCGCCCATCACCGCGTTGCACGCCGACGGCGAGGGCTCGATCTTCTTCGTCAAGGTGGGCGGCAACTACGCGGCGACGAGGACGGACTTCAAGCGGGTGACGCCCTACAGCGAGCGCTTCAAGGTGAAGCTGGGGGAGCTGAAGTTCCTGGACTACTGAGGCGGGCTCGAGCAATTGGTCGAGGTGGAACGCGGCCGCGGGCCACGTTTTTGGTTCTGCCCAATCAGCCAACTCGCGCACCGACGCGTTCAGCGCGCATAGGCCTGGACCATCCAAGCCGCTGTCGATTGCCACCAGGCACTGTCAGCGTACGCGTTGGGGAGCAACTGCCAGAGCAGAATCAAAGGGCCGCCGTAAAGCGTTGCCGGATGCACGCTCCCTCGCGAGCGCCGGTCCCACCACGCGAGTGCCACCACGAATGCGGCTGGCCCGACGACGTGGTTCCAATGGTGAGGCATTTCCATCAGCCGTCCGAAAGGCGCGGACAACATGCCGACCATGCCGAGAACCATCAGGCGCTTGTGGAGATCCGCCCGCCGACGCGCCAAGAGGCCGCCGCCGAAAAAAGCCGTGTAGGCGAGGACGTTTCCCAGGCCGACGGCGACGAAGGCCAAGTCCCCGGGCGTGGCGCCATAGACCTCGGCCGACTCAAGCACCACGCAGGGCCCCAGCAAGGTGAGCGCTACCAGGAGTCCCAGGCCAAATCGTCCAAGCCGCCGATGAAGGCCCGTGCGGCCGGTGGCCACAAGCCGGGCTTGGGCGACGAAGAGCAGGCACCAGGCGAAGGCGACCAGAGCGTGGACATGCAACAGCGGAGTGAGCGGCCGGTTGCCGTGCGGCAGGCCGCGCATCGGAACCAACAAATAACTCGGCAGGAAGCCGACGACGACGACAACCAGCATCGCGAAAGCAAGCCATGAGAAAAATCGGTGCTCGGCAGTGCGCGCCGTGGGGTCGGTGTTACTGATCGGAAACTGGATTTTTGGGGAGAGCATGGCTTGGCGGGAAGGGGTTTAAGGGGAAGGGTGGTAAATGCCGAGGAACAAACGCTCGAGGTGATGGTGATGGGAAATGCAGTGGTGCCGGTCGTGCGGAGCGAAATCGCAACGACCGAGGAGCAGGCCAAATCGCTCATGCCGGTGTCATGGCGCGGGCGGTGTCGTGTTGCTGGCAGCCTGCTCCCGCCGCCGCTTCACCTCCGCGACCGCCTGTTCCCGGCGCGCGAGCGAGGCCTTCGCCCGCTCACGCACGGCGGGGTCGCCGTCGAAAGCCGCTTCCGCGTAGCTTTCCATATCGAAGGGGACGCCCCTGACTTCCTCGTAATGCACGAACACATTGGGTTCGGTCAGCACCGCCCGATAGACGCGTTTCTTCGGGTCGTTCGGCAGGTAGGTCATGCTGTTCTGGTCGTACGTGAATGCGGCATCACAGGACTCAACCTTGTCGTGCACTTCGCAGTAGCGGCCCTGACCGGGCGCTTCGAAGCGGAACACGACCTCAGCCATCAGTGCGCCGCCTGAACTCACCCGCAGATGCACCGTGCGCTCATCGGTGCGCTCAAACACAATCTCGATCAGACCTCCGGCCGGACTGTACTCCTTCCAGCGCGTGGCGACCCAGCGGTCGAAGACGCCCAACGAGGCCCATTGCCTGTTCGTTTCCATGGTGGTGGCAGGCATCCGAGGTGAAGGCATGGATGCGCAACCGATGGGGATGGCAGACAGCGCAAGAGCCGCGAACGACGGGATGACCGTGTGCATGTTCACTTGAGTTGCGCGGCCCGCGCGGCCCGATCAGCCGCAGACCCAAAGCGCTTCGATGGACGGATAGCCCCGCTCGGGAACCCGAGCGCGAAAACCGTCGTCTGACCCATCGTCCAGGTCGATCTTGGGCTTCTTCGCCGAGACCGACTCATTGGCGGAGACAACCAAGGTGAATGAGCTGATGCTCAATCCGACGCAGAGGCTGCGGGTCCAAGCACATGAAGTTTTCAGCGGAAAGCGCGAATCGACCAGAAAGTGGAGCAGTGGGGTAGCCGTTGGGTTTCCGGTGCCCTGAATTAGCGGGACCTCTTCCTTCTACAAGCCGAAAAGTGGATTTCGTCTGCGCCAAAATTGTCATGAAGCGGGGATTTCCTGATCGGAAACTGGATTTTTTGGTTAGCCCATGGCCTGCCGTCACGGGAAGACAGGCAGATCCGACGAAGGACGCCATCCAGCCCAATGGGCCAGCCTCTTTCGGGGTGTAATCGCTTGCGCAAAATCTGAGCCTCGCCAACTTGGCGGCATGACCTTTGCTGTCACGATCGTGAAATCGTCCGGTTATTTCCCCTTCGATTGCGTTCGTGTCCTGGCTCGGTGAGTCCCGACCCGGCAATCAATCGCTCCACCCTTCACCTCAAACTCCTCCCCCGGCCATGCTCGTCCCCCAAAACCAGTTTCCTGTCAGCGGTCACATGCTGAATCGCCGACAATTCATTGCCGCCAGCCTCGTGACCGCGGCCGCTGGCTTCGCACCGCTGCGGGCAGCGCTGGCCGCAGCCCCGCTTCCGTTAAGCAGCGATATCGGCAAACTGGCGCGGGTTCTGGTCCACAGCTTCCGGGCGACCGATCACCCGGTCGATATCCTCGGTGACAGCGTACTTCCGGGCGCGGAAGCCGATGTTGCGGTCGCCGCCGCGCAGCATGCCGAACTGATCCGCTTGCTGCGCGATTCCGGCTGTGACGTCGTTGAGTTGGAGGACGCTCTTGCCGCGGCCATGGCGGCGACGCGCGAATCAGGCATTCTCACGGCCTGGGTCAAAGAGGCGTTCCCGCGGCTGGGCTCGCGCGCCGGCAACGTCACCGCCCAACAATTGCTCGGCCGCGACCCGGCGATCCGCTACACATTGGGAGCCGACGGCAGCTATCACCATGTCCTCAACAGCTCCACGTCGACCATGTGGACGCGGGACTCCGCCTTCATGACCCCGCGCGGGCTGGTGATCTGTAATTCGATCTCCCAGCGCCGCCGCCGCGAAAATATGCTGCTGCGTTTCGTCTACGCGCATTCGCCGCTGCTCAAGGACGTGCCGATCGCTTTCGATGCCGTGGAAGAAGGCATGATCGTTGAAGGCGGCGATGCCATGGTTGTGGCCAAGGACCTGCTGTTCCTGGGCACCGGAAACCGCAGCGACCCGCGGATCGCCCCGGTGCTGGCTAAGCGGCTCGATATGGATGTTCTCGCGGTCCAGACGGTTGAGCGCGAATTCCTTCAGACGGTCCAGCCGGGCCAGAAAAACCCGGCCAGCGAACTCAAGACGCTGCTGCTGCACCTCGATACTTATTTCACCATGCTGGCGCCCAACCATGCGCTGGCCGTGCCTTATCTGTTGGAGAGCGCATTCGCCGAGTCGAGCCCGCTGGTGCGCTTCATTCAAGGTGCGCGAGCCGACACCCGGCTTTCCGCAGAAGAGGCCGAGGCGGCGCTGAAAATGCTGAAGGGCTTCGGCTCGCTCAAACTTTACCGTCGCGGCACCGGGGCCGAGGAGAAGGTTGAAGGCAAGCTGGCTGACCATCTTCACCGCCTGAACTGGAAGTTCACCTGGGTCGGCGGAGCCCGGCCGACCGCCCCGGCCGAGGCTTTCAGCCATTTCATGGCCGTGGCCTACCCCGAGCTGCGCCGCCAAGCCGCCAACGTCGTCCAGGCCACGCCGGGCCGGGTCATCGCCTACGCCGGCAACCCGGCCACCAAGGCCGCGATCGAAGCGGATGGAATCGCGGTCGATACCTTTGCCGCCCGCGAGCTGTGGGCCTGGCATGGCGGTCCACACTGCCTGACGCAGCCATTGATGAGGAGTTGAGCGCAAGCAAAAGTTGACGTGGGGTGGTCAGGAAATGTGTGGCGCGCCGCCAAGGCTTCGCCCTCCTCGCCGGCCTGTTGCGCCGCGGCGGAGTCCTTCGACTGGCTCAGGACCTTGAGTTTGTCGAAACGACGGGTCGCTCCGCTCTGCGTCCCGCATCGGGCTGCCTGGCGTTGTCCGGGTCTTCCGTGCTGGGCGTCAGCATCCGTTGGCGGTGATCGAGCGCAGCCTTGAGACCCCAATGCCGCCCGTCGCCGATCAGCCCTGTGGCTCGCTGTGGCAAACTGAGGGCCCGTCGCGCCGCCGGCCCCGCGGCTGGGAAGTCGGCGACCACCCGTCGCGGAGTCAGGGATCAGCCTCCGCAGGCAAGCCAGCGTCGGCGGCAATTCGCCAAAATCCCTGTTGCCTGCGGCGGGCTCACCGGCATGGTGCAGCCCGATGCCCCCGCCTCCTTCCCCCCAGGACCGCGTGCACAGCGAAGAGTTTTTGCACACGCTGATGCGCCGCCAGTTGAAACTCTCCGTGGCCTGCGCGGCCGCGTTTCTTGTCGTCCTGCTCGGACTCCCGCTCGCCAATTATTTGGCGCCGCAACTCATGGCCACCCGGATCGGCGGGTTCACCCTGAGCTGGCTGCTCCTCGGCGTGCTGTTCTTCCCGGCCGTGTGGGCCATCTCGTGGTATTTCATCCGCCGGTCGATCTGGCTGGAGAATGACGAGGTGGCGCAGGTGAAGGCTGGGCGCCAGGAGGGTGGCAAATGAGCCCGCCGCTCCTGATCGCAACGGGCGGCTTGTTTGGCGGGGTGGATCCGTGGATCTTCGCTTTCTCCTTTGTGACGGTGGCCGTGACCATCTGGATGGGGTTTCGCTCCGCCCGGACCTCGAAGACCGCGAGCGATTTTTTTGTCGCCGGCCGTTCGGTGTCGGTCGGCTGGAACGCCTCCGCGATCTCCGGCGAATATCTTTCCGCCGCCTCCTTCATGGGCGTGGCCGGGATGGTGATGT
>CAZAOI010000227.1:0-5526 GCA_964486705.1 uncultured Oleiharenicola sp. | reverse complement strand
AGCAGGAGAGCGTGTTGGCGACGACCAGGTCGGCTGGCGGCAGGTCGACCTGGGTGGCCAGCCGGGCCAGGGCGGAACGCAGCTCGCGTGCATTTTGGGGCTCGAGCAGCGGCGAAGCGTCCACGACTTGCACGCTTGCCCCCAAGGCGGCGAATTCCCGTCGCAACGGACCCTCCCGTCCGCTGGTGACGCTGATCGTCGCGCCGGTGGTCTCGTGCAGATGGCGCGCGTGCTCGAGGAGGAACAGCGGCGCGCCTTCGAGGCCGAGGTTGTGGGTGAAGTAATGAACGTGGGTGAGTTTGCCCGCACCAGCAGGGATGCGGTGCGCCGATTTTCGGGCGACCGGCCCGGCGCTGATCCGGCGGGGAGCCTGCGCGGCGTAGTCCCGCCAGACTTTCGTGATGGCCTGCCGGTATTCGCGGCCGGTTTCGACCGTGAGGCCGCGGGCCGCCGCCGCCCGGCGCAGCGCGCGCCACGCCCGCCAGAACCCCAGCGGAGAGAAACGTCCGAATGGCTGCTTGGCAAATTCGTGATCGGTGACGGCGATGCGGACCACGGAGCCGAGGTGCCAGCTGCCGTCCGCCAATTCGGCGTAGACCCGCACGGTGACGGGCCCGGGCAGTTGCGCCGGCCAGTCCAGGTGACCTTCGAATCCGCTCAGCCGTGCGGACGGGGAGTGCGGATGCAGCGCCGCCAGAAAAGGGGTGGGGCGGCCGCAGCGCAAGTTTTGCACCGCCTGCAGATCCACCGTGGCGAACACGCGTTTGATCGCGGATGATTCGTGCAGCAGCCAGCCCGAGATGGCGATCCGGCCAAAGGTGGCGCGCGACCACGCCTGCGGTTCATCCAAGTGCCCGTGGAAAGGCCGGTGGGGATGACGGAGATAATGCGGGCGGGCGGTCGCGGCGAGGATGGCCGCGGCGCCGGCGGCCGGCGAACCACCGGCCCCGAGCCGGCGCAGCAGGACGGCCAGAGCCTCGCCGAATTCGCGGCCCCGCAACGGCACAATCGCGGTCAAGGGATCGGTGGCGCCACCCGGCCTGGCCTCGACCTCGAGTGTTTCCAGCAACTCCCACGTGCCGGCGATCGAGCAGGCTTCGAGCCGGAGTTGGTGCGGGCCCGCGGGCAGCTCAACGGCAATCTCGAAGCCGGCGAGCAGGCAAGGGGTGCGGGCCTGGAGATAGGCCGCGACGTCCGGCCGGGGGAGGCCGTGGATTCCCGGCAAGATTTCCGCGCCGTGGACAATCCGGAGATCCGTATAGTGAAACCCCGGTTTTGCGACCAGCCAACCTTGCACCCGTGATCGCCCGACCGGCAGGATCCGGTCCGGCCCGGGCCGGTCAAGGTGCAGAAAAGCGGTGGGATTTTCGTTCATGCCGAAATGGTCGGGACGGAGTGGCGGGAAACTGGGAAGATATTTCACGGGGCACAATCCAGTAAGTGCGCTCCATGGATGCCCGCGCACCTTCGGCGGGTCGCCGGGAGGCAAAGAGCGGTGCGGACTGGCGGGTTTGGATTTCTCCCTTGTCATAACGGAGTGGCGGGCCAATCCGGTTGCCCTTGGTCCAGTCTCTCCGCCTGACACTGGAATTAAACGATTGCTGCTCCGGGCCGGGACCCTTTCTTCATGCGCCATGGCCGATAAAAATCCGTCGCGACGGGAGGATCTTTCTCTGGTGGCGATATTCTGCGCCGCCCTCCTTGCGCATTTCTATTTGGCGACCTCGAACTGGACTTCCGCCTTCATGGCCGGACACGAATTCCGGCAGGCGCAGACGGCCATCGTCAGCTATTACATCGACGCGCAGAATAATTTTTCCCTGCTTTATGAGACGCCCATCCTCGGCAAGCCGTGGGTTTCCATTCTGCTCGAGGTGCCCATCTACGAATGGTGCGTCGTGGGGTTGAGTCGCCTGACCGGCTGGCCGCATTTCATCGCCGCCCGGGTCGTCACGCTCACCTGTTTCTATCTGACGTTGCCGGCGTGTTATCTCTTGCTCGGGCGGTTCGGCGTGGGCCGGCCCCGCCGGCTGCTCGCGCTGGCGCTGATTCTGGCCTGTCCGGTGTATATCTATTACTCCCGGGCGTTCCTGATGGATTCGATGGTGTTGATGTGCTCCGCGTGGTTTTTGCTGGGATTTGTGCGGACGATGGACGAGCGGCGCTGGTCCTGGCTGGCGTTGACCGTGGTCGCGGGTACGGCGGCGGCGTTGATCAAGAGCATCACCTTTGCCATGTGGCTGGTGCCCGCCGCCGGCTACGGCGCCTGGCAGTTGTGGCGCGACGTGCGCGCCGGTCAGGGCTGGCGCGCCCCGCTGCAGACGATCCTCTGGGGCGCCGCCACGGTCGCGGTGGCGCTGGGCGCGCTCCGCTGGTGGATCGCGGTGACCGATCCGATCAAGGCGGCGCACGCCTCCGCCTGGATTTTCACCTCGAAGAATCTTTCCCAGGGCAACTGGGGCCTGCTCGATTTTGCCGCGCGCTTCTCGCGCCAGACTTGGAGTACTTTACTCGACCGCTGGACGGAGGCGATCATGCCGCCCTGGATGATTGTCGTGGGACTGGTCGCCGGGCTGGTGTTCTTCGGGCGGGCGCGCTGGCCGGTGCTGGGGCTGGCGGCGGTCTTCTTTCTGGCGCAGCTGATGTTCCCCTTCGCCTTCGCGTATCAGGACTACTATTATTATTCCTGCGCGGTCTTCCTGCTGGCGGCCTTGGCGTTTGTGCTCTTCGGCCTGCTCGATTCTCGCGTGCCGTGGTGGTGCAGCTGGCTGATCATCGCGGTGCCCTTCGTGGCGCAGTTCAATAATTACTGGCACGGTTACCGTCCGGCCCAACTCGTGAAATCCAACGGAGGGTTTCCCTTCACCGAGGCGCTGCGCGACCTCACGCCGCCGGGCTCGGTGACCGTCATCGCGGGGGCGGACTGGGCGGCCATGATCCCGCTCTACTCCGAGCGCAAGGCGCTCATGATCCGCAATGGCCTCGAGTACGATACCGCGTATCTCAACCGGGCCTTTGACGAACTGGCCGACGAGGATGTTTCCGCGCTCGTCCTGGTCGGGGCGCTCCGCACCAACACCGCTTTCCTGAAACTGGCCGCGGCCAAGTTTGATCTGGATACCATTCCCACTTTTTCCCACCCCATCGCCGACGTCTATTGCCGCCGGCTCTATATCTTCCGGGTGCAGGAATTCCTCAAATCCAGCCGGAAATATGGGCAGACGACTTTCCACCCGCGCCCGCCGGCGGAAAAACCACCGGAAGTTCCGTTCCGGATTTCGGCCGGCTTGGCGCGCACGACCTTCGGCATTGTTTCCCCTGCTCCCATCCGGGCCTACTTCACGTTTGGATTGGGCAACGAGTTGGTCGAGGGCGAACCGGCCCTGACTGCCCACAGCACCACCGACCTCTGGTTTCCCGCCCCGAACGGGGCCACCCGAATCAACTGGGACTTCGGCATCCACGGCACCGCTTACGAAAGAACCGGGGAGAAGACCGATGGAGTGGAGTTTTCCATCACCGGGGAGCTGCCGAATGGGGAAACCCGGCAGATCTTCAGCCGGGTGCTCGATCCTGCCACCGAACCGGCCGATCGCGGTCGGCAGCGCGAGGTCATTCCCTTTCAAGCCGAGCCGGGGGAAATATTGCGATTCTCCAGCGGGCCCAATCTTACGCCCAATTTTGACTGGGCTTTCTGGACGAAGATCGAGGTGAAGTGATGGGTCGTCTGCGGCGTCTGGTTCGTATTATGATAACAATTGCTCAGTGGCTCTGGAGTTAAGATAGGGCTGGCCCAGCTGGACCCTCCGCGAATGTCATGACGGCGCGCCAAGCGGGCCACGTTTTCAGCGCCGTGACCACTTCAACCCGGCGGCAGCCAGAACTGTTTTTGGAGGCAGATAACATCTTGGAGATTATCCCAACCGGCCTCCCTATAATTGAGGACTCGCCAGCCAGGATGATCAACCAGATGGGCGGTGACGAATGACGGATGGGCCAAGCTTAAGCCGTAGCCCGACTGGCCGGAGTAATCAACGTAGCTGAATCCCCGTTGCTGGTAGCCGGCTAGTAACTCTGCCAGCTGGTGATCATCGACACCGTGCGGGGTTTTCCCTGTCGAGATCTCACGGACATAGTGCCGTCCATGCATGGTAAAAACAAGGACACCGCCGTGGCCAAGGAGTCGTAGAAAAAGTCGCAGAAACGAAGCGCATTTCTCCTCGGGAAGATGCGTGAGCAGCGAGCCGCACCAAATCAGATCGAATTCACCCGACAGAGGAATTTCGTCAATGGTCTCCCGCGACACCACCGGCAGCGCTCCGAATGTTGCCGCGCAAAACTCGACGCCGCTCTGGTTTAAGTCGCAGGCGGTCAGCTGGGCGTCGGGAAAAGCCCGGCGGAGAAACCGCATCACCCGGCCGTGGCCACACGGTAAATCGAGAATTCTTTTGATCGTCGCCTTTTGTCTGCGCGCCGCGAAAAATGCGGTTTCAATGGCGTGCAGGGCGGATTCGCCGACATCGAAATAATGGCTTTCGTTTCCGCTGAACATTTCGTCGTCCTTGGCGATGCTCCGATTCACTCCCAGCCATGGATCTGGTTTTGAAAACCATTGGCGACCTTCCGCGAAACCGGCTTCCAGGAAATGCCGCCAGCCTGACTCGATCGATCCCAAGAAAACTCCCTTGGCGATATCAGGGTAGAGCTGAAGATAACCTTCCTCATCAAATTCGTTTCGATGCGGCAATGAGGCGCCGGTGGGATGAGTGGGGTGCTGATTAGGCATGTTTTAGAGATCGGAAACTGGATATTGGCGAAGCGTATGACCAACGGCAATGGTTGCTGCCCCGCTCATGGAACGGCTTTAGTTGCCAGATCGCACGCAAGGGCGAGGTGGCGGGGCAGGACGGTCGAGGCGTTAAATTGTTCCGCCACTCGGGTCCGCGCCCGGTCGGCCAGCTCGCGCCTGAGTTCGGGGGATGTCAGCAACCGCGCCAGTCCATCGCACCACGCGACCGTGTCGCCCGCCGGCACCAGCACGGCCTCGACGTCGGGGCGCACGAGTTCCGGAATACCATGCACCGCCGAGGCAATGATCGGCGTATGGCAAGCCATCGCCTCGAACACCACCTTGGGGGAAGATTCCTCATAGCTGGAGCAGGCGAAAACATCCGCGGCCAGATAGTACGGCAGATAGTCGGAGGTCTCGGGGTGGACGACGAGATGGGGGCGCCCCAGTTCGGTCAGCGTTTCCTGGAGCATCGTGTCGAACGGCGAATCGCGTCCGCCCAGCAAGATGAAGCGCGTGCGGGCGGCGAGCGCCGGGTGGCGGCGCCAGAGCAAGTCCACCGCGCGGGCGAAGGTGTGCTGGCCTTTGCGGTCGGAGACCGTGCCGATATTGCAGACGAGCAATTCGTTGGGTCGCAGACCGAATTGCTGCCGCAGGGTCGCGCGGTTTTGCCGGGCGAGCCACGCGTCCAGCGCCGCGACGTCCACCCACCCGGGAGTCAGGCGGTGACGCTCCGG
>CAZAOI010000226.1:0-5547 GCA_964486705.1 uncultured Oleiharenicola sp. | reverse complement strand
CGCAGCCGCGAACAACAGGCCACACCGGCGACAGGCGTCGATGGGGACATCGACGTCCACCCACCTGCATCGACCCGGCTTAGCCGAAACCGTGCAAGTGAACGCTTTTTCCGCTCACGCCATCAGTGACCAGACTGGTGGCAGCCGGCCTCCGGACGGGCTGGTTCGATGCGCGCAGGAGAAAATGCGTCCGGAGACCGCGTTCGACCAAAATCAACCGCATCGAGTCAGCTTAGCGTTCGTTTGGCTCGGGCAGCCGAAACTTCTCGGGCTCGAGCTCCACGCCGGCCTCCTCC
Organism: uncultured Oleiharenicola sp.; assembly: GCA_964486705.1. GTDB lineage: Bacteria > Verrucomicrobiota > Verrucomicrobiia > Opitutales > Opitutaceae > Lacunisphaera. The sequence goes on along the minus strand of CAZAOI010000226.1, from coordinate 5,251 downwards.
AGTTTTTGCGCCAGCGGGGCGAGGAACTGGGCCGCCATATTCTCGAGCCGGAAGGTCGTGTCCACCCCGGCCTTTCCCGTGATGAACCCGATCAGGTCGGCGAGTTCGACGATGTTCGCATCGGTGAAATGCTCTTCAATCACGGACTGATTGCCCTCACGCGCAGTGAGCACGGGCCAATAGCGCTCCGCCGCGGGCTCGGCAAGCTGGAGGCAAACCTCCCCGCGCAATTGGGCGCGGGAAATCCGCGCCACCACGCTGCCCAGATGACGGTAAACAAAAGCCAGATTGGCGAGGCGGGTCTGCCGCAGCAGGGCCTCGCGTTGCAGAAGGAGAAGAGAGAGTTTCATGGCTGTTCCTCCGAGCGGCTGTCCGCATTGGTTGATGGTTGGATGTTGCCCTGCCCGGCCACCGGACGGCGACCTGGCCTCACAGCTGAGCTCCATGGCACCGGCTGCACCAGAGCCACCCGATCCGTAACTTGAACGCTGCCCTGACGATTTCCGACCTGACAACTACCCGGCCGAAGTCACTCACGCAGTCATTTCCCAGTCTTGCTGACAGACTCAAATCACGAACTCAACCGTGCATCTGAACTCTGACTGAACTAAGAACATCAATCGTCACAAATCCGTTGTTCGCAAGGCGATTTCCCAAACCAATCGGCAGCAACTCCACCGAAACCGCCCGAGTTCGCCGGGTCCGCGGGTTCAGACCGTCCTGCCGGCTGGACAAATCAGGGCGCTAGTCCGCGGGCGCAATCGATCCCTGTCCGGCAAACACCTTGGCCGTCACGCCCGGCGGCTTCCGCCAATCGCTTGCTTTTCTTGTGGGTAACTTTCTCGAAATCCGGCCGAATTTTGCGCTTCGTCTCTTGACAAACCATTTTTGTTTTTCGGATAAATTTCCGGCCGCCATTTCTTCGCCCCGTCTGTGAGCTCCTTCACCCTCCCACAACTCGTCTCCTTTTTCCTCCTGGCGTCTTTCGTCGTCGAAAAACTGGGCGTGGCGGTTTTCCGGGCCCCCGAGGGCCACGAGGACGAATTCGGGTTTCATTTTTCCAATCCCGAGGAGTTCAGGGTCGCCGGGGGACTCGCCCTTGCGCCGGTCTGAGTAAGGGTTTCTCGCCCGCGCCGGCGTCGCGGTGACCGTCGGGGGATTAGTCGGCCGGCCTCGGCTCGTCGGCGAAGAAGGCGATCCCCTTCCGATGCGGTTGATCATCAGCAACGGGGGCCGGGCACCCCCTTCGCGACAGAATGCCCGCTCGACTCCACGCGCGGGCTCACCCAAGCACTGACTGGCGCGCGAGCGCTGGAATTCATGAAAATCAAAACCGCCACTTTTTCAATCAGCGCTCCGGACCTCAAAACCTGTCCGCCTTCCTCTCTCCCGGAATTCGCCTTCATCGGCCGGTCCAATGTCGGCAAGTCGTCCCTGATCAATCTGCTGGCGGACAAGAAGGGCCTGGCCATGGTCTCCGATCTGCCGGGCAAGACGAAGCTGATCAATTTTTTCACGATCAACAACACGTGGAGTCTCGTCGACCTGCCCGGCTATGGTTATGCGAAGGTGGCGAAGAGCGACCGCTTGGAATTCAACACGGCCGTGCGGGACTACCTGGGCCAACGGACCAATCTGAAGCGCGTTTTCGCGCTGATCGATTCCCGACTGCCGCCGCAGGAAATGGACCTCAAGTTTGTCCACTGGCTCGGCCAGCGCGCGGTGCCGTTCGCCTTGGTCTTCACCAAAATCGACAAGCAGGCAGCGCAGCACACACGGAACACCATCGAACGATTCAAGCAAGCCATGGCCGGTTCCACCACCGAGGTCCCGCTGATCTTTGCCACCTCCATCACGACCGAGACCGGACGGGCGGAAATCCTGAACTTTATCGCCCAGTCGCTCGCCACGCCCAAAAAATCTTTCGTCCTCGCTCCGATGATGAGCCACCCGCGGACCCGAACGCCCGCCCTGGCCGATGAGTCCGAACCAGCGGATGAGTGAGACCCGTCGCGAGCGAACGGAAATCGCACCGGAGACCCGCGGCCAGACGCCCGGCCCCGCCGCCTCCATGTCCACGCCCAACCTTGACGACATTCCCCTCTGCGCCGGCTGCGGCCGCTGTTGCCACTTGGTGGTTGAATTGCGCGCCGGCGATCAGGTGCCCGAAGCCTACGTCGTGGAACACGACGGCGTCCGATGCATGGACCAGCGCGGCAACGGGGCCTGCGTCGCTTTGGACGCCGAGACCCAGCTCTGCACCATCTACGAGCAGCGGCCGCAAACCTGCCGTGATTTCAATCGCGGAGACGCTCTGTGCCGCCAGGTTTTGCTCCGGGCCAAATCCAAACGGGAGTAGGAAGATCGCGGACCAAATCCGCGGGCGGAGCACAAAGAAGCGGCCCCTCGCCGTGGAAACGATCGGCGGCGGGCGGCAGACGCTTCATTCGCCGTCGGTTGGCGTCGGTCTCGATCAAATGCCCCGAGGCGTGCCCCGGGGATCTTTCATCACGGCGCGGGAATAGCTTTTGCCTTGGCGTCGCGACCACCGCCGACCACTTTGGCGGCCTCGCCTCCCTTCCTGCAGCAAGAACCCCGCCGCCCCATTTTCTCCGCCATGTTTGCTGCCGGTTTCCCCTCCCGACGCCCGTTTGAACCTCCGGCCCGCCCGGATGCCGCCGCGCCAACGCAACGCCCACCAGCCGGGTCACACCGCAAGGCAATCGCATGAACAAGGTGTCGTTCCCGATGCTCAAGGCGACGAACCGCCTGCCCAGTCCGCCGGCCGTGGCGATGCGCGTCCTCCAGCTCGTCGCAAGTGAAAACACGACGCTCGAAGAACTCTCCCACGTCATCAGCGCCGATCCCGCCCTCACGGCGAAGATCCTGAAATATCTCCACTCGCCGTTGATTGGACTCGGCTTTCACGGCACGACCCTCGCGGAGGCGGTGGCCCGCATCGGCACCCGCGGAGCGCAGCTCCTCGCGCTGTCGTTCTCGCTGGTATCAGAGCGGCATCATCAAAGTTGCCCGAGTTTTAATTTCAACCGCTTCTGGTCGGAATCCCTCGCCCGGGCGGTGGCGGCCAAACGACTCGCCGCCTCCAACCGCCAATGGAATCCCGAGGAGGCGTTTATCGCCGGCTTGGTTTTCCGGATCGGACAGCTCGTGCTCGCCACCGCCCTGCCGGCGGAATACGAACCGGTGCTGGTCGCGGCGCCGGGAGAGAATGATCCCTTGGAAATCCGGGAGCGCCTCGCGCTGGGGACGGATCACCTCGAAATCGGCTGCCACCTGCTGCAAGATTGGAAATTGCCCGAGACCATCTGGAGCGCGATGGCCGCACTCAACACCGGCGAGTCGTCCGTCGAGGCGCGTTCCGATCTCCGGGCCCGGGCGGCTTTGTTGCAACTGGCCGACGCCATCGCCGCATTCCTGGCCCGTCCCGACCAGCAGCACGGGCGAAGAATGGACAGCCTCATGGTCAGGGCCGGAGAACTCGCGGGATTGGAACGCGACGCCTTCCGCCCGCTGCTCGAGCAGATCAGCCAGGATTGGATCACCTACGGGGAATTGCTCTCCATCGCCACCACCGAGCCGCCCGACCTGGAGGCGCTGGAGCTCGAAGCCGAGGAACACCGCAACAACCTCCGGCTCGCCGCCGAATTAGAGGTGCTCAATTTGCGCAACGAAAACCAGCAGCTCAGCCAGCGCGCCAACCGGGATCGCTTGACCGGCCTGCTCAATCGCGGCGCGTTCGACGACGCCCTGAGCGCCGGCGCGGCGACGGCCGCCAAGCAAGGCGCGGCGCTCGCCCTGCTCATGATTGATCTGGATCATTTTAAATCGATCAACGACCGCCACGGCCATCCGGCCGGCGACGCGGTCCTGCGCCATGTTGCTCAGATCTTTCAATCCCTCACCAAGGCGCCGGCCGAAGTCTTTCGTTATGGCGGCGAAGAATTCGCCGTGCTGGTTCCAGCGGTGAAACTGGATGACGCCCTGGCCTTGGCCGAGACGTTGCGCCAGGCAATCGCCCACAGTCCACACCTGGAGGGCGCGACTACCCTCGCGCTCACCGTCAGCATCGGCGTGGCCGAGGCCCGGTGGCCTCAACCGGCGCTCTCGCCGGCCGCGCTCGTGCAGACAGCAGACGAGCGGCTCTACGAGGCCAAGCATGCCGGCCGCAACACCTGCCGACCCCATCCGCCGGGCAGCTAAACACCCGGCCCGCTGCCGGCACGGCAGCGGTTCTCCTCCAGTAGCGACAGTTTCGGCAGGGCAAAACGCCCTTGCTCCAGCTCGCCTGCGCTTCCTACTCGGCGACGTTTTGGTTGACCACGCAACCAGACTCACGGAGCGGCCCAGGGATTTTGATCCACTGTCGAGCCCAATCTCTCCGCTCCCAGAAAAATGACATCCCCCTTGACGAACCAACTCAGCGGACTGATCACCGCCTCCGAGCGCATCGGCATCATCGACATCGTTCGCGGCTTCGCGCTGCCCGGTATCCTGATCATGAACATGCCGGGTTTCTCGACGTCATTTTTCGCCGAAGCCGACAGCTCCCATCTGTGGAACGATCCGGTCAACCACTACGCGGAAATGGCCCGCGACATGCTTTTCTCCGGCAAGTTCAATAGCATGTTTAGCCTGCTCTTCGGCCTGGGGGCAAAGTCGGCCCAGCCCTCGAGATGCTGATCGCCTTTGGCCTCTTCTTTGTCATCCAAGGGCCGCTGAGTATCTGGTGACTGCGGCGCTATGTATACGGCCCGCTTGAATACTTCTTGCGCACCCTGATCTACGGCCGGCCACGTGATCCAGCCCGACCCTCTCGATCGAGACCAAGCCGGAAACGGTCTGATTTTTTGCCAGCTTGGTTTCGGGTTCCGCCTACTCCTTGAGCAAACAGCACTGCTTGTACTTCTTCCCGCTGCCGCAGGGGCAAGGCTCGTTGCGGCCCGGCTTGGGCGCGGCGGCCTTGTACGGGGCGGGCCCGAGCCGCGCCTCGCGATTGTAGAGCCACTGGCCATCAACACGCAGGAATTCTGCCTTCTCGTGCAGCACCTTTTCCGTGCCGTCTTCGGTGCCGTAGGCGGAGAAATCAACGTAGGCCTTGTCCGGCTGGGCGCCCGCCTCCTGGCCATGGACCACCAGTTTCGTCCAATGCATCGCGGGTACCCCCTCCTCGGCCACATACGGCTTGCCGGCGTAAGGACGGTGGGTGTTGTGCAGAAAACGAAAATCGTGC
>CAZAOI010000225.1:0-5549 GCA_964486705.1 uncultured Oleiharenicola sp. | reverse complement strand
CGTCGGTGCGGAGACCGACGCCCACCCGCCGGCACGGTGCCGGCAAGATCCTCCGCCATGGTGATCGTCGATTTCCACATCGACGATTCCGGTGGGCGGGCACGTCCCTGTGCCCGCATTGAGCGTGTGCCGTCGCCAATCGCCCAACCCCACAGGCACGGCGGCCTGGGGCTACACGTTCTTCCGGACGTAGCGGCAGGCGCTTGCCAGGCCACTTCCAAATTTCGCGCGCTTCAGTTTTGCGCCCGCTTTGTGTGGCCAATTCTCTTCTGCCGGCTATTCGTAGGGCTCCATGATCGATTGGACCCATTGGCACAACGAACCCTTCCTCGTCGGCGGGCTGATCTTCCTTGGCTGGCTCTATGCCATCCTCACCGGGCCCGGCCGGGCCCGCCTCGCTCCCGGCGCACCCTACCCGCGCGGCCACGCTCTCAAGTTTTACGCCGCGCTGCTCTGCTTCTACCTCGGGGTCGGCTCCCCCCTCGACCAGATCGCCGAACGCTACCTGCTCAGCGCCCACATGCTCCAGCACCAGATCATCATCTATCCCGCGGCCATCCTTTTCCTGCTGGGCCTGCCCGACTGGCTCGTCCGCCCCGTCACCGCCCAGCCGGTCCTGCGCCCCCTGCTCCAGGTCCTGACCCAACCGGTCATTTGCGGCGTAATCTTCACCGCGGTGATCAGCGGCTGGCATCTGCCCTTGCTCTATGATTGGGCGCTGCAAAACCGCGTCGTTCATATCCTCGAGCATTTCACGATGTTTGGCGCCGCCCTGTTTTATTGGTGGCCGCTGTTGAGTCCCTCGACCGAATTTCCCCGGGCCAGCTATGCCTGGCAGATGCTCTATCTGGTCGCGGTGATCATCGCCATGACCCCGGTTTTCGCCTACCTCACTTTTTCGTCCGACATCCTCTACCCGACCTACGAGTTTGCCCCGCGGATCACCTCCCTCTCGGCGGCCAGCGATCAATTGCTCGCCGGGGCGATGATGAAGCTCATCGGCATGAGCGTCGCCATGATCGCGTTCGGCGTTTCTTTCTACCGCTGGTTTGAAGCCGGGGAATCGACCAAGGCAAAAAAATAGGGCGGGCCGAAGCCCGCCCCGTTTCCCAAGCGCGCGCCGGCTCAGGTGGTGACGGCCGTGAAAAGGTCGTCGATCGAATCGCTGTCGGTGTTCACATCCGCAAACAGCCAACTCGAGAGGTAGCGTTCGCTGCTGGATGCAATGATCACCACGATTTGCTTGCCCTTGTTTTCGGGCCGCTTCGCCAGCTGCAGGGCCGCCCAGACCGCGGCCCCGGAAGAAATCCCCACCGGAATGCCATCGAGTTGATTGACCTGCTTGGAGACGGGACCGGAGTCGGCCTCTTTCACGCGGATCACTTCATCATAAATTTTCGTATTCAGCACGGCCGGCACGAAGCCGGCGCCGATGCCCTGCAGCTTGTGCGGTCCCGGGGCGCCGCCGGAGAGGACCGGCGAGGCGTCGGGCTCGACCGCGACCATGCGCAGCGAGGGCTTGCGGGCCTTCAACACTTCGCCGAGTCCGGTGATCGTCCCGCCGGTGCCGATGCCGGCGACCACGATGTCGACCTTGCCGTCGGTATCGCGCCAGATTTCCTCCGCGGTCGTCTTGCGGTGGATCGCGGGGTTGGCCGGATTGGCGAATTGCTGCAGAATGACGCTATTGGGAATTTTCGCCTGCAGTTCCTCCGCTTTGGCAATGGCACCCTTCATGCCCTTCGGCCCTTCGGTCAGGACGAGGCGCGCCCCGAGAATTTTCAGCAGCTTGCGGCGCTCTGTGCTCATGGTTTCGGGCATGGTCAGAATCAGCTTCAGCCCCTTGGCGGCGGCGACGAAGGCCAGCGCGATGCCGGTATTGCCGCTGGTCGGCTCGATCAGGACGGTATCTTTTGTAATTCGACCCGACTTCAGCGCGTCGTCGATCATCGAGAGACCGATGCGGTCCTTGACGCTCGAGAGCGGGTTGAAGAATTCGAGCTTGAGCAGGATTTCCGCCTCCGCCCCGTGGGCCGCAGCGGTGCGGTTGAGGCGTACGAGGGGGGTGTTGCCGATGGTTTCGGTGATGTCGTTGTAGATTTTGGCCATAAGGGTTGGGAGTTGAGGATTGAAGGGACGGGGGATAAATGGGTTTCGGGGTGGCTGCAGACGAAAAGGGGGAAGCCTATTTCTCCGTGCCCCAGCGCCGGTGGAGAAACCTCTCCCACGGCGAAAAGAGGATTTTGTCGGTCAGCAGGCCGATAAAGACGATCACCATCATGACCGCCACGACCTGCTCCATGGCGTTCAATTCCCGCCCGTAATGCAGCAGGTGCCCGAGCCCGAAGCCAGTGAGAATCGTCACGTAAATCTCCGCGGCCATCAGCGACCGCCACGCAAAGGCCCAGCCCTGCTTCATGCCACTGACGATGAAGGGCAGCGACGCGGGCAGCATCACCTGCACCCAGGTATGGAGTCCGCTCGACCCCATGGTGCGGGCGGCCCGGATGTAGATCGGGCTGACATTCCGCACCCCGGTTTCTGTGGCGAGGATGACGGACCACAGGGTGCCCATGACCACGACAAACAGCATCGCCCCCTCATTCTGCCCGAACCAGAGCAAGGCCAGCGGCACCCAGCACACGCTGGGCAACCCTTGCAAACCCAAGGCGAGGACGCCCAGCGTATCGCGCAGGGCTTGGATGCGGGCGGTCAGGAATCCCAAGGGCACGCCAGCCAGCAGCCCGAGAAAATAGCCGGCCAACAATCGTTTCATCGTCACCACCGTGCAGGACCACAACGAGCCATCGAGGCCGATTTCCCAGAGATACCGGCCCACGCTCTCCGGGGAAGGCACCAGCACCGGGGACCAGATCCGGGCCACGTAGGCCCAGTGCCACGCGGCGATCAGCGCGACAAAGAAGGCGGCGGCGGTCAGGAATCGTTTCATTCCGCGCCCTCCTCGTTGCCCCTGGCCAAATGCCCCTTGAGCGCCGCCATGATCCTGGTCGCATACGCCGCGAGCGCCACGCTGTTGATGTCGCGGGGCCGGGGCAGATCGATCTTGAACTGCTCCTGGATGCGCCCCGGATGCGGCGAGAAAAGCACCACGCGATCCCCGAGGCACGCGGCCTCGCGGACGTTGTGCGTCACAAAAACAATCGTCACCTTGCGCTGCGCCCAGATGCGCTGCAAATCGCCGTAGAGCTGCTCGCGGGTCAGCGCATCAAGGGCGGCGAACGGCTCGTCCATCAACAGCACGCGGGGATTCGGCGCCAAGGCGCGGGCGAGAGCCACCCGTTGCTTCATGCCGCCGGAGAGTTCGTGGATATTGGCGCGCTGGAATTTTTCCAGACCGACCAATTGGAGATAATACTTCGCCACCTCGCGCCGCTCGCTGTCACTCAACCCGGGCTTGCGCTTCAGGCTGAACATCACGTTGCCAAACACGTCGAGCCAGGGGAAGAGCGCCGACTCCTGGAACATCATCATCCGCTCCCGGCCCGGACCCTTCACGGTTTTCCCGGCCGCGGTCACGGTTCCCTGGGCCGGCATTTCCAAGCCGGCAATCATGTTCAGCAGCGTGGTCTTGCCGCAGCCGCTCGGGCCGACGAGGCAGACAAACTCCCCTTCCGTCACCTGCAGGCTCACTTGGTCGAGCGCGTGCACCGGCCCCCGCGCGGTCTGGAACCATTTCGAGACCTTCTCGATCGCCAGCCGGGCGGAGGGGAGCGTTTGAATTTCTGTTTCCAGGGTCATGGCGGCGAGACAAACATTCGGTCCAGCGGAATGGAATTGCGCAAAAACCCGACCCGCTGCGCATCGGCCACCAGCGCCTCGAATTGCGGCTGGGTTACCTGGTCGGAAAACTGCAGGCGGCGCCACGCCCTCGTGACGAGGGCGTGGGGCAGCTCGCGCTTGCTCTCGGCACTGAGGCCGGCGCGGACCCGGGCCTGGGCGTCCTCCGGATGTTCATTCAACCAGACCGTAAGTTCCCGGTGGGCGGCGGTGAATTTTCCCGCCACCGCCGGATGCGCCTTCAGGAATTTGACGCTTGCGACCAAAATCGTCGTGACGGCCTCCGGTTGCTCGAGGAAGACGCGGCCATTTGCCTCGAGCTCCAAACGCGAGACCCAAGGCTCCACCGTCCAGACGGCGTCGAGTTTTCCCTGCTGGAAAAGCGAAAGCTGCTCCGGATTCGGCGTCGGCAGCACGAGGACGTCGCCGCCGGTCAGGGTGATCTTGTTGCCCTGTTGCTTCAGCCAGGTGCGGGCGGCGACGTCCTGGGTGTTGCCCAGTTGCGGCGTGGCCAGGCGGAGGCCCTTGAACTGGCTCGGTTGAGTCACCCCGCCGTCGCCGTGCACCACGAGGGCGGCGCCACCGAGGGCGGCCCCGGCCAGCACCCGGATCTCTTCACCTTGCGAACGGATGAAGGCATTCAGCGCCGGATTGGGCCCGACGTAGGTCAGGTCGATCGAGCCGGCAAAGATCGCCTCCATCGAGCTCGGGCCGGCGTTGAACGCATACCATTGGATGGTCACGTCCGGGCCGAGGCGCTGTTCAAACCAGCCCTGTTTTTCCCGGGTCGAGTGACTGCCGATCACGGCCTGTGCATGAGTGATGTTGGGGAAATAGCCGACGCGGAGGGTGATTTTTTCCGCGCCAACCCGCAGCGGCGCGCACAGACCGGCGGCCAGCGTCAACCCGAGGAATAACCACGTCCTCATATGGCGTAGTCCCCCAAGAGTTGATGGATAACGCCCTCGGTCGGACTGATCCGGTGGGTGGAAGCCCGGCCGGCCCGGCCCGCCCGGCCCGCGCGGCGGACCACCGGGGCCTTGGCGGGCACACTGAAAGGCAGCGGCAGCCCGCTCGTGGCCATCTTGCGCGTCGTGACCTCAACAACGTCGGCCAGCGTGTAGCGATCGAGGATCGCGGCGATGGCATTGCGCACGTCGAGCATGAGCATGCGCAAGCCGCAATGCACCTCATCCGGACAGGAGCATTTCACGTAAGCGGTCTGGCTGACGCACCCGATCGGGGCGAGCGGGCCATCGATAAGGCGCACGATTTCGCCAATGGCGATTTGGGTGGCCGGCTTGGCGAGACGGTAACCGCCATGTTTGCCCCGCTCGCTTTCCACGTAGCCCGCCTCCCGCAATTGCTGGATGATCTGCTCCAGGAATTTCACGGGAATCTCCTCCGCTTTGGCCAACTCCGCAACCCGGACGAGCGAGCGCCCCACCTTGGCGGCAATGCCAAGATTGATGAGCGAGCGGAGAGCGTATTCGCCTCGTTTGGAGAGCTTCATGATTACACGACTCTCGCAATCTACATTGAATCAGTGGGAATAAGGCAAGTGCGTTTCTCCCCCCTGATTCCCTATGACACAAAACCAACCTGTATCCCTCACACCCAGACGTGTGACGGATGCGCCCTGTCGGGCCGACAGGGTCAGGGCTTACCGCGACCAACTCCGACTCTGTCGCGAGTGAAGATCCTCGGGGCAAGCCCCGAGGCATTTTCCAAAACCAACACCAACTCACGAT
>CAZAOI010000224.1:0-5563 GCA_964486705.1 uncultured Oleiharenicola sp. | reverse complement strand
TGGTCTGGACCTTGCGGCCGGCCGGGCCGGTCTGGGCGGGGACGAGGGTGTTGCCGAGCATGTTGGCCGCCATTTCCTTGGCGTCGTGCTTGGTCTTGCAGAATTTGACGCCGCCCTTGAAGCCGTCGGTGAAGGTGCCCTTGCCGCGACCACCGGCGTGGATTTGCGATTTGACCATCGTCGGCCCGTCGGGCAACTGCGACAACGCGTTGATGAATTCTTCCGGGGTGGTGGCGACCGCGCCCTTAGGAACGGGCACACCGAATTTTTCGAAGAGAGCCTTGGCCTGATACTCGTGAATGTTCATGGGGAAAGAGGGGCCTTGTTTTAGCCACAAAGCGGTGCAAAAAGACACAAAAAACACTCCGGGTCGGGCTCAAGACGGTCAAATAAGCCGGCGAGCGAGCGCCATTAGCCCGCCGCACGGCGGGATTGCCTTCGGCGGCGCCCGGCAACAACCTGCTTTTTATGCAATCGCACGAGCTGCTCAAAGAAGTGTTGAAGAAGACCAGCGCCAAACAAATTTCGTCCGAGATGGGGCTGTCCCTTTCGCTGATCTACAAATGGGCGGAGCCGCCCAGTGACGAGACGGGGAGTGGCGCGAACAACCCGCTCGACCGGATTGACCAGCTGTTGAAGATCACCGCGGATGAACGGATCGCCCAATGGGTGTGTGAGCGCGCCGGCGGTTTCTTCATCGTCAACCCCAAGACGAAGCCGCATCCCTTTCACCTCATTCCGTCGACCAACAGCATTGTGCAGGAGTTTGCCGACATGCTGGGAGTGATCGCCCTCGCGGCGGCGGACAATTCCATCACTCCGGCAGAAGCGAAGGCCATCCGGCGCCGCTGGGAGGATCTTAAATCAGTGACCGAGGGCTTCGTCCACAACTGCGAAGAAGGCAATTTTGGGGCGATCAAGGCCGCGGTTCCGAAAGCCGACGGTGGCTAGGCAGAAGCTTGTTGGGAGGCGGGATGCTCTTCCCCCGTGGGCAACAAGCGTTGATTCCCGGCGTCAGGCCGGTGGGAGATGTTGGTGCAGGAATTCCGTCTGGAGGAGCGCGAGTTCCTGGAGTCCGTTTTGGGCGAGGCCGAGCAGGGTCTGCAGCTGGGCGTGGGAAAAGGTGGATTCCTCCCCGCTGCTCTGCACTTCCACGAATTGGCCCCGGCCAGTCATGACCACGTTGGCATCCACCTCGGCGTCCTTGTCCTCAAGGTAATTAAGGTCGAGCAGGGCCTCGCCGCCGACGATGCCGACGCTGACAGCGGCGACGGAGTCCGTGAGCGGATTTTCCGCGATTTTTTTGGCATCGATCAACTTTTGGATGGCCAGGCGGGCGGCAAGGTAGGCGCCAGTGATGGCGGCGGTGCGGGTGCCGCCGTCGGCCTGCAGGACGTCGCAGTCGATCCAGAGGGTGTGTTCGCCGAGTTTCTTGAGGTCGAGGACGGCGCGGAGCGAGCGGCCGATGAGGCGCTGGATCTCAACGGTGCGGCCGTCGATCTTGCCCTTGGTGATATCGCGCGGTTTCCGTTCGAGGGTGCTGTAAGGGAGCATGGAATACTCCGCGGTCAACCAACCGCCCTTGACGCCTTGCTGCTTCATCCACGAAGGCACCTTGGGCTCGATCGTGGCGGCGCAGATGACGCGCGTGGAACCGAAACCGATTAACACGGAGCCCGAGGCATAAGGGGCGATGTTCGCTTCGATGGTGAGCGGACGGAGTTGGTCGACGCGGCGGGAGTCAAAGCGGGGCACAGGCATAGTGGTTGGACGGAAGCGGAAGCGACTCCGCCTTCGTGATCCGAATCCGATTCGGCACGGGCGAAGGGCTTGTGGGCGGAAGATTTGAGTCGGGAGCGGAGGGACCGGCGCGGCCGCGGCTCAGGACGGATTATCGACCGGCTCGTGGTCGTCGGGCGGCGGGGTGAAGAAAGGGGAGAACGTGGTGGAAACCTTGTGGGAGCTCGGCGCCGGTGTTTGCTGCTCGGCCATGTGGGCGATGAGGCGCTCGTTGAAGGTTTTGGCGGGATCGTGGCCCATGTTCTTCAACGCCTGGACCATCGCCGCGACTTCGACGAGGCGGGCAATGTCGCGGCCCGGGCGCACATAGAATTCGATATGGGGCACCTTGATGCCGAGAATCTCGTAGAAATTCTCCTCCAGTCCGGTGCGTTCCTCGACCGACTCGGGCGTCCATTCGCGGAGGGAGACGACGAGATCGATCCGTTTTTCCAGGCGGATGCTTTTTACCCCGAACATGTCGGCGATGTTGATGATGCCGATGCCGCGGCACTCCATGTAGCCGCGGTTGAGCGCCCGGGAGCTGGCGTTGAGTTCGCGTTCGTCGAGCAATTTGATGCACGTGAGATCGTCCGCCACGAGGGAGTGGCCACGTTCAATCAGGGCGAGGGCGCACTCCGATTTGCCGATGCCGCTGTCGCCGCGGATCATCACACCGATGCCCTTGACGTCGAGCGTGGTGGCGTGCTCGGTGCTGGTGGCGGCAAACTCACTGTCGAAGCAGAGCGTGGCGGCGTTCACGAAGTTCATCGTGATCATCGGCGTGCGGAAGATCGGCAGCTTCATCTCCATCGAGACGGCGAGCAGCGGATGGGTGGCGATAAAATTCCGGGTCAGAACGACGCAGGGAATGCCCCGCTTGACCATTTCCTGGAACGTCTCGATTTGCTGGCGCTGCGGCAGCGTCTTCAGATACGTCATCTCGGCGGCGCCGAACACCTGGACGCGCTTGTTCGCAAAATACTTGAAGAAACCCGTCAGGGCGAGGGCGGGGCGATTGATCGAGCCTTCGCGGATGAGGCGGTGCAGGCCGGCTTCGCCGGTGACCAGCTCGAGTTGCAGCTTGTCGCGATAGGTTTCGAAGAAATGAGCGACGGTGATGCCGTGGAGTGCTTTGATAGGCATGGGCGGGTGGGGGGCTCTCGGCTATAGGCGATAGGCGCTCGGCGGTTTTTTCCCAAGCTTATTTCCTAACCCGAACATTTCACCCGTGCTCGAGTGAAGGGTTCGCCCGGTCGGGCTGCCGGATGTTTCTCCGGGTTCCCTTGACCGCCGGGCGAAACTTCCGGGCTCGAGCATCGCGCCGCGGGAGTTCACAAGTTGAAATCTTTGCCGAGGTAAAGTTCGCGCGCCTGGGCGTCGTTGATCAGGAAGTCCCCCGCGCCCTCGGTCATGACTTTGCCTTGGTGAATGATGTAGGCCCGGTCGACGATGCGCAGCGTTTCGCGGACATTGTGGTCCGTGATCAACACGCCGATGCCCCGCTGCTTCAGCTCGAGGATGATTTTCTGCACCTCGGCGACGGAGATGGGATCCACCCCGGCGAAAGGTTCGTCCATGAGCAAGAAACGGGGGCGGGTGACGAGCGCACGGGCGATTTCCAGGCGCCGGCGTTCGCCGCCGGACAGGGTGTAGGCCTTCTGCTTGGCGAGATGACCGAGGCTGAGCTCGTCAAGGTGGTGCTTGACCAGAGCCGGGCGCTCCGCCGAGCGGACGCGCAGGGTTTCGACGATGGCGAGGATGTTTTCCTCCACGGTCAACTTGCGGAAAATCGAGGCCTCCTGCGGGAGGTAGCCCACGCCCAGCCGCGCGCGGCGGTGCATGCGCAGATGGGTGGCGTCCTGGCCATTGATGAAGACATGGCCGGACGTGGCGGGGACGAGTCCGACGACCATGTAGAACGTAGTCGTCTTGCCGGCGCCGTTGGGGCCGAGGAGGCCGACGATCTCGCCGGCTTTCACGTGGATGCTGATGCCGTTCACCACTGGGCGCTGCCCATAGACCTTGACCAGTCCTTCCGTGCGGATTGCGAGCGTACTGTCCATGCTCAAGGCGTTTTCGGCGCCTCGTCGGGCGGCGGGGTGGCAGGCTTCGGCTCCTTCTCCTTGTCGAAGCCGAGATCCTTGATGGCGGGAAGAATAATGCGGGTGGGCGCCGACTCGGCGCCTTCAATCACAGCGCGGCGCTCGCCGCGATAGAGCACCATCTTCGGGCCGGTGGCGGTGGCGCCGTTGGCCAGATCCTTGATCACGGGGTTGTCGGTCAAAATGATCTTGTCGTCGTCGGGCAGCACCTCGGCGCGGCCGCAGGCGGCTTCCCGGTCGGACTGCACGATGTACACATTGCCGTCGGCGATGAGCGATTTGAAGCGGCCGAGCTTGCCGATGGTGGCGGTCGGATCGCCTTTCCGCGTCGTGATCACTTCCAGCCGATCGCAGGTGAGCCGCAGATTGGTGCCCGTGACGACGACCTTCTTCGAGAAAATAAACGTCGTGAGCGTATCGGTGCTGCGCATGTCGAGCTGTTCGCTCTCGATGACGGTGGGCCTGACCTCGTCGGCGAAGGCCAGGCGAGGTCCGCCGGCCCCGACGAGCAGCGCGGTGAGAAGACGAAAAAGTTTCATTTGAGGAAATCCTTCAGTTCGGTGTTGAAGACCACGCGGACATCTTTGGCGATCGAAACCCGTTTCTCCTTGTGCGCGTAGCGCCAGTCGGTGCCCCGGGCCTCGAATTCATCGTTGATCACCCGGATGGTGCCGGTCCCGGTCGCCAGGGCTTCCGCCGGCATGACGCGGGCCACGGGGCTGAGAATCACGGTCTCGATTTTTCCATCTTCCTTGCCGGAAAAAACCGAGAGCGTCAGTCCCTTCACGTCGATCTGGTTCCGGTTGGAAACCACCGCCTCGGAACCGCGGACCAGCCAGGAGCGATAGCCGTCGGGGGTGAAAGTAGGCAGAGAGAAATTGATGACCGGTCGGTTGGAGGAAATCTCGGTGTTCGCCGCCTCCGCCGCGACGGCCATGAGGGCCGGCAGCAGGAGAGAAAGGAAACGTTTGGCGAAAGGACGCACGATGGCTTAGGGACCACGATGGCGCAGGATATGTTCACAGATTTCGCGCACGGCCCCGTGACCGGCGTCCCGGGCCGGCACATAGTCGGCGGCCTTGAGCGCGGCGGGCATGGATTGAGCGGGGGCGACGCCAATGCCCGCCCAGGCCGCGGCGGGCGCATCAATGTCGTCGTCCCCCATGTAACAGATCTGCCGGGCTTCCAATCCCAGCCGGCTGGCGAGTTCCTGGAGGGCGAGAAGCTTGTCGGTGCGGCCCTGGACGAGGTGGGGCACGCGCAGTTCGGTCGCCCGGCGGGTGGTGGCGCCGGACTGGCGCCCGGATATCCAGGCGACGGTGACCCCAGCTTTGTGCAGCCGGACGATTCCCATGCCGTCGAGAATGGAAAAGCGCTTGGATTCGCTGCCGTCGGAGGAGATGGACACGGTGCCATCGGTCAGCACGCCATCCACGTCCATCGCGAACAGTTGGATGGCGGCCCAGCGGGCCGGGGAGATTTTGGCGGGACGACGAGGCATGGAACGGGGCCGAGATTCAGCGCTGCACTTAGAATGACAAGAGCGAAGCTAGGGTGTGGATTCAAACGGTAGGGCGGAGCGGCTCGCTCCGCCGCGGCGCCCCGGGCCGGTGCGCCCTACCCGAGCTAGCGCTCGAAACTTGCGTGCGATTTTCAATGGGTGAATCGGGTTTGAATAC
>CAZAOI010000223.1:0-5648 GCA_964486705.1 uncultured Oleiharenicola sp. | reverse complement strand
AAGTTTGCCGTCGCGCAGGAGGCTGAGCAGGTCTTCGCCGGCGTGGGCGGTGTGTTCGATGTGGCCGAGGCCGAGGCACCCGGCGGTGCCTTTCAGCGTGTGGATCACGCGGAAAATATTGTTCATCGAATCGCTGCCGCTCTGGCCCTGTTCGAGGGCGAGGAGTTCCTTGTCAAAGCGGTCGAGGCCTTCGTGGCTTTCGAGCAGGAGATCTTTGACGAGTTCTTGTTGGAGGTTGTCGTTCATGGCCATGGGAGTGGGGGGTTAGGCGGGCAGCACTTTGGCCACGAGGGCGAGGAGTTGTTCCTGGTTGAAAGGTTTCACAATCCAGCCGGTGGCGCCGGCGGTGCGGCCCAGGAGTTTCTTGGCCGGATCGGATTCAGTGGTGAGAAGGACGATCGGCACGCGGGCGTAGGCGGGCAGGGCGCGCAATTGCCGGGTGAGCTCGAGGCCATCCATGTTGGGCATGTTGACGTCGGTGATCACGAGATCGACCACGCGGTCGCGCAACACGGTCAGGGCCTCGACCCCGTCCCCCGCCTCAAAGATTTCATATCCGGCGCCCTTGAGCGTGAACGAGACCATCTTTCGCATCGTGGCGGCATCGTCCACCGTAATGATTTTCTTGCTCATGGGTGATCGGAAAAAGAAAGAGAAGAGCCGTTGAAATCCCGCATAATGGTGAGGGTGGATCGAAGAGTTTGGCGCAGATGATTTCCAGGGTCAGCAATACCGGTGCAGCAGGGCGGCTGTTTTATTATCGGACTCCCGGTGAGGAACTTTAATCAAATCGCCTAATCAGGCGGCCGTGCGTTCGCTGGTGTTCGTCGGCTTGTCCGGGGCCGGGGCGGGGGCGGTCGGGGGATCGTCGAGCCAAAGATCGACGTCGACCGGAGCCGCCGGGGCCGGCGGCGGGGCGGCCGGTGGGGCCGGGGCGGCGGCGGGAGCGGCGGCCGGGGCCGGGTCGTCAAACCCGAAAAGTTCAATTCCGCCGGTGTCCGGAGCCGGGGCGGCGGCGGGAGCGGCGGGGGCGGGTTCGGCGGACCCCAACAAATCAATGTGCCCGGTGGCCGCCGCCGGCGCGGCCGCGGCGGACGCCAGTCCGGCGGTCACGGCTTGGCCCAGAGCCCGGCGGTGGACATCGCCTTCCGAGGCCATGGTGTAGAACTTTAGAAAATGGTCGGTCAGCCCGGTGGTCTCGACCTGGGCGCCCGAGCGGTCGGCCGCGGAAGCCGCGACGGCCGTGAGCCCGTCGGTCGCGCGCTGCAGCTCCTGGATTGGCTTGGTGGCCAACTCCACAAAGTCGGATTGCTCCGTCGCCGACTGGATCTGTTCCTGCAGCTTGGGCAAGAGATCCCCGATCTGTTGCAGCACGTTCAGGGCCCCGTCGCGATAGTGGTGCAGGCTGCTGGCATCGGCGGCGGACTCGGTCGTCAGGCTGCGGCTGAAATCCTTGCTTCGCTCCCGAATGGCCTGAAACGAGTGGACCATTTGGCTCAACCCCGCGGTCAGGGTGTCGAGGTCGGCGGCTAATTTGGTGCTGAGTTGACTGGTCTCGCGGGAAATCGCGCTCGTCTGGGCCGACAGCACATCCAGGCCCGTGCCCTGACCAACGTGGGCCGACTGCACCTCGGCGTTGAGGCCGATCAGCTGAATTTCAAAGGAGAGGTTGTTGATGAACTTCGTGAAGTTGGTCGTCTTGCCGCCGATCGGCAAAATGGTTTCGTGGGACTCCATCGCGAAACGCTCCGCATCCCCGACCAGCCGTTGGACGTCCGCCAGTGAGTCGAGGAGAATTTGCACCGCCCCGTCGACGCCGGTCGTGGAACTGTCCATGTCGCGCAAGGCGACGCAATCGTCGTCAAGTGCGGTCATTTGCTTCGCGATGACCTGCATGCCGGCGATCACGGAGATCCCTGCTTGGGTGAGCTCCGTGCTCATCGCCCCGAGCTGCGCGCCGCAGATCCGGCCGGACTGTTCGACAAAACGCAGCGTGCGGCAGGCCGCCGCGCGTTTATCCGGCACCTCGACCAGCGCCGCTTCGATCTCGGCCAGAATCTTCCGCGTGTGCTGCAATTTTTGGGTGAACGTGTCGTAAAATTGCAGGGACATGATGATCTGTCCCGTTTCCTTGGTGACCACTTTGGTGACTTCCGCGAGCCGGGTGTCGCGATCCCGGTTCTTTTCGTAGCTCTCCTTCATTTGCGCCAGGGACTGCGTCAAGTGGCGGCGCAGATCGACCACACTCAGCCTGGCCGCGGTGGCCCGGGTATTGAGCTGAGCGATGGCCCGGTTCAGGATGGCTTGAATATCCCGGATCAGCTGGAATTTGTCGCGGAATTCGCGTTCGACGTTGAGGCGGACCCGTTCGATTTCATTCACCAGGGCCTGAAACATGGTCTGGACTTCGAGGGGCAGGCCGGAGGACTCCACTCGAAAGAGGGTCTGGACATAGGTCAGGGGTGCGAGGGTGCGGGCGAGGGCCTGTTCGGCGGACAAGGATTCGCTGATTTGCCCGTTGATGGCCTTCAGTTGCTGAATCAGCTGTTCGCTCTCTTCGATGCTGCGCTCGACGAATTCAATGGATTTCCAGATATGCTCCGCCGTCGTATCAATGATGATCTCCCCTCCACCCTGGCCAAGGGCGAGGGAGATGAGGGCTTCGCCGAGCGTCACGATTTCCCGGCCCGTGTCGGTGGTTTTTTCCACGGTGGTGCTGACCTCGAGAAAGCGGGCCTCGACTTCGGCCATCGTGGCGTCCAGGGCGTTGGTCGCGGAGTGGATTTTCGCGAGATGCGGCGGCAATTCCCGGCGCACCCCCGGTGCGAAGGGCAGCAGCCGGGTGCAACGGTCCGCCAGTTTTTGGCGCAAGACGGCGGTTTTTTCCGCAAGGCTCATTGGGGGGCGACGGATGCGGCGTGTTGATAGACGGTCGTGTTGCCGTGGGTAACGGCCTCCCACGCCGGGTCCAGATTGAGGGTGGTCTCGGCGGTGCCGAGGAAGAGCGAGCCTTGGGGCTGGAGACAGGCGCGGACTTTTTTCAGGATCGCCTGTTTGGTCGGGACATCGAAATAGATCATGACATTCCGGATGAGCACGATGTCGAAGGGCGGAAAGATGGGCCAGGGTTCGATCAGGTTCATCGGGCGAAACTCGATGCCCTGCTTCAGCTCGTCCTTCACGATCCACCGTTCGCCGTCCTTGCGGAAATATTTGATCAGGAGCGGCGCGGGCAGGCCGCGGTTCACTTCAAACTGGTTGTAGCTGCCGGAGCGCGCCTGCGCCAGGACCGTCGGCGAGAGGTCGGTGGCCAGAATCGAGACATTCCACTGGGCGAGCTGGGGAAAGTTTTCCCGCAGCAACATGGCAAGGGTGTAGGGTTCCTGTCCGGTGGAACACGCGGCGGACCAGATCGAGAGCTTGCGCGTGGCGGCCCGTTGTTCCATCAGGCGGGGAATAATGGTTTTCCGCAGGGCCTCGAAAGGTTGGAAATCGCGGAAGAAGAAAGTCTCGTTGGTGGTCAGCGCATCAATCGCCTTGCCGTGCAGGGCGCTGGTCCCGGGACTTTTCTGCATCAGGGCAATGAGCTCGCCCAGCGTCTTGCACCCCTGGCTGTGGATGAGCGGGGCGAGGCGCGATTCGATGAAGTATTCCTTGCCGGGATCGATGACAATCGCCGCGGTTCGGCGGGCCAGATCGCGCACAAAATCAAATTCGACGGAGGTAATTGCCATGGGAGGAAAGGCCGGGTCAGATTGGCTTGCGGGCGTTGATCCGGAAGCGACGCATGATTTCGCCGCCCAACTCCGGCAGCGGCATAATCTTGTCGGCGAGGCCGGCCTGCGCGACGTAGCCGGGCATGCCCCAGACCACGCTGGTGGCCTCGTCTTGCACGACGACGCGTCCGCCGCGCTCGCGGATCAGTTGGCAGCCGCGCAGGCCGTCCTGGCCCATGCCGGTCATGATCAGGCCGAGAATGGCCGGGCCATACACGGCCACGACGCTGCGGAAGAGCACGTCCACGGCGGGACGGCAGGAGTTTTCCGGCGGACCTTCGTGGAGATGCACCCGGACGCTGGTGCCATCGCGGCGCACGTCCATATGCATGCCGCCGGGTGCGATGTAGACGCAGCCCGGCTCCAGCAGCTGCCCCTCTTCGCCCTCGAAGAACTTGTTGGGCGAATTTTTCCCCAGGCGTTCGGCGAGCATTTTCGTGAACAGGGGCGGCATGTGCTGCACGATCACGCCCGGCACCGGCAGCGGACCGGTGATGTCGGCGAACAGCGCGGCGAGCGCGTTGGGTCCGCCGGTCGAGCAACCGATCGCCAAGACCTGCGGGGCGAGCACGGTCGTCGGCGGCGGCGCGAGCCGGACGCCCTGGCCTGTCGTGACGACGGGCAGCAGCGCGGCGGCGCCGGCGGGCGGCAGCACGTGCCGGCAGTGCAATTTGATTTTCGGCATCAGCTCCGACTTGAGCCGGGCGATCCCCTCCACGATATTCCCGACATTGGCCGGCTTGGTGACGTAGTCGGTCGCACCGGCCGCCAAGGCGTCCAGGGTGCTTTCCGCGCCCCGCATGGTCAGCGTGCTGAACATGATGACGGGCAACTTGGGGTAGATCTTGCGCAGTTCGCGGACGGTCTGCAGGCCGTCCATTTCCGGCATCTCCACGTCCATCGTGATGATGTCCGGATTGACCTGCGGGATTTTCTGGAGGGCGATCTTGCCGTTGGCGGCGGCCCCGACGATTTCAATCTCCGGGTCGGAGCCAAGGGCTTCAGTGATCATCCGCCGCATGACAACGGCGTCATCGACAATGAGAACTCGGATCCGGGGCATGGGGGCGGGGGATAGAGGATTAGCCGGAAGACTTCACACCTGCGGGGGTGAAGCGGTCGCCCTTTCGGGCCGACGTGGTCGGGGCAAACGGATAGTTTTCTGCTCGGTTTGGATTCAAGGGGGAAAATCCGGGTCAGCCGGTGACGCCGAGCATCTGGAATTTGTCCCGCAGCATTTCCTCGGTCATCGGCTTCATGAGAAAATCGGTGGCCCCGGCCTCCAAAGCCTGGCCGACGTCCTCCATCGTGTTGTGGGAGGTGATCATCAGGATTTTCATCTCGGCATAGGCGGCATTGGCCCGCACGGCCTTGACGAAATCCAAGCCGCACATGCGGGGCATGTCCCAGTCGACCATGACGAGATCAAAGGGCGCATGCTGGGCCAGTTGTTCCAGGCCCTGGACCCCGTCTTCGGCCTCGATGATATCAGGGGTGAATTCCGTGACGTAAGACACGAGCAAGCGCCGCATGGTGCGGGAGTCATCAATAACCAGGACTTTCATTGGGTGATAAGGGGATGAGTTCCGGCGCCGACGGAGGTCGGACCGGGGAAATGCTGCTCAATTTTGGGGATTATCGGCACTTTCCGCTAAAACTTTAGCCTGCACGGAAATGAAAATACTCCCGGCCGGGTTCCCCCATCGGCCGGGGTGGAGCGCGGCCGCCGGACGCGCTTGGGGGAGCGGCCGAAGCCCGGAATCGTCGATGTGAAAATCGACGACCACCGTGTCGGAGTGCGGAATCGACCACCTTGTCGGAGGGTCTTGCCGGCACCGTGCCGGCGGGTGGGCGTCGGTCTCCGTACCGACG
>CAZAOI010000222.1:0-5663 GCA_964486705.1 uncultured Oleiharenicola sp. | reverse complement strand
TCAAGATCGTGGCCGAGATGGCCATCGCCGCCGGCACGCGCCGCATCGAGGCCGTGTGCGGCCAGGCCGCGCTCGATTATATCGCGTCCAAAGAAGCGGCCCTCGCCGCCGTCAGCTCCCGGCTCAATGCCGGCGTGCAGGACGTGGCGCAGAAATTCGAACTGGTCCTCGCGCACCAGAAGGAGCTCGAACAAAAGCTCAAGGCTTTTGAAGCCCGGGCCGCCGCCGCCCTGGCGGTGGAACTTGCCGCGTCCGCCGTGAGCAAGGACGGCCTGCACTGGGTAGCCGCCGTGGTCGCGACCGATTCCCCCGAGACCCTGCGGTCCCTCGGCAGCCAGGTGCTGCACAAGCTCGGCGACGGCGTCGTGCAACTCGGCGCGAGTTTCGACGGCAAGGTCAGCCTCGTCGCCTTCTGTTCGCCCGCGGCGATCAAGGCGGGCCACCAGGCCGGCAAACTCATCGGCGCCCTCACCGCCAAGCTCGGCGGCAAAGGCGGCGGCAAACCGGACTTCGCCATGGGCGGCGGCGGCGACGCCAGCAAACTGCCGGAGGTCTTGAAGCTTTAGGAGGGGCTTTTGCCCCGTTTCGTTCGAAAACACTCACTCTCACTGCTCGCCCCTAATCCGGATTAGTGTCTCAGCCGGATCCATGCAGTTGAAGCTCGCTCCCACATTTTTTCCAAGCCGGAGCCCGCTCCGGGGCATGGGACCCAAAGGCAGTAAAAATCCCCGGCGCAAGCTCCGGAATCTTTACTCGGACGGCGGATATTCTTCGCCGCCTTTTTTGAGCCCAGGCATTTTTAGAAACGGGAATTCGTGGACCAACGAGGCCGCTCCCGCAGGTTGGGCGCAAGCAAGCTCGCTGGGCTACGGTTGTTTTCGACGGCCAAATAAAATTTGAAAATTCGCCCCAGTAATTAACCCTGTTGGGTTCTCCGTGTTCCAGATCGGGGCATAAGCCTCATTTACCGCCAGACCATGTCCGACGAAACCCAACCAGCGTTAAAGGAAATGTACAATCCAGCGCGCTACCGGCAGATCGCCGGGCTGCTGGCGGAGGCGCAACCCGGCTTCGACCATCAACACTTCCTCGCCGTCGCCACCACCGGCCTGGCCGAGCTGACCCTGCTCCAGCGGGTGCGCCGCACCACCGAGGCCTGCCGGGCCGCCCTGCCCTCCGATTACCTCGAGGCCCTGCGAGTGCTGACGCGCCTTGCGCCGAACGTCGGCCACAATTTCGTCGGCATCTTTCTCCCGGATTTCGTCGGCCAGTATGGCCACGCGCACTTCGAGGAATCCATGGCGGCGCTGAAATTCCTCACTCCGTTCAGTTCGGCCGAATTCGCCATCCGAGAATTCCTCAAGCGCGACCTCCGTCGCACCCTGGCCGTGATGGAACGCTGGTCGCGCGACGAGAACGAACACGTCCGCCGGCTGGCGTGCGAAGGCTGCCGGCCGCGACTCCCGTGGTCGTTCCAGCTGGCCGCGCTGATCGCCGACCCCTCCCCCGCGGCCCAGATCCTCGAAAACCTCCGCACCGATCCCAGCCTCTACGTCCGCAAGTCGGTCGCCAATCACCTCAATGACATTTCCAAGGATCACCCGGACTGGCTACTCCGCCGCTTGGCCGCGTGGGATCTCACCCACCCGCACACGCAGTGGATCGCCAAACGGGCTGCGCGCACGCTGATCAAGGCTGGGCACCAACGGACGCTCGCACTTTTCAACTTCACGGGTAGGCCGGCCGTGAAACTCACCGGCTTCAAGCTTATGCCGCTCCGCCTCAAACTTGGCCGGACGCTTGAATTCTCGTTCACGCTGAGTTCGACTTCGCGCCAAGGGCAGAGACTCGCCATCGACTACCGCGTTCACTATGTCAAAGCCTCCGGCGGCACGGCCCCGAAAGTTTTCAAGCTGCGCGAAGTCACCCTCGGAGCCGGAGAGCGGACGAGCATCAGCAAACGCCAGACCTTCCGTAACTTCACGACCCGCAAACACTATTCTGGCCGGCACCGGCTCGAGATCCTAGTCAACGGGAGCGTTCGCGCCCGCGGCCAGTTCGTCCTTCTGACCTAAACCACGGCGACTTTCGTCGGGGTGCTCGCAAACCTTTTGTTCGCGATCGACGGGACTCCGATCAATCCGGATGCAGCGCAGTTTTTCCAATCTGACGCATCCGTTTTCCGCGCCCGACGAGCGCTGAAAGGCGACTTGGTCGCGGTTTGCCCCGACCCGGTCGGCCCGACAGGGTGCATCCGTCTCACCTCGGAGTGTGATAGATGCAGGTCAAGGGGGCCGGCAGATTTTCGAGAAAAAACTTAATTTTCAAACGATCGGGTGTATAATGAATCAATGGATCAGGACGCCATCATCGCCGACATCTGCGACCAAGCGGATGATTTTCTGGCCGACGCCAGAAGCCGGGAAGAAGCCAAGACCGGGATCACCGAATGGCTTGTTATAAACCACCTGATTTTACCACCCGCCGACCGGAAGATCATTGTCGCGAAAGCGCTGCAGACTCTCGATGCCGAGGGCTTTTTTGAACCCGGACCCGGCAGCAAAGGCTGAGCAAGAATTTCTCGCCCGTTGCGGGACAGAGGCCGATCCCAGCGGGGCCCTACGGCATAAGCCGCTCGATCAGCCATCGGCCATCTTCCTGCCGACGGTAGACAAACCGGTCGTGCAACCGGCTGGGCCGTCCCTGCCAGAATTCAAAACTCTGAGGGGTGACGCGGTAGCCACCCCAAAAACCCGGGAGCGGCACGTCTCCCGCGCTGAACTTCGCCTTCATCTCGGCAAATTTTGCCTCCAGCAGCGAACGGGTGGTGACCACTTCGCTTTGGCGTGAAGCCCAGGCACCAATCTGGCTCTCGCGGGGCCGGCTGAGAAAATACTTCAGCGATTCGGCGGTGGATATTTTCTCCGCGCGGCCGGTCACGCTCACCTGGCGCTCGAGCGGCAACCACTGGAAGAGCAGCGCCACCTGCGAATTGGCGGCAAGATCCCGCGCTTTGTTGCTGTCGTAGTTGGTGTAGAAAACGAGCCCGCGGGCATCGAAGCCCTTCAGCAACACGGTGCGCAGCGACGGCGCCCCGTCGGCCGCGACCGTGGCGAGACCCATCGCATTGGGCTCGAGCAACTGCGCCTCAATCGCCTCGCGCATCCAGCGGTCAAATTGCGCGAACGGGTCCGGATTTAAGTCAGCAACGTCGAGCGCGCGCTGCGCATAGGCCCGGCGCATCGCCTCCAGGCTCATGGCGGCGTCTCCAAGGCAGTCGCGACAGCCTGGGACAGGCCTTCCATCGTGAAGGGTTTATGCATCACCTCGGAGATATTGAGGTTTATCGCGGCCCGGGAATCGAAAGCCCGGCCATAACCCGTCAGCAGAATCGCCGGCAATTGCGGATGCAACCGCGTGGATTCGCGAATGAGATCGACCCCACTCAAACCCGGCATGCTGAGATCGGTCATCAGCAGGGATAGATCGTAGCCACTTACGCGGAGATGATCCAACGCCTGGCGCGGGTCAGTGAACACGAGCACTCGGTAGCCCAATTTCTCCAGCATGGCCTGGGCGACGGCGGCCACCGACGACTCGTCGTCGACAAACATGATGGACTGCCCGTGGCCGGTCTTCAATCCGCTGGCTTGCGCGGGCGCCGTTCCGACCGCGGAATCCTGAGCGGGAAAATAAAGTTTGAACGTGGTGCCCTTGCCGAGATCGCTGGTGACGGCGATTCCGCCCTCACTCGCGTGCATAATCCCGTGCACCACCGCCAGGCCCAGACCCGTGCCTTCGCTCACCGGCTTGGTTGTGAAGAAAGGCTCGTAAATTCGCTCCAGGGTGGCGGCCTCCATGCCGTGGCCCGTGTCGGCCACCGCGAGGCAGACGTACCGGCCGGGCGGCAGAGTGGGCTTCGAGTAGCTGTTCTCTTCCGGGAGCGACACGTTCGTCAGGGTCAGGCGCAGGGTGCCGCCGCCGGCCCGCATGGCATGCAGGGCGTTGGTGCAGAGATTGACAATGACCTGATGAACTTGGGTTGGATCGGCCAACACCGTCGGCAAATCCGGCGCCACCTTCACACTCCAACTGCAGGCCGGAGGCAGCGCGACACTGATTAACTTGACCGCCTCGTTCAGCAGCGGCTCCAGGTGCAGCACCTGGCGCACCTGCTCGCGTTCCCGGCTGAACATCAGGATTTGCTGCACCAGATCCTTGGCGCGGTGACCGGCGACAAGGATCTGGGAGAGTGTGCCGTGTCCTTCATGCGCGGGAGGAAGCAGGAGCTGCAACAGCTGGGCGTTGCCCAGAATGGCCGCGAGGATGTTGTTGAAATCATGGGCGATGCCGCCCGCCAGCGTGCCCATGGCCTGTAATTTTTGCGCCTGCCGCAATTCGCGCTCCAAGCGCTGCTGCTGCTGTTCGGCGGTCTGGCGTTGCGTGATGTCCCGCACGATCGCAAGCAGGCGGCCATCCGGCAACAGCTTGCCGTTGACCTCGCCGGAAAAAGTCCCGCCCGTCTTCCGCCGAAAATTATAAACGGCCAAGCCGCTCCCTTCCCTTAGGATGGCGCGCAAGGACTGCTGAAGAAGCGCATGATCTTCCGGCGCGATCAGATCACTCAGAACCTTCTGCGGCAACTCCCCGCGGTCGTAGCCGGTCAGGTCCACAGCCGGAAGGTTCGCCTCGACCAGGCGGCCGTCGGCGGCGAGCAGAAAAATGGCTTCGCTGGCATGCTCGAAGAGGGCGCGGTAATTTTCCTCACTCCGGGCCAGCCGGGCCGCCGCCCGCTGGCGTTCACTGATGTCAGTAATCGTCCCCCGCACCAAGACGGCCCCGGACGAAGGCAGCCGCAGCAGGCGGATCTCGCAGGGAATCTCGCGCCCCAGGCGGCTGCGGTGCAGCCATTCGAAAACCGGCACCCCGCCCGCGACGGCTTCCTCCAGGAATTCCCTGGCTTTTTCGGGCGAACGCCGGCCGTCCGGCTGGAACTCGGGACTGAGTTCGACGGGGCCGATCTGGGCGAGCTCCGCGCCGGAAATCTCAAACAATCGCTCGGCCTGCTGATTGTGCTCCACAAAGCGACCGAGCGCCACGTCGACAACGACAATGGCTTCGGGGGCGGTTTCGATCAGGCGGCGGTAGCGGGCCTCGCTCGCGTTCACCTCGGCTTGGGCCGTTTCAATCTGGCGCCAATAATGCCGGACCAGCAAAGCCAGGAGGCCGGCCGAGAGAAAACAAAAAAACCACGCTTGGTACGCCTCCAACCGCGCGACCAAGGTCCGATCAGCCACGAGGGTCTTGACCAGCAAACTGGAGAGGCCGACCCACAGCAAACTGAACCCCAGGTAAACGCTGGCGACCTTTAGCGGGATCCACCGACTGGCCGTCCGGCCCAGGGGAAGCCCATTCTGCGGATTAGGTGATCGTAAGGAATGATTCATCGCAAGTGATGACCCGTCTCATCCCAGAAGATGCCGGGAGCCGGCACGACGGCAAGCCATGATGTGGCCGAACGTCGGCGGTTTCCATGACTTGGAACCCAGGAAGCCGCGGCACCATCGGGGCGGCCTAAGTTGTATCGATGCAGTTGGGAGGGCGTCGCTGTCCCCATCGACGCCTGTCGCCGGTGTGGCCTGTTGTTCGCGGCTGCGAACCCA
>CAZAOI010000221.1:0-5708 GCA_964486705.1 uncultured Oleiharenicola sp. | reverse complement strand
TTTTTGTGGCCAACTCATCCGCGAAATTAAGCCTGATCCCGCATCGGCAGTCCGCCGAAGGAACACCAAAGCTTTGGGGAGAGAGGCGTTGGCCACCAACGCGACTTGCGGCCGCCGGGCCTTGCCGGTTGCGCAAAATCTAAACCAGTATGCGCGAAAATTGATATACAAGGCCGCGGCTTCACTCTACTATCAAACCTTCCCCCGCCGGCGCACCCCACTTCCTATGAATTCCTATCTCAACGAACTGTTTGGTCTTACCGGCAAGGTGGCGGTCGTCATTGGCGGCACCGGCGAACTCTGCGGCGCCATGGCCGAGGGTTTGGCGGCGGCTGGCGCGGAAGTGGTCATTGTCGGCCGCAGCCTCGAGAAGGCCGAGGCGAAGCTGGCCAAGATCGCCGCGGCCGGCGGCAAAGCTTGGTTTCACGCCACGGAAGCCACGAGCAAAGCGGAAGTGCAGGGCCTGCTCGCCGCGGTGCTGCAGCGCAGCGGTCGGGTCGACATCGTCGTCAACGGCGCGGGCATCAATTCCGCCACGCCCTTCTTCGACATCACCGAGGAGGAGTTCGACCGCATCGTGCGCGTCAACCTCAAGGGCGTCTTCCTCGGCTGCCAGGTCTTCGGCAAATATCTTGTCGATCGCGGGCAGGGCGGCTCGATCATCAACCTCGGCTCCATGTCCGGTGTCGTGCCGTTGTCGCGGGTCTTCACCTACTCGGCCACCAAGGGCGCCGTGCACAATCTCTCGCTCAACCTGGCCCGCGAGTGGGCGCCGCACAAGGTGCGGGTCAACGTCCTGGTCCCGGGCTTCTTCCCGGCGGAACAGAACAAGAAGGTCCTCACGCCCGAGCGCGTCTCCCACATTATGGGCCACACGCCGATGAAGCGTTTCGGCGCGGCGCATGAGTTGATCGGCGCCACCCTGCTGCTCGCCAGCGACGCCGCGGGCTCGTTCATCACCGGCGAAGAGTTGATTGTGGACGGTGGCTACCACGCGATGACGATCTAGCGCCACAATGTGGCGCAGTTGAAAGTAGCGAGTTGAAAGTTGAAAGAATAGCCCACTTCCGCCGCACCGCCGTTCCGCACTTTCAACCCTCAACTTTCACCTTTCAACCGCCTGTCCATGTCCGCCATCAATGCATTTCTGCTGAAGCACAATCTGCGGATCGCGTCGAATCCCTGCGTCAGCCCGGACTTTTGCCTCGACTGGCCGGCGCTCGCGGCGGCCCTGGCGCACCCCGCCGCGGTCGGGCTGACCTTTCATGACAAATCCCGGTTTGAGACCGCCGCCGGCATCTGGACCTTGGTGGAGCATCAGGCGACGGGAGATTGTGCGTGGCGTTTGGAGTCCACGACGCTCGCCGACCTGGGCCAGGTTTTGGCGGAGGGGGTGCAGCCGAAACCCGGCCGCGCGGCGTTCCCCGCAACGTGGGCCAATCTGCTCACGCTGAAGAATCTTCTTCAGGAGCACGATGCGGCCTCGACAATTTTCCCGACCACGGCCGGCCAGTTGGGCCGCAGCACGCTGGGGCTGGGCGCGCGTTTCACCACCCTGCATTGGCCGGCCGTCGAGTGGGCGATGAGCGCGCTCGAAATTGGCCTGACCGCCAATCAGAATTCCATTCCGCGCGAGCTGGTCTATGACGTCGACGCCATGCTGGGCGACCGGCTCGACACCGTGCCCTTTCCCTTCATCGGCACGAATGTGCCCGAGGGCCATCAAGGCCAGAGTGTCGAGGGCATGAGTCACGGCTGCGTCTTGTCCAAGCTGAAGACCGGGTTTCATCGCCGGAAGATCGCCTGGTCGTTCAACGCCGATCACCAGCCGATCGGGGGCAAGTTCGACTCCCGCGAGGACGCGCTCGTCCGCGGCTGTCTGCTCGCGAGCTATATCACCTTCGATCTCTCGCCGGAACTCGCGCTCAACCAGCCGGCGAAGTTCGCCGACATCCCGGGTGAGCTGGTGGCGAAGATCCGGGCGCGGGTCGCCGCGGCCGGCCTGAGGCTTGACGACGAGACCTTCGCCCAATTGCTCGGCACCGTCTGGCCCTCGGTGCTGAAGATGAAGCGCCGGGACGAAAAGTACGCCGCGGCCCGCGCCGCCGCCTTCACCACCGCCGTCGGCCGCCGCTATCTCCGGGAGCTTTCCATTGATGAGCTGCCCGGCCTGACCACGGCCGAGACGACCGCGATCATGCTCGCGCTCTGCGAGGTCCTCGGCATGCCGGTCAATTACGTCGCCCCGGCCTTCGGCTTCCAGAAGAACATGCCGTATCCCGACAACGCCGCGCTCCGGGCGTTGATCCAGAAGCAATGGGACGTCTGTGAGAAGTTCGGCGTCAGCATCGGTTTTCATTCCGGCTCCGGGAAGTCCGCCGAAAATTATCAGGTGATGGGCCAGGTCACGGGCGGCGCGCTCGAAATCAAGACCAGCGGCCGCTATACTTACGAGATGGGGATTGCCGTCTTCAACTCGAAGAACGCGGCCGACCAGGCCCTCTGGCACGACTGGTATCGGTTCACGCTTGAACTGGCCCTGCTCGGAGCGTTCAGCGCCGACGCCACCGAACAGAAGATGGCGCGCTCCTTCATCACCACGCCGCTGGCTGATGGAGGCGGGACGCCTTCGTCCCGCGGGGATCAGCGGGGTGGGGGCACCCCGCCTCCAGACGTCTTCGCGACGCCCGCGACCTGCCGCTCCGCGCTGGAAGCGTTGCCGGCCTCGCCGGAGCACATGTTCTTTTTCGAGTACAATTTCCTCTACGTGCTCGCCGCCGGTGGCAAGGCGGAGAAATCGGCCTTGGGCAACCACTCGCCCGCGGGTTATGCGCAGCGTGCCCGCTTCTATGCCCTCAGCCCCGAGGCCCGGCTCAACTATTCGAAGGGCGTCGCGAGCTATATCATCTTCCTCGCGGAAAACACCGGCCTGGTCCCCGACGAGCGCTGCGCGGCGACAAATAAACTCCTTGGCGGCTACACTACGCTCGACGCAATGCTCAATGACATTTCAAGATAATCACGAATTTGTTTAGCCACGGATTGGATCGGATAGATCCGTTTCTATCCGTTTGATCCGTGGTCAATAGGACCCCCGAACTTTGATGAAGCCATTTATTCACGAGGATTTCCTCCTGCAGTCCGACGCCGCTCGCGCGTTGTATCACACTTACGCGAAGGCGGAGCCGATCTACGACTACCACTGCCATCTGCCTCCGGCCCAAATTGCCGACAACCACCGCTTCGCCGACCTGAGCGAAATCTGGCTCGGGGGCGACCACTACAAGTGGCGCGCCCTGCGCTCGAACGGCGTGGAGGAACGGCTCTGCACCGGCGACGCCTCGCCGTGGGAAAAACATCAGGCGTGGTGCGCCACGGTCCCCTATGCTCTCCGCAATCCGCTCTATCATTGGTCGCACCTGGAGCTGAAGCGCTATTTCGGCATCGACGCCGTCATCAACCCCGCCTCGGCGCAGGAAATTTGGACGCAGGCCAATGCCAAGCTCGCGAACCTGCGCGTGCACGACATTCTCGCGGCGAATAAAGTCGCGGTCATTTGCACGACCGACGACCCCGCGGACTCGCTTGCGACGCATGAGCGCATCCGGACGTCCGGCCTCCAGACGCGCGTTTACCCGACTTTCCGGCCGGACAAGGCCTTCCTCGTTCACCAACCCGCGGCCTTCAATCCCTACCTCGAAAAACTCGCCGGCTCCGCGGGCGCGGGGGCGATCAAGTCGTTCGAGGATTTCCTCGCCACGCTCAAGAAGCGGCACGACGACTTCCATGCCTTCGGCGCCCGGCTGTCCGATCACGGGATGGAGAACGCCTTTGCCGAACCCTGCACCGCGGTCGAGGCCAAAGCCATTTTCGACGCCGCCCGGAATGGCCAGGCGGCGAACCCCGGCGAGCTGGCGAAGTTCAGTTCGTTTCTGATGCTGGAGCTGGGGCGCTGGGATGCGGCGCGCGGCTGGACGAAGCAGCTGCACCTCGGGGCCCTGCGCAGCAACAACACGCGACTGCTCCGGCAGCTCGGGCCCGACACCGGATTCGATTCGATCGGGGATTTCTCCCAGGCCCGGGGACTCAGTCGCTACCTCGACACGCTTGATGCCACCGGGGAACTGCCCCGCACGGTGCTCTACAATCTTAACCCGGCTGACAACTACGTCTTCGCGACGATGATCGGGAATTTCCAGGACGGCACCATCGCCGGCAAGATGCAGTTCGGCAGCGGCTGGTGGTTCCTTGACCAGAAAGAGGCGATGGAGTGGCAGCTGAATGCGCTGTCCAGCCTCGGCCTGCTCAGCCGGTTTGTAGGAATGCTGACGGACTCCCGCAGTTTTCTCAGCTACACGCGGCATGAGTATTTCCGGCGCGTGCTGTGCAACCTGCTCGGCGCGGAGCTGGAGCGGGGCGAACTGCCGGCGGATCTGGCGCTCGTCGGCGGCATGGTGAAGAACATTTGTTTTGGCAACGCGCGCGACTACTTCCGCCTGGACTTGCATCCGGCATTCCCGCGTTAACCATGTCCTTTTCCATGAGTCTTTCACTGATCGTTCGGGTTCTCGTTTTCGCGGGCAGCGTGGGGGCGGCGTCAGTGACGGCGCAGGAAACCAAACCGTCCCTCCGCGAGGGGGAGGCGGGACCCGACGCCACCTTGACCAAGCAGATCGCGAAGGCGCTGGCCGCGCCGATCGTGACGATTATCGACAAGCCGCGGCCGTCACCGACCGGTGATCCGCACGACTACGTAAGCTACGGGCGGTATTATTGGCCGGACCCGGCCACGCCCGACGGTTTGCCCTACATCCGGAAGGATGGGCATCCGAACCGGGAGCTGATCGCGCAGGGCGACGGCAAGCAGTTCGGGGCGCTCCTGAACCACGTTGAGACGCTGGCGCTGGGCTGGACGCAGGCGCGCCGGGAGGATTGCGCGCTGCGGGGCGGCGCGTGGGTACGGGCGTGGTTTGTCACTCCGGCTACCCGGCTCAATCCCGGTTTCGGTTACGCGCAGATCCGGCTCGGCCGCGACCAGAACCGCGGTAGCGCCAGCGGCCTGATCGAAACCCGTGGCTTTATTCGCCTGGTGGAGGCGATTCGCCGCTTGCAGGGTTCGCCGGGTCTGACCGCCGCGGATGAAGCCGCGATCAAGACTTGGTTTGCCGAGTATCTGGTTTGGATGACCACGAGCCCGAATGGCCAGAAGGAGCACGCCGCAAAAAATAATCACGGTTCCTGGTATCTGGCGCAGCTGATCGCAATTGCACGGTTTCTTGATCGTGACGATGAGGCGCGGGCGTTGGCGCGCGAGGATTTCGACCGGATTAACTGGCAGATCGAGCCCGATGGGAAACAGCCGCTCGAGACGATCCGCACCGACGGCTTGAGCTACAGTGTCTTCAACCTGGAGGCGCAACTGACGATTGCCCGGCTGGCCGCGCCGCTGGGCATTGACCTCTGGAACTTCACGGCCCCGGGCGGGGGCAGCCTCAAAAAGGCCCTCGACTACGTGAGGGCTTATGATGCCGCGCCGGAGACCTGGCCGCACCAGCAGCTGGAAAAAAAGCAGCCCGGTTTCCTGAAGCCGCTGCTGGAAGCCGCAGCTCAACTGGACGCCGAGGGCAAGCGAACCGCCGGACGCGACTGAGTTGGGATCATCTTAAATTCCGCAGAAGAATTGGCCACATCCGGTTGTTTGCTGCTGC
>CAZAOI010000220.1:0-5799 GCA_964486705.1 uncultured Oleiharenicola sp. | reverse complement strand
AAGATTGAACCGCCGGTTTTTGATGAGGAAGGCTACCAGACCAACATCAAGGATCTGAATGGCCCCCCCCTGCCCGACCTCAGCAAAGTTCAGGCGTTGTCATTTTGGGGCGGAGCCCGCGACGGGGCCGGGCGCAAATCAACCGGCCGCCAGCCGGTGTTGTTGCGCCTCACCCCCAAGACCGTGCGAAACCTCCGCGCCGCCGCCCGCAAGCAGGGAAAAACCATTTCGGAAGTCGCCGAAGCTCGCCTCGTCTCTGCCTAACTCCCGCTGGCCTCACCGGAACCTCGGTGAAGGCGGGCGCCAAGAACGAACTCTCCATCAGCTACCCGAAAGTCCCCTCCCGCGCGCGAGTTCGAAGTTGTCTCAGGTCTGGCGCATCGCCTAGCTTTGCCGCCGTCGAAAATGAAATCACGCCCGGCACTGATCGCCCTCGGCCTCGGCTTCACGCTCCTGGGTGGCGCGTGCGGGGATCGTTCCTCTCAGCCCGGCGTCCAGGTTTCCGAGACCATACCCAAGACCGCGCGCGAATATGCCGACGCCCTCGACGTGATGCGCGACGCCTGGCGCGCCCGCCCTCGGGAAATTAGCCGGGAGAACTTCAAGGCCGAGCAACGGTTTATCGTCCGCTTGATGAGCATCGCGAACCGCACGAAGGGAACGGATAATTTTAAGGCGACCACCCGGCTCTGGCGCGAGGTGATTCCCCAGCACAAGCGCGACTATCCGGAACAATAATCCCAATTGTCATGAACCCTTGGATTCCTAGCGGGAGGACGCGACCGGGATGAGTGCAGGAGCCTCGGCCGCCAGGCGCGCCGGCAAGTCGATCGCAGACGGCCCGCTGGCGCTGGTCCGTCCCGACCTTTAGTCGGATCCATGCTATGGGGTGAGCGTCCGTGTCCCGACCGACGCCGATCGCCCGATGTGTCCGGTTGTTCGCGGCTGCGAACCCAGGGCCAGTCGCGCCGCCTCCGCGGCGGCTGGGAAATCGGCAACCCCCTTTCAGCCGGGAAGACTTTATTGAAACGCGGAGGACGCGCCCGTTCGATTTTGCTCAGGGCGGCCTGAGCTTGCCGAATGGCCGAAGAACGCAGAGTGAAAACTAGGTTGGTCGTCTTTTTAAAAATATCATCTGCTGGGTGAATGCTTCCTGGCTTTCGCTTGTGATCCCACTTTCTGTTTTTGTGTTTTTTGCGCTTTTTGTGGCCATGCCTTGCAAGGAATTCAGGCTAATACCAATTACGCTGTGGTTCTGGACTGAAGGGAGGAATAGACCGCCGCTCCCACGCGGTGATTGCGCACAATCTCCACGGCTCCCCTGCAGGTGCAGCCGGCTCAGAGTCATCCCAAATGGTCGTCGAGAAAGGAAAGCTGAAGGCCCCCTTTTTCGCCCCGATTCAACCTTTCCCATAAGCAAAATAGTTCCAACAATTATTCACATCATTAGCACTTGCAAAAGATGCTGATATATACTTATTCACACCCCTAAAGCGACCCAGCGCGTCGTTTTTCGAGCAGAATTTCTAGCCGGATCGACAAAGTTTAGCCCCAACATTGTTCGCGTGCTTATCCTCTTACTTTCAATTCTCACCCTCGCCGGTTTTGCCACCTTGCTTCATGCAATGAACCGAGCGGAGGTCGGCTACGAAGACGATTCGGGATATCATGTTGGCTCCGCCCCAAGACGGGCGACGGCGATGACAACCAAGGCCACGCCGACTGCAAAACCACCCATCGCTGCAGTGGCACCAGCCCAATCGTCCCAGGAGAAAACAAAACCCGCCAAACGCAGCCCGCGCCGCATCGAAAGAAAAGCGCTGCCCGCAGGTTCCCTCGCCGCTTTCCAATTGGAACTCGACGCGTGCTTCCCGCAGGTTTCGGGTCATAAAGTGGGCTCCGTTGAAAAACGCTAGCCAAGTTCGATTGGCTCGCGAGCAATCGGGCGGATTCCTGCGGATGAGCGATAACGGGCCGGAGCGCAGCGCGACCCGACGACGTCCGGCAAATCCATTCTCACATCCGTACGCCAACTTTCCGATGCCCGCGATCTCGTCACTCATTTGTCGGAGCTTGCTCGCAAGCGATTCAGCCCGTGGTCCGTCAACGGGCGCGCCTCATCGCCTGCCAGCAGCCTCCGCCATTCCATCCAAGCCGGAACGCGGAGCGAGCTGCTCCGGCGTCTCGGACGCACCGCGAATGAATTGGTACTGCATCAGCACCCGGCCATCGAAAGAAGATCAAGTCGAAGCCTACCTGAGCGGGAGGCTTGGCCTTGAAGCCTATGCTCCTCGCATTATTCAGCCCAAGACCATGCGCGGCTTCATGACCGAAGTGGCCGCTCCCCTCTTCCCGAAACTCCTGTTTTGTCGCTTCACGCTCACGACACACTATCATGCAGTGCGCCAGGCGCCCGAGGTCGTGGATCTGGTTCGATGCGGAAAAGAGCCGGCCGCCGTTGACCCTGCGGTCATCTCCCAGCTGAAAACCTGGGCCGGTGAGGGCGTCGACATTCTGAACTTTCAACCGGGCGTGCATGGCCCCCGCGTAGAGATCATGCCTGGTCAGGCCCTCACTTTGCCTCTTGCAATTATCAAAAGCCCAAGCGCCTGCGAGCGCGTGGCCTTGTTATTGGCGATTTTGGAGAAAAATACCCCTGCGCCCGGACGGGCAGCAAGTGCGGAAAATCAGCCTAAATTACATTACATCAGGCGATTATAACTCGCCCTTTGGCGGAGCAAAAAAAATCGTAAAATCCAAAATAAAAAGATAGTAAATTCAGAATCTCCAGCCAGTCTGACCTCGCATGCAAGTTTTGTGCAATAACGCCTCTCTCAAGAATCCTCTCCTCTCCCCCGAGACCCGGATTCCCGTCTGGAAGCGCGGAATGGACCTCGCCTGCGCCTTGCTCGCTCTCCCAGTCCTCGCCGTCGGCACCTTGGTCATGACGATTGTGACCAAGTTCGTTTCCCCGGGACCGGTCTTCTTTCGACAAGAGCGGATCGGCTACCACGGTCGCCGTTTCAAGATCTACAAATTTCGCACCATGTCGGTTGGGGCCGATACCTCCGGGCACGCTTCCTATTGCAAGGATCTCATCAGCACCAACGCCCCCATGGTCAAATTGGATGTGCGCGGTGATTCCCGGCTGATTCCCGGTGGCTGGATGCTCCGCGCCTCCGGCTTGGACGAACTGCCGCAGCTCATCAACGTGCTGCGCGGCGAAATGAGCCTCGTCGGCCCGCGCCCCTGTATTCCGAGCGAATTCGAACAGTATCTTCCTTGGCAGAAAAAACGCGTCGATGCCGTCCCCGGTCTCACCGGTCTCTGGCAGGTTTCCGGGAAAAACCGGACCACGTTTGATCAGATGATTCGCTTCGATATTCAGTACACTAAAAGCCTCTCCGTTTTGCTGGACGTGAAGATCATTTTGATGACGGTGCCTTCCCTGCTCGTCCAAATCTACGATACCCGCCTGGGCCGGAAATCGATGGTGGAGCACAACCACACGACCGCCCCGATGGTGCCAATGCGCGCCACGGCTCAGAACCGGTCTTCGTTTTAACTCGTCTTCCCTGTTCGCATCCCGATAAGAATTTCGGATGAAGAAACAGCTCTGCGTTAGCGTCGTCGGCTGCGGCTATTGGGGCCCCAATTTGATTCGTAATTTCCGCGGCCTCCCGGACTGCACGCTGAAATCCATCTGCGACGTGAGCCAGGACCGCCTGCGTCACCTCAAGGGTTTGTATTCTGAGGTCGAGACAGAGACCAGCTACGAGAAGCTGCTCACTGATTCCGGCGTTGACGCGATCGCCATCGCCACGTCGGTCAAGCATCACTTCCCCATGGCCAAGGCGAGCCTGCTGGCCGGCAAGCACACTTTTATCGAGAAGCCGATGGCCGCCTCGGTCGCGCAATGCGAAGAGCTCGTCGCCCTCGCGAAAAAACAGGGCCTGATTCTCATGGTCGGCCACACTTTCCTCTATTCGCCGGCCGTCCGGAAGATCAAGGAGATCGTGGACAAAGGGGACATCGGCGAAATCCGGTATATCTCGGCGCGCCGCCTGAACCTCGGCCTTTTTCAAAAAGACATCAACGTCGCCTGGGATCTGGCCCCGCATGACATCTCGATCATTTTAAATATCATGAACGAGACCCCGCTGCGCGTGAACTGCACGGGCGCGGCGCATGTGACTCCGGGCATCGAGGACGTGACCTCCATGAATCTTCACTTTTCGGAGGAACGGACGGCCACGATCCAAAGCAGCTGGCTCGACCCGAAGAAAGTGCGGGAGATGACCATCATCGGCAGCAAGCGAATGATCGTGTACGACGACATCGCCTCGCAGGAGAAAATCAAAATCTTCGACGTGCGCGTCGACCGGCCGCCGCACTACGACACCTTTGCCGAGTTCCATTACGCCTATCACTACGGCGACACCTACAGCCCGTATATCAAGCAGGACGAACCGCTGAAGACGGAGTGTCAGCACTTCCTGGATTGCATTCGCAACGGTCGCACGCCGATCACCTCCGGGGCCAAGGGGCTGGAGATCGTGCGCATCCTCGAGGCCTCCTCCGCATCCCTCAAGCTGCACGGCGCCCCGATTGAACTGGCCCGGCCCAGCCGCGGCTCTGGCGGCTCGAGCGCACCGACCAAGTCCGGTGGCTCCCACGCCCCCATGGGCCGCTCGAAGGCCCCACTAAAAACAACCTGAGGTGTGTTTGCAAATCACCGATATCGTCAACCGCCCGTAGCCACAGGCCTCCGTGCCTGTGGGATGGCCTCATTCCGACAGGCAGGGACGCCTGTCACTACCCATTCAGGCATCATTATTCAAACACACCCGGCTGGAAATTGCGGGGTTAACTTGTCCTGCTACCGCTAAAGCGATTCAACCGAAGTTAACCACGGATTCCACGAATGCTCACGGATAAGTTTATCACTGACTGTCATTCTGATCCCGCAAGTGCGGGAGAAAAACCCAACTACCCCCGTGCTATCCGAGCAATCCGTGGTTAAAAACTGCTGTGATTCCATCCTGATGACCAGAACCCCGCTGATCGGCGGAGAGCGCAGCAGGGATATCCGAGTGCTCGCTTCATTGAAATGTCACCTGCCAGGGGAGCACTTCGGAGCTTTCGTCTACCACTCACTCCTTTGTTTTTGCGTTCTTTGTGCTTTTTGTGGCCAGTCCCTCTGCTGAATTTAGGCTGATACCCATCACTCTCGCCCATGAATCCCAACCAACTGATCACCCCGGACGTCAAACTCGGCGCCGGCGTGAGGATTTTCAGCTTCGTCAATCTCTACGGTTGCGAGATCGGGGATGAGTCGAAGATCGGCACCTTCGTCGAAATCCAGAAAGGCGCGAAGATCGGCCGGCGCTGCAAGATCTCCAGCCACACTTTCATCTGTGAAGGCGTGACGATCGAGGACGAGGTCTTCATCGGCCACGGCGTGATGTTTACGAACGACATGTTTCCGCGGGCGACCAACCCCGACGGTAGCCCCCAAACGGCCGCCGACTGGAAATGCCTGCCGACGCTGGTCAAGAAGGGCGCCGCGATCGGCTCGAACGCCACGCTGCTCTGCGGGATCACCATCGGCGAAGGCGCGGTGGTGGGCGCCGGCGCCGTGGTGACCAAGGACGTCCCGCCCGGGATGGTCGTCGCCGGCAACCCGGCGAAGGTGCTGCGCAAGGCCTGAGACCTAAGAGGGCACTTCCCCTCCTCCATCTTTGAGCTTCCAGCTTTTAGCTTTTAGCTTTTAGCTTAAACAAACTATGTCCTCCGCCA
>CAZAOI010000219.1:0-5808 GCA_964486705.1 uncultured Oleiharenicola sp. | reverse complement strand
TGCCGTAGTGATGGTCGAGCAGGGTGCGCGCGAGCATGTAGGGACTCGTGACCGTGAACTTGAACGCTCCGCCCGAGACGGACGCGGCGCGCTGGCAGTCGGCGAGCAGGTTGAGGGAGCCCTCGCCCAGCTTTCCGGTGACCACCCCGGCGGGTTTGCGCCGGAAGCCCATCGGCGAGTGGCGCGCAAATTCCTCGGTGATCGAGCGGCCGACCACGGATGAGATGCCGGCCATCGGGCGGATGAAATACTCGATCATCCCGTTCGTGTCCGGGTGGTTCACGTCGAAGCGGTAGAGTTCGCCGTCGGTCGGCAGATCGATGCCCGCCTGGCGCTGGAGGTCGAACACGACGCGGGTGGCGTCGATGACCGCCTGCTCGCTGGGCAATGCGGCCAGCCAGTCCGGCACCGGATAGGAACCGACGGTGGTAGTCAGAATGCGCGGGCCCTTGGGCAAGACCGCCCCGGCGGGCTTCGCGGATTTGACTGCCGGGGCCCGCAGACCGGCGGCGGCAGCGAGGGCGCGGACCGGCTTGGCGGCCGGCGGCAGGGAGGAGAGATTTACGGAGTCGCAGGATTCACACATGGGGTTTTTGGGGGATGAGGGACGATGCATTTGCGCGGGCGGAGAGCCAACGCCGAAATTGCTTTTGGAACGCGGTCGCCACGGTGTCCCCGGGCATGACCAGCACGCCCCAGCCGCCGCGAGCGGGATTGAGGGGCACCTCACGGGGGATTTGCAGCTCGCACATCTGCCGATCCTCCTCAAGGACGCGCACGGCAAACTCGATCTGCTGTGCCGACGACGGCCCTTGAAAGCCGGGGGAAATCGCCAGCGCCCAGAAGACCGTGCAGCTCTCACCCGTGTTCGGCGACGGGATGTGCACGAGGACGCGCTCGTCGCCGTCGGAGAACGACTGCCGGATGGTGGTGAAATTCGGCAAAAAACACCTCTGTCGGCGGTGATGCCGGCTCTGCAGCTTTCCCGGCATCTCATGGGCGGACTCCAAGGCCGGAAACGGCGCATCCATTTGAAATCCATCGTCGTGCAGCGTGATGTCCATCGCCGGAATTCGGGGATCCGCCGCCCGGCCGAGGGTCGTGCTGTGCGCGAAGGCAAAATGCGACATATCGAGATAGTTTTCCACCTCGCGCCGCCAACCCGCGGCGAATCGAACCGGCGGGCCCATGACGTAAGTCCACCGCGCATCCTCGAACTCCGGCACGGCCGGAAGGGCATGCGCACTCGCCGCCAGTTTGACCCAGATGAAGCCGTAACGCTCCTGCACTGCGTAGGTGCGCAGATGCGAGAGGGCCAGTTTCTCGGGATTTGGTTCCACCAGCGAAGGAATACTGAGACACTCCCCCGCGGCATTGAAACGCCAGCCGTGGTAGGCGCAGACCAACTCGCCGTCGCGCAGGCAGCCGGCGGTCAACCTGGCACCCTTGTGCGGACAGGCCGTGTCGGCGGCCAGCAGGCGTCCGTCCGCAAAGCGGGTGACGACGAGCTCGGTGGTGAGCAACGTGTAGCCGACAATCTTTCCCGGCGGCAGATCGGCGGCGTTCGCGACAGGCTGCCACGTGCCGCGAAGAAGGGCGATCGCCGCGTCTTCGGTCAAGGCCTGGGACGGCAGCCGATCCTCGGGGACTTCCGGCAAAAGAGGAAGCGGTGACAAGGGCATATGAGGGCAGGATCGACGAGATTACCCGAAAATCGCGCGCCCTGCTTTGGTTATCGGGAGCCAGCCGATTGGCAGATCGGGCATTTTCCGGTCCGCGCCCGGGCACCCAGTTCAAGGAACTGTCCGCTGGCGGTCTTGCCAGCAGCCCGGAGCACAGCCGTGGGCCTTTCGAAACAGACGGTAAAAGTGGGACAAGTCCTCAAAGCCCGCAGCAAACGCCGCCCCGGTCACGGAATGCCGATTGCTTCGCAGCAGCAGTTCCGCCTGCCGCAATCTCAGCCGCGTCAGCCGGACGACCAACGTTTCTCCGGTCCGTTCCTTGAACAGCTGGGTAAAGTGCCGCCGGGACAACCCCGCGCGCTCCGCCGCGAGATCGACATTCCACGGCTCGAAAAACGACGTTTCGATCTCTCGGCCGATTTGGTCGACCCGGCTGCCCGCCGAATCCGTCGCCCGTTTCTGCGGGATTCGCAGCAGGGTCGTAAGCAGGCGCAGCACCTCCGTTTTCACGACCGCCCGAACCCCCGGCTGCAACAGACACTGTTCCAGCAGAGCCCGCCGCCACAGCCGTTCGAGTTGAGTCGCCCCA
Organism: uncultured Oleiharenicola sp.; assembly: GCA_964486705.1. Classification (GTDB taxonomy): domain Bacteria; phylum Verrucomicrobiota; class Verrucomicrobiia; order Opitutales; family Opitutaceae; genus Lacunisphaera. The sequence goes on along the minus strand of CAZAOI010000219.1, from coordinate 3,537 downwards.
TGGTGGCCGACATCGCCCTCGTGTCCCCGTTTGTTCACGAGCAGTCGCCAAACCTCCCGCAGCTCGTCATCCCGCTCGAGAAGGGACTCCGCCAGGCAAAGCAAAAGAATCACCGACGGCGCGTGATCCACAAGGCGGTGCTGGCAGCGAGCCGGAATGATCCAAAACGAGCCGGCGGACCGGGCCTCAGCCGGCCGATCATTCCACTCCAAACTCGCCCGCCCGCCCTGCAAGTACAGCACCTTGTGGAAATCATCCTGCCGGCTGGCCATCTGGAACTTCTCGGAATGGACGCTCTCCGCAAAGAACATTGCGGAGGGTCCCGGCCCAATCTGAAGCGGAACGGATTCGGACATCAGGGCCATGAAGACGTCGATCGCCCGTATTACCAATCCCAAATTCCCGCGCGCCCCAGCCTGTTGTCTCATGATTTCTCGCCCATTCGCGATCACCCGGCCGGTCCCCTGAACGGGGCCTGGGACCGGCGGAAGGCTTGAGATTGGCAGAATGAGCCATTTTCGTTGACCGCTTTTTTATGGCATTATATTAGCCTAAACGAAAATGGCATCTCCGGCCCCCAAGTTCGACTTTTCCTCCCTCCGCCGCTTGCGCGCACAGCACGAGATGACCCTCGCCGACCTCTCGGCGGCGTCGGGCGTTTCGGTGCCGGTCATCTCCAAACTCGAACGCAACCAGCAATCCCCCGAACTCGACACGCTCTACCGGCTGGCCCGCGCCTTCGGCCTGAGCGCCACCGACCTCATGGCGCTGGCTGAGTCCCCCCTCGCCCACCGCTCCACGGAAAAACTCTACCGTTCCGGCGAGTTCAAGTTCCACCAGGTAAAATACGCCAACGTGGTCGCCCTGCTTGGTTCCGCCCCCGCCGGCGCGAAGGTGTCGCGTCCGGAGATTCACCACGACGACACCGAGGTTTGCTGGGTCACCGCCGGCAAGCTGCGCCTGACCCTGCCGCACGAACGATGCGTGCTGTCCGTTGGCGAGAGCATCCAGTTCGACGCCATTCAGCAGCACACCTATGAGGCGTTGGCCGACTCCCAATTTGTGATCCTCCATCTCCGCAAAGACAAACGGTACTAATTCCCTGCGCATGAAAATCGATGACCACCTGCTCGCCACCTCGCTGGCCCCCGCCCTCGAAACCTTCTGGAAGGTCTCCGGCGAGAAACTTCGGCTCACTTATCAGGATTACGATCCCGCGCGCGGCGCCCCGGTCTTCACTGTTGCCGGCAAATACACGGCGCGCGGCTGGACCGAGTGGACCGAGGGTTTCCTCTACGGTTCCGATTTCCTGCAATTCGACGCGACGGGTGACGCCGCGTGCGCCCGGCGCGGCGCCGAATACACCGTGGCCCGGATGGCCTCGCATGTCTCCCACGTCGGCGTGCACGACCACGGCTTCAACAATCTGAGCACCTATGGAAACTGGCTGCGGCTCCAACGCGAAGACCGGCTGCCGCGCGAGAAAATCGAATTCTGCGAGCTCGCCCTGAAAGTCTCTGGCGCCGTCCAAGCCGCGCGCTGGGCGAAAATCCACGGCGGCGGGGGCTATATTTATTCCTTCAATGGCCCGCAGAGTCTCTTTGTGGATACGATCCGTTCCTGCCGCATCGTCATGGTCGCCCACGCCCTCGGCCACCGTCTCATGGGGGAGAACGACGACGCGCACTCGCTGCTCGAGCGCGCGCTCCAGCATATCGACGCGACCGCCCGATATGCCGTCTTTTACGGCGAGGGCCGCGACCGCTACGACGAACTCGGCCGCACGGCACACGAAAGCATCTTCAACCCCAATGACGGGCGCTTTCGCTGCCCCAATTCCCAGCAGGGGTTTTCCGGCTTCACCACCTGGACCCGCGGTCTCGCGTGGGCCATGGTCGGCTTCGCCGAGGAGCTCGAGTTTCTCGACACCGTCGCCGACGCCGAACTCGCCCCGCTCGGCGGCAAAGCCAAGTTCCGCGCCATGATGCTCAAGGCCGCCCGCGCCACCTGCGATTGGTACATCGCCAATACCGCCCTCGACGGCATTCCGTATTGGGACGGTGGGGCCCCGCATCTCGGGAAGCTCGGCGACTGGCGCGCGCGTCCGGCCGAACCCTTTAATGACTTCGAGCCCGTCGACAGTTCCGCGGCGGCGATCGGCGTCCAAGGCCTGCTCCGCCTCGGACGCTACCTCGGGGCCAACACCCCCGACGGCCGACGCTACTGGCAGGCCGGGCTGACCACGATGCGCGCCCTACTCGCCGAGCCCTATCTGAGCACGGCGGCCAATCACCAGGGTCTGCTCCTCCACTCGGTCTACCACCGTCCGAACGGCTGGGACCATATTCCGGCCGGGCGCAAGGTTCCCTGTGGCGAGGCCTGCCTGTGGGGCGATTACCACCTCCGCGAAGCCGCTCTCTACCTTCGCCGCATCAACCGAGGCGAAAAAGACTACACCTTCTTCGGCTGTCTGAAATGAACTCCGCCGCGCCCCTGCCGGATCTTTCCCGGCTCTGCATCCACACGATCACCACCAAGCCGTGGGCGATCGAGACGTCCGCCGCCAAGTTCGCCGCCGCGGGAGTCAAAGGCATCACGGTCTGGCGCGACACCCTCACCGGTCGCGACCTCGGCCGGACCGGCCAACTGCTGCGCGACCACGGCCTTTCCGTCGTCTCCCTGTGCCGCGGCGGGTTCTTTCCCGGCAGGACCGCCGCCGAGCGCGGAAAGGCGCTCGATGACAACCGCCTCGCCATCGCCGAAGCGCACGCGCTTGGGGCACCGCTCATCGTCCTCGTCTGCGGCGCCGTCCCCGGCCAACCGCTCGCTGAATCGCGCCGGCAAATCCAGGACGGCATCGCCGCGCTGCTGCCCGACTGCCAGGCCGCGGGCATAAGACTCGCGATCGAGCCGCTCCACCCGATGTATGCCGACAGCCGCTCAGCCGTGAACACGCTCGGCCAGGCCAACGATCTGGTCGAGGCTCTGCAGTCGCCCTTCGTCGGCGTCGCGGCGGATGTCTATCACCTTTGGTGGGACGCCGCCCTCGAGCAGGAGATCGCCCGCTGCGGCCGGCTCAACGCGCTCTTCGCCTTCCACGTCTGCGACTGGCGCACGCCCACCACAGACCTGCTCCTCGACCGCGGTCTCATGGGCGAAGGCTGCATCCCGCTCCGTCAAATCCGCGCCTGGGTCGAGGCAACCGGCTTCCGCGGCTTCAACGAAGTCGAGGTTTTTTCCACCCGCCTCTGGGCCATGGACCAAGACGAGTCCCTCGCGCGGATCGTCCAAACGTACAAGGATCATGTGTGAGCATTCGGTGACTTGTAACATGGGAAATGTGACAAGTCGCAGTCGCTGCAAATTCCTCTCCCCCACTCTTCACAAGTCACACCGCACCTATCACCCCGCAGTTTTATGAAAACTCACCGTATCGGCATCATCATGAACGGCGTCACCGGACGCATGGGCACGAACCAGCACCTCATCCGCTCCATCAAGGCCATCATGGACCAGGGCGGCGTGAAGCTCTCCGAC
>CAZAOI010000218.1:0-5816 GCA_964486705.1 uncultured Oleiharenicola sp. | reverse complement strand
GTTCGCGGCGGCGAACCCGCGGCGGCGTCCGCCGGAGCCCGGAATCGTCGATATGGAAATCGACGACCACCTTGGCGGAGGGCAGAATCGTCGATGTGCCCTGTTGTTCGCCGCTGCGAACCCGGGGCCAGTCGCGCAGCCTCCGCTGCGGCTGGGACATCGACGACCACCTGGTCGGAGGACGGCGTAGCCACCGGCGCACCGCGCCGGTGGGGTGGGCGTCGGTTTCCATACCGACGCTGGTCTTGATGTGCCCGGTTGCTCGCGGCGGCGAACCCAGGCCCAGTCGCGCCGCCTCTGCTGCGGCTGGGAAATCGGCGACCCCCTTTTAGTGCGGCCGCCTTCCGAGAGAAATCGTTTCTCAACTGCATGCGTCCGGCTGAGCCGCACGGTGCCGCTGGAAGGGCGGGCTTTTGTGCGGGGCGAGAACCGAAAAAACGCGCCGACCGCCTCGCTCAATCAAGTCGGTCGTCGCACGCCCATTGCGGCAGATGCTCACGCGCGTAGCGCTGCATCTCCTCCAGGACCATCCGGATCAGCGGCGTGGGTTCCCCATGCCAAAACGCGACCATCTGGATTGGGTCGAAATTCTCCAGCGGCAAAATGCGCACCTGCGGGTGCGCCGCAAATTGCCCGACGTCCACGTTCACCCCCAAGCCGTAGCCGTTGATGACGAACTGGACGACGGTCTCCAGTGAACTCGCCTCGATGGCCGTGGGCCATTCGACCCGCAGCCGCTTGAGGTTTTTTTGGAACATCCGGCTGACGCTCTCCGTAGCCGGCAAGTTGATCAAGGGCTGATCAATCTTGTCCAAGGCCCAGAGCTCGGCCGCCGACTTGATCTTCGATTTCTTCGGCACCACCAGCACCAGCGGCAGGCGCACCAACCGCAGGCAGCGGATCCGCGCCGCGGGACGGCTTTCCAGCGGAGTGATGGCCAGATCGATCTCGCGGTCCCGCAACCACGTCTCCATTTGCTGCTGAAAGCCGGAGCGAAACGCCAGTTGCAGTCCGGGATGCAACTCGCGCATCCGCGCGATCACGGTCGGCAGATGATTGCGCAGCACCACTTCGGCGGCGCAGATGCGCAGCAGGGGCGCAGACCCTTTCCGCAGCTTGGCCGCGACCGTTTCAATGTTTTCGAAAAACGGCCGCACAAACGCGTTTAATATCTCGCCTTCCGCCGTCAGCCGAAACGGGCTGCGTTCAAAAAGCTTGAGCCCGAGATCCTGCTCCAAGAGCAGCATCTGGCTGCTGATGGCCGGCTGCTGAATGCCATACGGCATATGTCGGACCGCGCGACTGATGCCGCCGTGCCGCGCCACATAATAGAAAAGCTCCAGGTGGTGGATGTTCATCGGACGCGTTCGTTACCCTGCACGGGGCACCGGCCGACGCAACAAAGTTCCGGGCGAAGCATTGGCTCAGCCAATGGGCCGCATCGGGTTTATCAATTACCGGCCGGCGGCGGGATCTGCTATTCTGATCCCGTTGACCGAGGACTCGCCCCGTTGCCCCCACCCGCCCAAATCCCCGGTCTTCTCACTCCCCGCCCCGTCGCTTCACTCCCATATCCGCCATGATTCCTATTGTCATCATCCTCGCCCTGCTCACTATTCTCGTCAGCACCGATTCCACCCCACGGGATCTTTCGATCGATTGAAATTGTTTTCTCCGGTTCACCTCCGACCCCCTCCAGCCATGAAAATCCGTCATCTGTCAGCCCGGGCGCTCCTGCCCTTTCTCGTCCCGGCCGCGCTCATGGCGCAGGCCGTCGTCCAACTCGACCCGTTCGCGGTCACCGCCCAAAAACGCGTTCAATCGATCGGAGACGTACCGGTGCCGCTCACGGCGTACACCGGCACGTTTCTGGAACGGCTGGGCGTGACCGACTACAAGGGGCTCGCCCCGCTCGTCCCCGGCGTGTTCATCCAGGAGCAGTCGCCCAACAACCCCGGCATCAATATTCGCGGCATCACCACTGACAGCGGCGACCCGCGCAGCGAGACCCGCATCTCGATTTTCCAAGACGGTGTTTCGATCAGCCGCTCGCGCGCCAGTGTCGTCGAGCTGTTTGACATGGAGCGCATCGAAGTCCTGAAGGGGCCGCAGGGCACCCTTTTCGGACGCGGCGCTGAGATCGGCGCCATCTCCCTCATCCAGAACAAGGCGAAAAACGAAATTGCCGGCGCCTTCACGCTCGGCTTCGGGGACTACAACGAGCGCCGCTTTTCCGGTTCCTACAATAGCCCGCTGGTCGCCGGCAAACTCTTCGGCCGGGTGGCCTTCGCCTACGCCAAGCACGACGGCACGATCGACAACCTGGCCGACGGTTCCGACCTCAACGGCAAGGACACCTCCGCCCTCCGCACGGCGCTCCGGTGGCAGCCGGATAGCCGGACGACCGTCGACGTGATTTTCAATTGGCAGCATGACCAGCCGCCCGGGACGGCCTTCAAGAGCGGCGTCATCCCGACCTCGCTGGGCGACACCGACCATTTCACCGCCGCCGAACTCAACCGCGGCCGCCGCCTCGGCGTCGACCGCACCGTGTGGGGCATGACCGGAATCGTGGAGCACCAGTTCAACGACAACTGGTCGATGACCAGCACCACCGGCTGGCGCAGCTACGACTCGTACGAGGATTTCGACGGCGACGGCTCGCGGATTTTCCTCCTCGAATTTGCCGAGGACTCGAGCGGCAAGCAGTTCAGCCAGGAACTGCGCTTCAATTACTCCAACGGCGGCCGCTTCACGGGCTTCGCCGGGGTCGGCTACTTCCATGAAAACGGTTCGTCGCGCGTGCCGTTCTACACCGACGAACGCCAGCTCTGGCCGTTCCTTAACGGCTCATTCCGCGGCGCCCTGCTCGGCGCCGGCTTGCCTGCCGCTTTCGTCAACTTTGCTGTGCCTGCCCTCAACCCGTTCGTGCCGCAGGCGACCCTGCCGCTCACGTTCGCCGCCTTCGCCAGTCCCGGATTGCCGCCGTCGCTGGCCGGACTCGCCGCCCTGGCCGGTGCACCCCTCCAAGCCTATCGCGCCGACGAATACACCCAGTCATCGCGCACGAGCGCGCTCGATGCGTTCATCGACGGCACCTGGCAGGCGACTGACCGGTTCGAGATCACCGGGGGCCTGCGTCTGTCCCACCAGAAACTCACCTCCGGCTACGAAGCGCACAACGGTTCGCCGCCCACCCTCGGCTTCATCGTCAACGGCATCCCGGGCTACCCCTACCTCCCGTCAGGCGGCACCCGCGAGTCCGGCTCCTCCGGCTCCTCTTGGGACGGACGGCTGATTGCGAAATACAATCTTTCCAAGACCCTCAACACCTACGCCGGCATCTCGCGCGGCCACCGGCCCGAAAGCGTGCTGGTCAATTCCACTTCGACCACGGTCGCCCGCGAGGAAGTCGTCTGGAACTACGAGGTCGGCGTCAAGGGCGCGCTGGTCGGCGGCCGGATGCAATGGCAGGCCTCCGCCTACCAATACGACTACGCGCATTTCCAAACGACGGTGCTCAGCCTCGGCAGCTTCAAGGTGCTCGATGCCGGCAATGCCACCGGGCGCGGCTTTGAATTCGGCCTGCAGGGCGCCGTCTCGGACCAGGCGAGCCTGTTCGTCAACTACGGCTACAACCACGCCACTTTTGACCAGGTCGGCGACGACGGTCAGCCGCAGCAGTACGCCGGCTTCACCTTCCGGCTCTCGCCTCAGAACACGTTCTCCGTCGGCGGCACGTTCACGCTGCCCCGCGGAGAAAATGGCCAGTTCTTCGTCACGCCCGTGTACCAGTACAAATCGAAGCACTACTTCGAGGATAACAACGCGGCGTTCAACTACGGCCTCCGGCAGGACGGTTACGGCATCGTCAACCTACGCGCCGGCTGGCGCTCGGCCAACGGCCGCTGGGAACTCACGGCCTACGCCAACAACCTTTTCGATGAGCAGTTCCTGATCGACGCCGGCAATACCGGCGGCTCATTCGGCATCCCAACCTTTATCGCCGGCGATCCGCGGCGCTTCGGCGTCCAGGCGGGCGTGAAATGGTGAAGCCCGATTCCGATTCGGCCACGAATCGCCCGACCCCGATCCGCGGCTCTTCCCGCTGGCATTTTCCTGATCCCGTGGCAAACCGCCTGCCCAACTTCCTGAGTCTGGTCCGTCTGGTAGGCACGCCGCCCTTGCTGATCGGGTCCATGGTGGCGGGCTCGCGTTCCTGGTTTTTCGGTTTCCTCTGCCTCGCCTGGGTCACGGACGCCTTGGACGGATTTCTGGCCCGTCGGCTGCACGCGGAATCGGATCGGGGCCGCCTGCTCGACAGTTGGGCCGACTATGTAACCACCGTCCTGTGCGCCGCGGGCCTCTGCTGGCTCTGGCCCGAGGTGGTGCGGCGCGAGTGGCTCTGGTTCGCCCTGGGCCTGGCCGGTTTTTTCGCCATCGTGCTCTATGGATTTATCCGCTGCGGACGCCTGCCCGGTTATCATACCTGGCTCTCCAAGGCCCTGGCCGTGGCGCTGCCCGTTTCCCTGGCCTTTCTAATCGCGGAGTGGTCGTGCGTTCCTTTCCATCTGGTCATGTCCTTGCAAATACTCGGAGCAGTGGAGGAAGTGACCATTTCCCTGCTGCTCCCGGGGTATTCCGGCGAAATGCCGTCCGCCTGGCATGCCTGGCGCCGGCGGGGCACCCCACTCTCTCATCGCTAATCCGAGGGATATCCGGCGGCCTCCGTCTCCCCCGAACAAAGGGAACCGGCAAACGAAACCGCGACCGGCTGGAGTTCGGATTAGCCGATTTCAGTCACCGGGAGGCCACCCTCACCCGAGAAAACCCTTTCACCTGAGGCCCCGTGCAGCGGGGCTTGCCGCCAACCACCCGGCCCGCATGCTCGCCGCCACCCCGTCCGCGATCCTGATGATGACCCGAACCACGCCCCTCCCGTCATGAATTCCCCCTGGCTAAAACGCGCGCTGCCCTGGGCGCTCTATGACTGGGCCAACTCGGTGTTTGCCACGACGGTGATGGCGGCGTTCGTACCGATCTTCAACAAGGACTTCTGGAGCGACGGGGCCACCGCCAGCGTCAGCACCTTCCGCCTCGGCGCCGCGAGTTCGATCGCGGCCGTGATCGTGGCGCTCTTTGCGCCGGTGCTCGGCGCGATCGCCGACCGCGGCGGCGCCAAGAAACGTTTCCTCGTCGGCTTCGCCGGACTCGGCGTGCTGGCGACCGCCGCCCTGGCCATGGCCGGGCGCGGCCAATGGGCGCTGGCGCTCACGCTTTATGTCATCGGGTGGATCGGTTTTTCCGGTGCCAATATTTTCTACGACGCTCTGCTGGTGAGCGTGGCCGACGAGGACCGGTTCGATCTGGTGTCAGCGCTTGGCTATTCCCTCGGCTACATCGGAGGCGGACTCCTCCTCGCGTTCAACGTCGTGATGACCCTCCACCCCGCGGTGTTCGGTCTCGACGATGCGAGCCAGGCGGTGCGGGTTGGATTCCTGATGGTCGCAGGGTGGTGGGCGGTATTTACGCTGCCGCTCCTGCTCAAGGTGGCTGAGCCGCGGCCGAGCCGCCCGGCCCTCGGCGCGTGGGGCGCGGTGCAAGCGGGTTTCGCCCAGCTGCGGGGAACCTTTCACGAAATTCGCCGCCTGCGGACCGTCGGCCTGTTTCTCCTCTCCTACTGGCTCTACATCGACGGCGTCGACACCGTGATCCAGATGGCGGTGGACTACGGGCGGGCGTTGCACCTGGCGACCGGGGATCTCATCACCGCCCTGCTCATCACGCAGTTCGTCGGGTTTCCGGCCGCGCTGGGG
>CAZAOI010000217.1:0-5823 GCA_964486705.1 uncultured Oleiharenicola sp. | reverse complement strand
CGATGAAAGACTTGCACCTGAATTCATCTGCAATCTCGTCATGCCAATTGCATGATCCACGTCTGATCCGTCAACGGGCCTTCCGAATCGCCTGCAAGCAGGCTCCTACAATTAGGAAGAACGGTCTGGCGGGTTAACGTTGGTTTTGAGCAAAGGCCTGGGAACTTACCCTGCGGATTTCTACCGGACTTCGATCCGGCCCCAGTAGGCCCAGTCGCTGGTGAGATTGTTTTTCGGCCCCGGGGTGATCTTGAAGATCACTGTTCCGGTCATCGGCCCAAGGTTGTCCAAATGGATGGCCTGGGGGCCGCGATCGCCGGCGGCCTTGGCGGGATCGAGGTCGCGACGGTAAAGCGACCGACGCAGGCCATTGGCGCGCGATTCGAAGATCTCCACGGTCACGCCGTCGGAGGGCGAGGGATTCTCCGGGGCAAAAGCGCCGTCTGCCAGGCCGACCTCGGCGTCGATCCGGGTCGCCCCGGGCGGAGAGTTGAAGTGAAGTTCGGAAACCGGATGAGCCAGAATGATCTTCCGCCCGGCGTCACTGCCGAGGCTGACGCCGAACAGACTGCGGGCTGCAGATGGCCTGGGTGAGGTCACTGACCAATCGACCGTGCCGAGGTCTGTCTCGTGCAGCTTGCCAGCGTAGGAATCGACGGGGGGCTGGGTGTGGAGCGTGGCTCCATTGAAACCCCGGCCGGACACTTTCGCGGCGGCGGCGGCGATTTCCTCCTCCGGCAGATATAGGTCTCCATCCGGGCTGGAGGCAAAGGGCGCCGAAGCCAGGCGGAAGCGGTTGAGGCGCTCGCGAATGAATTCGGGTGAGGCCCGCAGGGTTTCGTCGTTGCGGATGATCAGCGCGGCAATCTGGTCGGAAGGCACCCGGCGAAGGATTTCATCCAGCACCTTCGTCTCCGGCTCGCGTCCGCGGGGCACCATGATCACGCGGCGCTCGGCGTAATACGGGACCAGAGTATTCCAGTCCCAGCCATAGATGACGACGACCTTATCCCGGGCCACGACCGCCCGGGTGACTGCGGCGATGGCCGGCGGCGCGGGCAGTTCGCGCCGTTGGTAGGAGCCATAGCTGAAATAGTAGAGCTCGAACTGGCCGCCCAAAACCAGCAGCAGGGCGAGCCACTTGGTGAGCGCCGGCAGGCGGGGCGAATCCCAGATTCCCGCCAGGAGAACCCCCGCGCCGCCGAGCAGGAAAACGGCACTGGCGCAGTAATAGTAGTCGTGGAAATAATAGAGATTGGCGAAGAGCAGCAGGGCCCCGAGGAAAAAGCCGGCACCCCAGGCCGCGATGCGGCGGTAAACCGGATCGACCACGGTGGCCCCCAGCGCGAGGACGGCGAGCGGCACCGCGCCCAGCACCATGCTGGAGATGTTCCGCCAATTCTCGGCCCAGAATTCCGCCGAGACTCGTTGGGCCCACGTGCCGCGCACCCAGCCGGCGGATTCGGCCGAAACCAGAAAACCGGCAAAGGGATTCATGCGTTTGAGACCATCGCCATGCCGGACCCACCAGTAGGCGATGACCAACCCGAGCACGACCGGAGCGATGGCCAGCCCGGTCACGCGCCAGCACGTCGCGGGCTGCTTGACGCGGTTGGCCCACCGCGGTTGCCAATAAAGCCAAGTCAGCAGCGCGGCCGGCGGCAGGAAGACCGCGAAGGTGGTGATCTTGGTCAGGCCAGCCAAGACGGCAAAGACGGCGGCCCAGACCGCGAACCAGCCGCGGTTATCGCGCACGGCCCGGGTGATGGTGTAGAGAAACCACGTGGCGCAGCAGAGCGCCGTGGTCTCGATCATGAAGCTCCGCGCGTAGAAAAGATAAGTGGGCGAAGCCAGCACGGTGCTGACGACCAGCAGGCGGCGGGAAGGGGCCAGGTTGAGCAATCCGGCCAGACCGTAGACCGCCGGCAGGGTGGCGAGAAAAAAGAAAAGACTGACGCCCCGGGCCGTGGATTCGAGGCCGAGGCCGAGCAACCGGCTCGTCGTGGCGACGACCCATTGATAAACGGGAAATTCCAACGGGATCGACCAGGGCGGGCCGAAGATCGGGGTTTCGAAGTCGAGGTGATAGCCCGCTTCCTTGATCCAGAAGGCCGAGATCGCCGTTTGAGTTTGCCGGAACTCGTGGCGGTCGAGAATGGGGGCGTCCCAAGCGCGCGTGGTGAACCACAGGGTCAGCGCCAGCATCACCGCAAAAACCAGGATCAGCGGCCGATCGGAGCGGGAAGGGGGCGAGGCCGGGGCCGGGGCGGACATGGGCTAGTGCGTGGCGTAGCCGGCGGCGGCGCGGCGGATGCCTTCGTCGAGCGAGACCTGCGGACTCCAGCCAGTGGCGGCAACAAGCTTCTGGTTGTCGAGGCGGCTGTCCTGCACGTCCCAGGCGGGGCCGGGTTGGCACACCAGGGTCACGGGTCGTTCGGTGTTTTTTTCCACGAGGCCAATCACCTCCCGGACGCTGTGGGATTCGCCAGCGCAGAGATTGAATGTCCCGGTCAGTCGGCGGCTGATGATTTCATCCAGGCCGGACAGAAAATCGGTGTAGTAGAGAAAGTCTTTTCGGGCATGACCGTCGCCCCACAGCGTCAGCGGCTGGCCCTCGACGGCGCAGCGCAGGGCATGGGGAATGATTCCCTGGGCGCGGCTCTTCGGCACGGGATAGCCGTAGGGATTGGAAATCCGCAGAATGGTGCAGTCCAATCCGTGCTGGGCGACGTGCGCGGCGATCAGCGCCTCGGCGGCGAGTTTCGCGCGGCCATACCAACCGACGGGCTGGCAGAGATCGGTCTCGCAGCTGGGCCGGCCCGGCGCATTGCCATACACCGCTCCGCCGGAGGAAAAGAAAACAAAATGGATTTTCTTGTGGCCCGGTGACGCGGTCATGGCGGCGAGCATCTTCTCCAGCAGCGGCAGGTCGTGCTCCCACTCGGTGCGCGGATGCTGCTCGGAAGTGGCGGGCAGGGTGCTCCAGGCGAGGTGCAGGACGGTCGCGCCGGGGGCGAAGTTCTCGCTGCGCTGCAGGTCCAGCAGGTCGCCAAAACCGGCGCCGGCGGAGCGGGAAAATGGTTTCACGGCATGAGCCGGCGCGCGGAAATGATCGGCGATGAGCGAGGCCAGCCGCCCGCGGCCACCCGTGACGAAAATGGATTTTGGTTCCGACATGCGCGTTTCAGGCTGTCACCGTCGCATAGAATTTAGCAAGCGACTCCGCGCTGCGCCGCCAGCTGAAGTGTTGTGCGGCAAACGCCACCGCGCCGGCGGCCAGCCGGGCGGAGAGGGCCCGGTCGCTGCGCAATTCCCGCACAGCGGTGGCGATGCCGGCCGCGTCCGCGCGATCGAGCACGTAGGCATCGATGCCATGGCGCAGCGCTGCGCCCAGGTTGGTGCGGGGCAGCACGACGGGACGCCCGAGGGCGAAAAACTCCGGCAGCTTTGAGGGAAAACGGTAATCGTTGAACGCGTCGGCCCAGCCGGGCTGCACGAAGATGTCCGCCAGCGCCATCAGCGGGGGCAGGTGCCGGTGGTGCAAAATTTGGCCCAGTTCCAGGACGAACGGTGCGACTTCCGCGGCTATAGCGCCGAGAAAATCGACCTGATTCAATCCGGTGCGCAGGAGCGTCACGGGTTGGCCCAGGCGGTTGAGTTGGAGGACCGCGGTGTAAAGCTCCCGCATTTCGACAGCGTTGGCGGCGTGCGCATTGCCGTGGTAAAAGAGGACCGTGCTGTCGGGCGCGAGATCGAGGACGCTCCGGAAATCCACCGGGAGCGGGCGGGGGAAGAAATACCGCGCATCCGCCGCGGGCGTCAGGAGGTGGCAGGCTTGGCCGGCTGGCACAAAATCGCGCAGCCGATCGGTGATGACCGTCACGCCATCGGCTGAGGCAAGAAATTCGCGGCTGCGCCGGGGATGGGAAAGGGCGGGTGGCACCAAGCGGTCGAGTTCGGCGGCGGGCAGTTGTTCCAGCTCGGCGAGGCTGCGGCCGAGCGACAGGGCGAGGATCTCGAGCTCGTTGTCCTCCAGGTGCACGACGACCTTGGCGCCGTGGCGGGCGCGCAATTCTTGGGTGAGGGCGCGGACGTTTTCGCGGGTGGTCCAGGCGTGGATGAGGTCGGGGCCCCGGCTGTTTGGGAAAGTGACCCCGCCTTCCGCCTCGGTATGCGTCAACCCGCGAAACATCGGCCGCTCGTGGTGGGCGAGCGTTTCGACGTCATGCGGCACCGCGACCGCACAGGCGTGACCGGCGCCGGTGAGCTCGTTGGCGAGCGCGGCGACATGCAGGGCGCTGTTGGAAGCGAAGCTGCCGGGAAGCACGAAAAGAATATTCAGCGGGCGGGTCGCTCTTGCCGCCGGGCCATCATCGGCGCGGCAGGTATAGCCCGGCAGCGCGATTCTCGCGCCGGCCAGATCGATTTCGGGTCCGATGTTTTCATCCGTTGGCACCGCGATAGTGAGCGCGGTGGGGACGAGGGCGAGGGAGCCGTCGTTGAGCCGGGCTTTCAGGCGCAACGGGCCGCGGCCGGCGGACAGGATGACTTTGCTCTTGAATCCCGACTCGGCAGCGGAGGGCGCGTCGAGGTGAATCAACGGCACATCGTGGCGACTCCCGCCGAGGTCGCAGGCGATTTCCTGGTGGCCGTAGCGCAGGAAGAGTTCCTTGACCGGTTGATCCGGGTGGAGCACCCAGCCTTCGACCTGGACCCGCCGGGTGATGGTGCCCGAGTGGGCGGGCGAATCGATGTCTGCAATCACGGCGCGCGACCCAACCGCCAGCGTCAGGCTTTTGAAGGTGCGCCAGGATTTGTTGGGCAATTGGGCTTCAAAAGACGCGAGATAGACCCCGGCGGGGAGGTGGCCTTCGATGGCAAAGCCGCAGCTCGCCGCGGCCGGTTGCTCGGGCAGGAGGGTGGGGACATCCGTGCGCGCCGTCCGCGCCGTCATCGCCAAGGTGCCGGCGGCGGTGGTGAGACGCACGGGTGGAGCGGTGGCGAGGCCCTCCGCCAAGCACCAGCCGGTGAGGGAGATTTTCCCTGCTGGCGCCCGAAAAGGGCGGGGCGACTCGATTTCTCCCCGCAGCCGGTATGCGGCCTTTGCTTTCATGATTTCCCGCCGCCCAAGGTGCGCTCGATCGCCCGCAGCCAAGCCGTCCAGCGCCAGCTGCGCGAGGTTTTCAGCGCGCGAAGATCCCCGTCGAGTTTGTTGGCCCGGATCAGGCGCTCCATGGCGATGGCATTCTCCTCATCCAGTTCACGGCTGGTTTTTTTGAGATTGGCGGAGAGCTCGCCCGCTTGATCCGTCAGGGTGCGAATCTCCTTTTCCAATTGTCCGTTTTGTTTTTGGGCGGCGGTGAGCTGGCTCGTGGTCTCGGCCAATTCGCGCCGGGTCTCGTTGAGCGCCTCGTTGGTGACATGCTGCATGTGGCGCAAATGGTCGTACTGCGCCTGCAGGTTTGACAGGGTCTTGGTGAGATGGCCGGCCTCCTCGACCTTTTGGTCGGTCAACGTCTGGGCCGCCGCCAGGAGCTTTTCCGTGTCGGTCAGTTTGGGGGCGAGTTCGTCGCGCACGTCCTCCAGTTCCATGAGGCGGACCTGGGCCAGAATCAGTTGCTGGCGCACGCGATGGAGGAGTTCAGCCGTCTCCGGCGGGGCGGGCTTCATGGATGGAGACAACATCAAGCCGTGGCGCCGTCGGATGTGAAGCCAATTGTCAGGGTCGGCGACGCGTTCATTCGCAATGGATCCTATTCCCCTGATGCCGCTATGCCTTGGTTGGAATGGAGGAGCCTGCTTGCAGGCGATGCAACGTATGGC
>CAZAOI010000216.1:0-5855 GCA_964486705.1 uncultured Oleiharenicola sp. | reverse complement strand
GCACCGTCCGCAACGGCCTCAACTTCACCGAGCGCGGCTTCGGCATCCGCGGCGCGGTTGGCAATCCCGACCGCGGCAACACCGCGGCCTCGCAGCTCAAACCCGGTGACATCGACTGGGACCACATCTTCGGAAAACTCGGCGTCCGCTGGTTCCACACCGGCGGCATCTACGCCGCCCTCTCCGCCTCCGCGGCGGAAGTGACCGTGGAAGCGGTCAAGGCCGCCAACCGCCACGGCACCATCGTCAGCTATGATCTGAACTACCGCCCCTCGCTCTGGAAAACGATCGGCGGCCTCCAGAAGGCCCAGGCGGTCAACCGCGAGATCGCCCAGTACGTCGACGTCATGATCGGCAACGAGGAGGACTTCACCGCCTCCCTCGGCTTCGCGGTCAAGGGCGCGGAAAAACTCGGCCACATCGAGACCGACGCCTTCAAGGCGATGATCGAAACCGCCGTGAAGGAATTTCCCAATTTCAAGGTCGCCGCCACCACCCTCCGCCATGTGATCACCGCCACGAAGAACGACTGGAGCGCCATCCTCTGGCACGCCGGCCAGTTCCACGAGAGCCGCCCGTATCCCGGCCTCGAGATCCTCGACCGCGTCGGCGGCGGCGACAGCTTCGCCTCCGGCGTCCAGTTCGGCTTCCTCGAGTTCAACGACGCCCAGAAGGCCGTCGAGTACGGCGCCGCCCACGGCGCGCTGGCCTCGACCACCCCCGGCGACACCTCGATGGCCACCCGCAAGGAAGTCGAGAAGGCGATGAGCGGCGGCGGCGCGCGCGTCGTCCGCTGAACCGACCCGGCCCCGCCCCGGCCCGTTTCCGGCGCCCACCCGGCGCCACGGCTCAACATTCACTAATGAACCTTAAGTTCATAAGTGAAATTCTACTTGCTTTCCCCCCGCCCCGGCGCACGATCCCGCACCGAGCCTGAGCTCGCCACCCCATGACTACTCTCGCCTCCCAAGTCGCCCTCGTCACCGGAGGCGGCCGCGATATCGGCCGCGCCATTTCCCTCCACCTCGCCACGCTGGGCGCCCGGGTGGCCGTCAACTTCCGGAGCAACCAGGCCGACGCCGATGAAACCCTGCGGTTGATCGCGGCCGCGGGTGGTCAGGCCATCGCCGTGCAAGGCGACGTCCTGAACTCCGCGGACATCGCGCGTATGGTGGAGCAAACCCGCGCGGCTTTCGGCGGCGGCATTGATATCCTCGTCAACAACGCCGGCGGGCTCGTCGCCCGACGCACCCTCGCCGAAATGGACGAGGCCTTCTGGGATCAAGTCATCGCCCTGAACCTGAAGAGTGTCTTCCTCGTCACCAAAGCCGCGCTGCCGGCCATGCCCGATGGCGCGGTAATCATCAACCTCGCCTCCCAAGCCGCGCGCGACGGCGGCGGCGGCGGCGCCAGCGCCTATGCGGCCGCCAAGGCCGGGGTCCTCAACTTCACCCGGTCGCTCGCCAAGGAACTCGCCGCGCGCCGGATCCGCGTCAACGCCGTCAATCCCGGCATGATCGCCACCGCCTTCCACGACACGCACACCAAGCCCGAGATTCGCCAGCGCGTCGCCGGAATGACCCCGCTCGGCCGCGAAGGCCGCGCGGACGAAGTAGCCGCCTTGGTCGGTTATCTGGCGTCGCCGGGCGCTTCGTTCATCAACGGCGAGGCGATCGAAATCAACGGCGGCGCCTTCTTCTCATGAGGGGCCCCATGCGCGCGCTCTTTCTGCTTTTCGCCGGCCTGCTCGCCACCCGTCTCCTGGCCACCGGGCCCCACCCGCGCCTGCTCTCGTCGCCGGAAGATTTTGCCGCCATGCGGGCGGCCACCGGGCGCGCGCCCTTGTTTGACACCGCCGTCGCCCAGGCCAAGCAGACGGTCGAAAAGGCGCTCGTTACCCCGATCGACGTGCCGGTGCCCAAAGATGCCGCCGGTTACACGCACGAACGCCACAAGCAGAACTACACGGAAATGCAGGTGGCCGGTTTTCTCTACCAGTTGACCGGGGAGAAACGCTACGCCGACTTTGTGCGCGAGCACCTGCGCCGTTACGCCGCGCTTTATCCCACGCTCGGACGGCATCCCGCGGCCAACAAACAATCCGCCGGCCGCATTTTCTGGCAGAGCCTCAATGAATCCGTGTGGCTGGTGCACGTCACCCTCGCCTACGACTACATCTACGACACCCTCTCCGCCGCCGAGCACGCCTTGCTGGAGAAAAACCTTTTTCGCCCGATGATCCACTACCTCTGCGAGGAACGGATCGAGGAATTTGACCGGATCCACAATCACGGCACCTGGACGGCCACGGCGGTGGGCATGATCGGCTACGTCATCGGCGACGGCGTCCACGTCGCCAAGGCCCTCCGCGGCTCCAAGCTCGACGGCGCAGCCGGCTACTTCCGGCAGCTCGACGAGCTCTTTTCCCCCGACGGCCATTACGTCGAGGGCCCCTACTACGGCCGCTACGCCCTGTGGCCCTTCCTGCTCTTCGCCGAGGTGATCGAACGCAATCAACCGGAGTTGAAAGTCTACGCCCACCGCGACGGCCTGCTAAAAAAAGCGCTCTACGCCCTGCTGCAGCAGACCTACGTGAACGGCGAGTTCCTGCCGATCAACGACTCGCTCAAGGAAAAGACCATCCTGTCTCCGGAAGTGGCCTTCGAAACCAATCTCGTGTTCGCCCGCTACGGCGGTGACCCCGCCCTGCTCGCCATCGCCCAGCGGCAAGGCGCCGTTTCCCTCAGCCCGGCCGGCCTCGCCACCGCGGTCGGGCTCGCCGCCCAGCCGAATCCGCCCGCCTTCCCCTACGCGAGCATCGAGTACACCGACGGCCCCCACGGCGATCGCGGCGGCCTCGGCATCTTGCGCGCTGAATCGGCCTCCGGCCGGCCGCTGGCCGTGATGAAATACACCGCCTTCGGCATGGAGCACGGCCACTACGACAAACTCGCGCTCCTCTACTCCGATAACGGCCATGAGATCCTGCCCGATTACGGCGCCGCGCGCTTCCTCAACATCGAGCAGAAATTCGGCGGGCGCTACCTGCCGGAAAACAAATCCTACGCCCTCCAGACCATCGCCCACAATACCGTCACGGTCGACAGCCGCTCCAATTACAACCACCACTACGATACCGCCGATGCCAGTCATTCCGACCGGCACTTCTTTGATGCCACCGACCCGGACTTCCAGGTCATGAGTGCCCGCGACACCACCGCCTATCCCGGCGTGACGATGCAGCGCACGGTGGCGCTGGTGCGCGACCCCCGCTTCACCCAGCCGATTTTGATCGATGTCTTCCGGCTGACCTCCGACCAACCGCACCAATACGATTATCCGCTCCACTACGCGGGGCAGTTCCTCGCGGGCAACACCAACTACAAGGCGCACACTCAGACCCGGCAACCGCTCGGCGACAGTCACGGCTACCAACACCTGTGGGTCGAAGCCGAGGCCGAACTCACCGGACCCTTGAGTTTCACCTGGCTGAATGGCGACCGGTTCTACACGGCGGTGTCCGCCGCCGATGCGGGCACGAAGGTTTTCTACACCCGCGTCGGCGCCAACGATCCGAAGTTCAACCTGCGGCCCGAGACCGCCGTGATTCAACGCCGGACCGCGGCCGATCACGTTTTCGCCACGGTGATCGAACCGCACGGCCGCTGGGACGCCACCCGCGAGATCACCGCCGGCGGTGCCGCCACGGTGCGCAGCGTGCAGGTCGTCGCCGCCACCGAGGCCGGCACGGTGGTGCGGATTCTCGGCGAAGGCGGCCTCGACTGGACCTTGCTCATCTCCAACCGACCCACTCCCGGCCCCACCCAGCAGGTCGAGGCGAACGGCCGGATCTTCGAATGGACTGGCAACGCCGTGCTCCGAAAACAATAACCTCAAGACGACCCCATGCCCGCCACCTTCGAACAGCCGTTTATTCCTTTCGACTCCATCGCCTGGGAGGAGCTCGGCGCCGGCGTCCGCCGGAAGATCATGGCTTACGGCGACAACTTGATGGCCGTCCACGTCTCCTTCGAGCAAGGCGCGGTGGGCCAACTCCACCGCCACCCGCACGTGCAGATCACCTGCGTCCAGTCAGGCGCGTTCGAAGTGCAGATCGGGGGCGAGCGGCGCGTGCTGCGGGCGGGAGATTTTTTCTACGTTCCGGCCAATGTCGAACACGGCGGACAGGCGCTGGAGCCCACCGTCCTTCTCGATATGTTTTCGCCCATGCGCAAGGAGTTCCTGCCCCCGACGCCCGCCGCGCCCGCTGATCCTTCGAGCCCACGCTCGAGTCCCTGAACGTCGCCCCCTTGTCGAAGCGCACTCACATTCGCTGGTGGTTCATCACCCTGATCGGCGTGGCCACGATCATCAACTACGTCGACCGCACCTCGCTCGCGGTGATGTGGCCGGCCATCACCAAGGACACCGGCCTTTCCAAGGACGCCTACGCGTCGATCGTTTCCGTGTTCATGGTGTGCTACGCGCTCGGTCAGGCCCTGTCCGGCCGGTTCTTCGATCGGGTGGGCACCCGCCTCGGCTTTGTGGTCTCCATCACGGTCTGGTCGGCGGCCTGCGCCCTGCACGGCGCCGCCCGCTCGGTGGCGGCGTTCACCTTTTACCGCGGGCTGCTCGGTTTCGCCGAGGCCGGAAATTGGCCGGGCGCGACGAAGGCCGTGGCCGAATGGTTTCCGCGTCACGAACGCGCGTTTGCCCAGGGTATCTTCAATGCCGGCGCCTCGCTCGGCGCGGTAGTCTCGGCTCCGCTGATCGCCTGGTTGTTTCTGCTCTTTGGCTGGCGCTCCACTTTTGTCGTGATCGGCCTGTTGGGACTTCTGTGGCTGATCCCCTGGTGGATTCTCGCCCGCGCCGGCCCGGACAAGCATCCGTGGGTCTCTCCCGAGGAACGGGCCCATATCCTCGGCGGCAGCGCCGCGCCGACGAGCACCGGCACGCCGGCGATTTCCTGGCTTGGCGCCCTGCGCCTGCGCCCGGTCTGGGCGATCGTCGTGGCCCGCTTCTTCCTCGATCCGGTCTGGTGGCTCTTCGTCAACTGGCTGCCGATCTACCTGACCGACCGTTTTAATTTCGACGTGAAGCAAATCGGTCTTTTTGGCTGGGTGCCCTACCTCGGCGCGGCCCTCGGCAGTCTGGGCGGCGGATGGTATTCCGGGTCGCTGCTGCGCTCCGGCTGGACGGTCGACCGGGCCCGGAAGCGCGCAATCCTCCTCGGCGGCTTGCTCACGGTGCCGGGGTTCATCGGCGCCGTCACGGCCGCGAGCCCGTTGGTGGCGGTGCTGTCGATCGCCGTCGTGCTCATGGGATTTCAGGTCGCGATCAACAACATCCAGACACTGCCGAGCGACTATTTCGCGGGCCCGATGGTTGGCACGGTGGCCGGCATCGGCGGCCTCGGCGCCGTGGCCGGCGTACTGGCTTTCAGCACCTGGCTCGTGCCCGTGCTCAGCCGCACCAGTTACACACCGGTCTTCGTGATGGCGGCCCTGCTGGTGCCGGTCGCCCTCGGTTTTCTCTTCGTTCTCGGCGGGGAAATCCGCCGCGTCGACCTCCCGGCTTCCCCGGAAACTCCGCGATGAAATCATCCTGGGCGCTGGGCGTATTCCTCTGGGCGACCGCCCTCCTAAGGGCCGAAGCGATCGTTTTTCCGCTTTGGCCCGAGGGCGTCCCGGATACCCAACCGAACGGCGGCGCGGAGTTCATCAAGGAGGACCGCGTCTACAACGTCCAGATTCCCACCCTCACCTATTTCCCCGCGCCCAAGGACAAGGCCAATGGAACCGCCGTGATCGTCTGCCCGGGCGGGGGCTACACCCGGCTCGCCATCAGCAACGAGG
>CAZAOI010000215.1:1770-5909 GCA_964486705.1 uncultured Oleiharenicola sp. | reverse complement strand
GGACGACTCGCCCTACCAATTGAGCCGTAGTTGTCACTTCTACGGGTAAGCTTCACTCGTTTGTACTCCTAAAAACTCAATTGAAACGCGGAGGACGCGAAGAACGCAGAGAGGAAACCTGATTTGTGGGCGTAAGAATGATTACACCTGCGAGGTGAGTGCGCCTAGCGTTGCGTCCTGCTCCTCCATTCTGTTTTTGTGATCTTTGCGTTCTTTGTGGCCAAATCATCTGCGAAATTAAGGTTGATCGAGACAAATTCGCCTCTAACTGCCTGAGTCCGGCTTAGCCGCTGGGCGCGCCGTCAGGACATTCGCGGACGACCCCGCGGTCCGTTCCTCCCTTCAGTCCAGAACCCCGGCGGAATTGGGATCACTCCAGCTTCATCCGCTCGTTGTAGAAGGCCTCGATCAGCGCGAAGGTCTTTTTCGGGTCAGTTTGCGCCAGGGCCGTCGCCGCCAGCTTCTTGGCATCCGCCATCTTCATCGCGCGAATCAGAAATTTCACGGACGGCAGCAACGTCGGCGTCATGCTGAGGGCATCGACGCCAAGACCGAGCAGCAACGGCACGTAAAGGGGATCGCCCGCCATCTCGCCGCACACGCTGACCTTGAGTTTCTGCGCGTGACCGGCGTCCACCACCTGCTTCAGCGTGCGCAGCACAGCGGGGTGCGCCGGATCGTAAAGGTGCGCGATGCGGTTGTTGCCGCGATCGATCGCCAGCAAGTACTGGATCAGATCGTTGGTCCCGATGCTGAAAAAATCACACCGACTGGCGAGCACATCGCTGGCGATGGCCGCACTGGGAATCTCGATCATCGTGCCGGCGCGCATCTTTTCGTCGAAGGCCTGGCCGCGCTGCCGCAGTTCGCCCTTGGCCTCCTCCAAGAGGGCGTTGGCCCGGTCGAGTTCGTCGGCACCACTGATCATCGGATACATCAGTTCCACCGGGCCGTGCGCACTGGCCCGGAGGATGGCGCGCAGCTGGTTCTTGAAGAGTGCGGGGTTCTCCAGGCACATGCGAATCGCCCGGAAGCCCATGAACGGATTCGCCTCCGGCCCGATCAACTGCACATCCCCCGGCAGCGGCTTGTCGCCGCCGACATCGAGCGTGCGGATCGTCACGACTGCGGGGGCGAGACCCGTGACAATCTCCCGGTAGGCGGCATATTGCTGTTCCTCCGTCGGCAGCGTCGCGGCACCGAGAAAGAGAAACTCGGTCCGGTACAGGCCGACGCCGTCAGCACGGTAACGCTTCACCAGGGCCGTTTCGTCGGGCTTTTCGATGTTGGCCCGGAGGGTCACCGCGGCGCCGTCCAGCGTCTCGGCCGCGAGTTCATTGCCCAACATCAGCCGCGACTCGAAGGTCTTTTTGGCTTTTTCGATCTTCCCGTAGCGGAAAAGTGTCTGCTCGGTCGGATTGACAATGACCACGCCGTCGTAGCCGTCCACGATCAGCGAGTCGCCGTTTTTCACCCGGGTGGTGAGATCGCGCACCCCGACAACCGCCGGGATCTTGAGCGAGCGGGCGACGATGACGGCGTGGCTCGTGCGACTGCCCGCATCGGTCACGATGCCGAGCGCGGCACTGCGATCGATTCCTGCCGCCTCGGACGGCGAGATGTCATGGGCCAGGACAATCCGCTGTCCCACCAGCGTGGTGAGGTTGTTGGCCACCTGGCCCAGCAGGACGTGCAGCACCCGCTTCGCCACGTCCTTGATGTCGGCGGCGCGTTCACGCAGGTACTCATCGTCGATTTCGGCAAAAGCCTGGATGTAACGCTGCGCGACGGTGTTGAAGCAGGTCTCGATGTTTAGCCCTGACTTTTCAAAATCCCGGATCGCCTCGCCGATCAGGGCCTGATCCTCGAGCACCATCTGATGGGCGTCAAAAATCAGCGCCTCGGCCTCGCTCAAATCCTTGGTCACCTGCGCCTGGATTTGGGAAATCTGCTGCCTCGTGGTGATCAGCGCCTGCTCAAACCGGGCGATTTCCGCCGCGCGCTTGTCCGCATCCACCGTGTACCGCGGAATCTCCAACTCACTTTGCAGATAAAGAAACGCCGGTCCGTAGGCGATGCCCTGGGAGGCAGCGATGCCCTGAATGACAAGTTCGCTTTGCGCGGCGGGATCCATTCGGCGTTGGGAGTAAGGACATTAACCTCCCGCCACGCCCAACGGTCAATGAGGAACTAGACGATTCGCGCTTCCTGCACCCACGTCGGTGGTCCCCAGCACTCCCGGATGCAGGCGATCATCGGCGCGGTCGCCGCCGCCTCACTCAAGAGCGCCCAACAGGCGCTGCCGCTGCCGCTCATCCGGGCCGTCAGGCCAAAATCGCGGCGCAGCGTCTGCAGCAATACCGGCAAGGCGAGGAATTTTTCGAAGGCGGCGCCTTCCATGTTGTTCAAGAGAAGTTCCTCGGCCGGCGCGCCCGACCCAATCCACGCCGCCAGTTTCGCCTCGGCCGCGAGTGCCGGGATGTAGTCCGACCCGCGGGCCACCATCCGACCATAGGCCCACGGGGTGCTGATGCCGAAACTGGGTTTGAACAGCAGCACGCGCCGACCGCGCAACCGCGGCGCCGCGGCGGCGGGCAATCCTTCAATTTGTTCGCCCCGTCCGCGCATGATGACGGGGGCTTCAGAAAGAAACAGCGGGCAATCCGAACCCAAGCCCGCCGCCAATCCGGCCAACAACGGCTCCGCCAGCCGACCGCCCGAAAGCCGGTTGAGCGCCCGCAGCGTCGCCACCGCGTTGCTGCTGCCGCCCCCGAGCCCGGCACCCAGCGGAATGCGTTTGCTCAGCTTGAAGTCCACCCCGTCCGTCCAGCCGGTCGCGCCCCGGAAGGCCTGCGCCGCCTGAAGCACGAGATTCGTGCCGTCCAACGGCACCGTCGGATCGTTGCATGCGAGGGTGAACGGCTCGCCGCCCGCCGCCGGCGGTTCCCGGCCCACGGCCACCAGCTCATCCCCAAAATCCAGCGGGGCCGCCACCGAGACGAGGTCGTGAAAGCCGTCGGCCCGCCGCCCGGTGATCGCGAGAAACACGTTGATCTTGGCGGGTGAAAACTCGGTGACGAAATTCACGGTGCACAAAAAAGCATGGCGGAGGTCACAATTTATGCTCACGTTATCCCTCCCTTCTCATGGCTTGCGACCTAATTTTGGCCCTTGATGTCCCCACCCGCGAAGCCGCTGCGCCGATGTTGCACCAGCTGCGCGGACAGCTGCGTTGGGTGAAGATCGGCCTGCAGATGTTCACGGCCTACGGTCCCGACTACGTGCGCGAAGTCGCCGGCCTGGGCTTCCGCGTCTTTCTCGACCTCAAACTGCACGACATCCCCAACACCGTGGCCAAAGCCGTCGAGTCACTGGCCCCGCTGCCGATCTCGATGCTCACCCTCCACTGCGCCGGCGGCGCGGAGATGATGCGCGCGGCCCGCGCGGCCCAGCAAAAACACCATCCCGACCTCCTGCTGCTCGGCGTCACCGTCCTCACGTCGATGGACTCCGCCGGACTCGCTGAAATCGGCGTGACCGCCCCCTCCACCGACCAAGTGGTGCGGCTCGGTCAACTCGCCGCCACCGCCGGCCTGCGCGGACTGGTTTGCTCGCCGCTCGAGGTCGCGCTCCTGCGCCAGAAACTGCCCGCGGATCTGCAGCTCATCACCCCCGGCATCCGGCCGGCCGGCGAAAGCGGCGGCGACGACCAGAAACGCGTCCTGACGCCCGCCGCCGCCGCCCGCGCCGGATCGACCTACATCGTCGTCGGCCGCCCGATCCTGCAAGCGGCCGATCCCGCCGCCGCCGCCCGCGCCATTTTGGCGGAACTGAACGCCTCCTGATGCTCCCGGCTCTCAACCCTTCACCCTCAACTTCGAACTTTCCTCCATGAGCCGCACCGCCGCCATTCTGCTCGCCGCCGGCCGCAGCCGCCGCATGGACGACTCCGTCGCTGATAAAGTCCTCGCGCCACTGGCGGGCAAGCCGGCCTTTGCCCATTGCACCGCCGCCTTCTTTCTCAGCGGCGTGATCGACACCTTCATCGTCACCTATCGCGACCAGCGCCAGATGGTGGAACTCTCCGCCTACGCCCCGACCCCGACGCTCTTTGTCCCCGGCGGCAAGGAGCGGCAGGA
>CAZAOI010000215.1:0-1760 GCA_964486705.1 uncultured Oleiharenicola sp. | reverse complement strand
CGACGATCTTGAAGTTGCTGATGGCGCCGGTGTTCTGGTTCACGTCCAGCGTGAAGCGCTGCATGCGCGTGTCGTAGCTGATGGTGCCGCCGCCCTCGCCGAGCTGCCGGACGATGTGAAATACGTCTTCATCCACGACTGCGCCCGGCCGCTGGTGCGCGCCGAACAACTGGTCGCGTTGCACAAGATCGTGCGCCGCGAAAATGCCGTCGTGCTCGCCCATCGCGTGACCGACACGATCAAAGAGCATCGTGGTGAAGGCCGGCTCCGCACGCTCCCCCGCGAGCATCTCTGGGCGATGGAGACCCCGCAGGTTTTCTCCCGCCAGCTGATCTGCCGCGCCTATGCCCGGGTGGCGGCGAAAAAAATCACCGTGACCGACGACGCCGCCGCGGTCGAACTGCTGAAGCATCCCGTCGCCCTGCTGGAAAATCCCCATCCGAACCCGAAGCTGACGACCCCGGCCGATCTGGCCTACCTGGAATTTCTCCTCCAACCTCCGGCGCCCAGACTGTCATTCCCGCCTTTTCCCCTCCGGCCCGGCGCGCCCCTCGGTTCAGATCTTTCGCCGCACTGACCATGCCCGCTCCCGCCCCCTGCCCGCCGCTTGGAATCGTTTCGTCGTGACTCTCCACGCATGAACCTCCGCATCGGCCACGGCTACGACATCCATCGCACGGTCGCCGGCCGCAAACTCGTCCTCGGCGGCGTGACCTTTGACACGGACTTTGGCCTCGACGGCCACTCTGACGCCGACGCACTCACCCACGCCATCTGTGACGCCCTGCTCGGCGCCGCGGGCCTACCCGATATCGGCCATTTCTTCCCCAATACTGATGCCGCCTGGAAGAATGCCGACTCCCAGCTGCTCCTGCAAAAGGTCGTC
Organism: uncultured Oleiharenicola sp.; assembly: GCA_964486705.1. GTDB lineage: Bacteria > Verrucomicrobiota > Verrucomicrobiia > Opitutales > Opitutaceae > Lacunisphaera. The sequence continues at coordinate 874 of CAZAOI010000215.1, read as the reverse complement.
GCGACCCTGCGCGAACGCGGCTGGTCGCCCGTCAATCTCGACGCCACTCTCATTGCGGAAAAGCCCAAAATCGCCCCCCAGCTCGCCGCAATGAAAGCCGCCCTCGCACTTTCCACCGGCCTGCCGCTTGACGCGATCGGCCTCAAGGCCACCACCAACGAAGGCGCGGACGACATCGGCCGCGGACGGGCCATCGCCGCACACGCCGTGGCGCTGATTCAAAAAAACTAGACCCACCTCCATGCGTCGTTTTCCTGTTGTCTGTCTCTTGCTCTCGACTCTCGGACTCGGGGGCACCGGCTGCGCGAAGCGCGAGTCGATCGTCGCCCAAGGCGACCGCGCCGGCGTGCTCCACTTCAGCATTGGTTCAGAGCCGACCGACCTCGACCCGCAGATCGTCACCGGCATCGGCGAGGCGAAGGTCATCCACGCCTTGTTCGAACCCCTGGTGAGCTTCGATCCCGAGACGCTCAAGCCCGTCCCCGCGCTCGCCGAGCGGTGGGACCTTTCGCCGGACGGTCTGGTCTACACCTTCCACCTCCGCGCCAGCGCGGTCTGGACCAACGGCGATCCCGTCACCGCGCAGGATTGCCTCGACTCCTGGCGGCGGATGCTGACGCCAACGCTCGCCGCCGACTATGCTTATCTCTTCTACATCATCCGCGGGGCCGAGGATTTCAACAAGGGCCGCACCGCCGACTTTTCGACGGTCGGCGTCGCCGCGCCCGACGCCCGCACGTTTGTCGTTTCCCTCACGCAGCCCGCGCCGTATTTCCTCCAAATCCTCCTCAACTCCCCCTGGCGACCCGTCCATGTGCGCAGCATCGCCGCGTTCGGTGACCCCTACAGTCGCGGCACCCCGCGGACGCGCCCC
>CAZAOI010000214.1:0-5917 GCA_964486705.1 uncultured Oleiharenicola sp. | reverse complement strand
ACGGGCTCACGGTCCACGACAAGCTCCGGGGTATTGGACCCACCGGGAATAAAAAAGCCCCACCGTTTCGGGCGGGGCTGAACCAGTGGCGGAGCCAGGCTATTTTCCCATCCAAAACCCAGGGTCCGAAGCCCGGACTTCCTTGGAAACGAAACTCTGGACCGGATCCACCCGGAAGCGGTTGGTTTCCGCCCGCATCACGGCCTCGCCCCACTTGGCAAAAATCGCCTGCTCCTCCGGCGTGAGCGACGCAAACGTCTTTTCGCCTTCCATTGTCATTCCGTCGAAGTCGGCGTAATTCTCCACCGAACTGATGACGAAAAAGGTCGGATCCGGCATGCCAGCCACCACGGCGTAAACCCGATAACTGGCCTCCGGCGCCACCCGCTTCCGGGCCCCGCCGTACGCCTTGGCCACGGCCTCAAATTTCTCCTCTTGTCCCTGCCGGACCGAAAAAATCGAGATCTCAAAATAGCGGGCTTTCGCGGCATTGGGAAATTTTCCCAGGCTGAGGTCGGTGCGGGCCATCGTCTGAACGGTGGTGGACCCAGTGATAAACTCCGCGTCGCGGACCGCCAGCCGATCTAACTCGGCGGCGAGCACCGGATCCTGATCGACGCGCTTCATCGCCGCGGCTTCGGCGGCATACGAATCAGAAGGAATCAGGTACCATGCCTCCGTGGGACCCGTCATCGAGGTCAGGGCGATATAATAGTCGGGTGACTTCGCCTTTTCAAAAGCCGCCGGCCAGCCAGCCTCGTTGCGGGCGTGATTAGAACTCTGACCGACTTTCACTTGCTCGCGAATGATCGTCAGCCGCTTGGGTTGGGCGGCAGGCAAACCGTTTTGCGCCGAGGCGTATGGAATACCGATCAGCACCGATGCGATCAACAGACCGCGAAGTATCGTCAATGTTTTCATGACTTTCCTGGTTGGGGGTTGCGGGGGCTTGAACTCTTTAGATCAAGGCAAATTCACCCCGTTCTTGCGAGGCCAATGCCCCAGTTATCCGGAAAAAACAGCTAAGTTACGCAATGAAACTTGTTTGCTTTTGCCCGCCGCAATCAGACTCCGGGCACTACTCCGTTACCTAAACCGGAATCATCCTGGAAAACCTCAATTGAAACCCGGAGGACGCGAAAAGCGCAGAGGGAAAACCAGGTTAGTCGCCTTTTTGAGAATATCACCTTGGTGTTTTCGTGGCCCTTGCTGCTGCGGAATTTGGGCTCATGCAGTTAAGACCAAATTTGTCTCGAGAATGCGGCAAACCCAAAGGGGTCGTCGATTTCCCAACCGCAGCCGAGGCTGCGCAACTGGCCCTGGTTTCGCGGCGGCGAACCCGGGGCCGGCCTCACCGTCTCCGGTCAGGCGGGCTCCCCGCTAACGCCGTTCCTGCGCTCCCGGGCCGTTGCGGCTAATCCCGTCTCCGGCCGTGGGAGTGAGCTGGCTCGCGACCAAGCCAGCAACCGCCGGGAGCTCGCCCCCTATTTCCAATCACGCCGAGGCCGGCTGCTGGACGTCGGCATATCGCGAGTGAAAATAAAGTCCCTTTTCTTTGAACGGATTCACCCGGGCGGCGTCTTTCATCCCGTAGTTCAAAAGGTTTGTTTGGTGTTAGGTGTTTGGTGTTTCAGAATAAAGCCGCTCAGGGGTGAGCGGCTTTTCTGCGTCCGGGCACAAAAGAGCCCCGCCGTTTCGGGTGGGGCTGAATCAGAGATGAGCTTAAATGCCGCAGAAGAATTGGCCACAAAAAGCACAAAAAACGCAAAAACAGAGCGTTGTATCAGATTGATCACAGAAATACATTCACCCGGCGGGTGAGTCCGCACTTGAGCGCATGGGCTTGTTCTTTCCTCTGTGTTTTCCGCGCCCTCCGCGTTTTAACTGCGGTTTCTAGGATGATTCCCCGGACGGCGCGCCGTGCGCCCCCGGAAGCAGAATCCGCGGCGTAAATCACAATTCATGAGCAAAGGTGCGCCTCGCTTCCAGACGGGATCAGGGCGACATTCGCTGCGGGCACGATGAAACTCCCCTTTCTCAAGCTGAAAAGCTCCGTCCAGGATACCTGCGCCGCCTGTTTCTATTTCGCGACAAGACACGGCTGCTGCAATTCGTTCAGTCCCCAGTTTCTCGGCGGGGCGAACCCCGCCCGTGACGCCTGCCAATTATTCCGCCGCGATCTCTTCACCAAGCAACCCGCTCCCCCTTCGGCGCTGAATCGAGGATGAACGGGCCCGTATGACCGGGCTCGGCCGCTATCAGATTTGACGATTGGGCGTTTGTGGCGAAGGTCAGACACATCCGCCCGCGCATGAAATCTGACGACATCAAACAAGCCCTGCTCGACTCCTATGCCCGCGATGGCGGCATCAACCACCTCGACGGCGTCAACCTGCCCTCCCAGGACTCCGTGGCGGAGATCGCCCGCGATTTCATGCACGTGCTCTTCCCGGGCTACTTTGAAAACACCAGCCTGGCCAAACACGAGGTGCCCGCCTGGCTCGACATCCTGTTGCTCAAACTCAACCTGAGTCTCACCTCGGAAATCGAAAAGTGCCTCCGCTTTGCCGGCGATACCAGCCCCGCGGTTCATTCCCGCCACATCGCCAGCCAGCTGCTGATCCAGCTGCCGGAAATCCGCCGGATCGTGCAGACCGATGTCACCGCCGCCTACGAGGGCGATCCCGCCGCGCGCAGCGTCGAGGAGATCATCGTCGCCTACCCCTGCGTATTGGTCATATCGCTCCAGCGCATCGCCCATGTGCTCTATCACCAGAAGGTTCCCCTCCTCCCGCGCATGCTGACAGAGTTCGGCCACGAACGCACCGGCGTGGACATCCATCCCGGCGCGCAGATCGGTACCCATTTCTTCATCGACCATGGCACCGGCGTCGTCATCGGCGAGACCACCCACATCGGCCACCATGTGAAAATCTACCAAGGCGTGACGCTCGGCGCGAAATCGTTCGAGAATGACGCCGCCGGCAACCCGGTAAAGGGAGTGAAGCGCCACCCCGACATCGCCGATCACGTCACAATCTACGCGCACGCCACGATCCTCGGCGGCGACACCCGCGTCGGCGCGCATTCCGTGATTGGCGCCAACGTCTGGCTGCTCGACTCGATCCCGGACAACAGCGTCGCCTATTACAAGAGCACGAGCCTGATTATCCGGCCGCGGGACAAGCGCGACGCAACCATCGAGCAGCAACTCGGCGGCCACGGCGGCGACTGGGCGATTTGAGACCGAGTGGTTGAGAGTTGAGAGATGAGGGTTGAGAGACACTTCCACGATCCAGACCAATCCTGGCAGGCGTGCTCGTTTTCCGGTCATTCGCAATGGAGCCGATGCCCCCGAGCTCGCTCAGGTGCGTCTGAAATGGAGGAGCCTGCTTGCAGGCGATTCCAAACCGGGCCCGTTGGCGGGAGTTCCGAATCGCCTGCAAGCAGGCTCCTACAAAAACGCGAAGAAATGCAGGCACGGAGAGTGAGTGCTGGTTTGAGGAAATGCCCCGGAGTTTGCTCCGGGGATATTCTCTCAAGCCTCAACTCTCCGTCACCTCCGCTGCCTCATCGCCAGCGCACGCGCGATCTCCCGCGCGAAGAACGGCCCGCGGTAGATGAGCCCCGTGTAGAGCTGCACCAGCGTGGCGCCGGCATCCATTTTCTCCCCGGCGGAGGCCTCGTCCATGATCCCGCCGACGCCGATGATCGGCAACCGGCCGTTCGTCGCGCGGGCGATGTAATTAATCATCTCCGTCGAGCGACGCTGCACCGGCCGGCCACTCAGCCCGCCCGCTTCGTTCACCTTCGCGAGCCGCCCGGGCCGGGCGAGGGTGGTATTGGTCGCGATGATGCCGTCGAGCTTGAGGTCGGCAATGACCCCGAGCGCGGCGTCGATTTGCGGAAATGAAAGGTCGGGCGCGATCTTGAGCAGCAGCGGCCGGCGTGGCTTGCCGGCGGCGACGCGCGCGCGGTTTTCGTCCACCAGCGCGGCCAGCAGCGGCTTGAGCCAGGCGGCGTCCTGCAGTTCGCGCAGGCCCGGCGTGTTGGGACTGCTGACATTGACCACGACATAGTCGGCGTGATCCGCCAGCAGCCGGAAGCTGCCGAGGTAATCCTCCGTCGCCTGTTCGAGCGGCGCGACCTTGGTCTTGCCGAGATTGATGCCGAGCGGGATTTTCCGCTGGCCGGGGCCGGGGCCCGTGGCCAGTCGCGCCGCGAGCGTCGCCGCGCCCTGATTGTTGAAACCCATTCGGTTGATCACCGCGGCTTCGGCCGGATAACGAAAAACCCGCGGCTGGGGATTGCCCGCCTGTGCGTGGAGCGTGACCGTGCCGATCTCGACGTGGCCAAAGCCGAGCGCCGCGGCCCCCGGCCAGGCGTGGCCGTTCTTGTCGAAGCCTGCCGCGAGTCCGACCGCATTGGGAAATTTCAAGCCGAAGCATTCCACCGGCCGGTGTTGGTCCGGCGGCAGCTGATTCAGCCACGCCAGCGCCGCGCACAGCGGCCGCACGCGCCCGAGCAGGGCCATCGCCTCCACCCCCAGCTCGTGCGCCCGCTCGGGATCGAGGTGAAACAGACCCGGTTTGACGGCGTGTTGATAGATCCAGCCCATATGCCGCGCACTGTGGCCTTCCGCCGCCGGGATACAAGCCCCGGGCGGGCTTCGCCGCGCGGATTTTTTTGTCCTTGTTATTTCCCTTTCCCCGCCCACTGTGCCGCCGAAATTCCGCCCACCACCGGGTGGCCGAAAAGTTTTTCCACTTTTGGCGTTTCAGGATTTGACAAGGGCGGAATCGCCCCCTTTTCGTGCAGTTAAATCAGCAACAACAATATGGCGAAAGGTTCCCCTCAACTCGAATGGTGCATAGTCCGGCTCGGTGAAGACCACAACTGGTGGGTCGACGAAATCAGCGATCCCGTCCACTGGGACGTCGATGGCCTGAGCATCATCGACCCGCGCCAGGTGGACCACATCATTGAACTGATCGAGCCCCTGCGCGAATACGGCTTCAACTCCGACGTCTTCGAGCGCGCCTTCATTCCCTTCCGCATCACGAAGGATCTCGGCAAGGGCAAGGTCCGCCTCGCCCGCACCAAACAGCCGCTGCTCGAGTCCGAGGAAAAACTCTTCGCCCTGCCGGATGTCATCGACGAGGAAAACGGCCCCTACGCCGACCTGCTCGACCACATCACCCGCCTGCGCGTCAAACTGCTCAACGACCTGCTGGATTTCGAGGAGAAGCTGACGGTGGACGAAGTCGAGGACCAGCTCCGCGAGGCGCAGAACACCGACTTTATCGAGGGCAAGGCGGTTCACCTCTTCCAGGAAATCACCTCCATTCTTGATTTCATGCCCGACGGCTACGGCGACGACGACGAGGAGGGCGAGAAACGCTCGGTCGAGGACTCCGAAGACGACGTGCCGGAGATCGAGGCCGCCGAGGAGGAGAAACTGAAGAACGACTCCTCGTTGAAGTGGGATGAGGATGAGGACGAGGAAGGCGGCAAGGACAAGGATGAGGACGGCAAGGCCGCCAAAGACGGTGACGACGACGACGACGAGAGCGAGGACGAGGACGAAAAGCCAAAGAGCAGCAAGCGCAGTCGGGGCTAAAACGCTTGTTGCCACCATGCGGGCAAACACTCACTAAAGAGTTACCGCATGTTTCTGTTCCGTCCGTCCAGTCTCCACGCTGCGTGTAGGTTTGTTTGGTGGCGGCGCGTGCCCGCCGCCCGGGAGCCGCAGGTTCGGCCACCCCTGGAATTCATTCCCCTGCGGCTCGAAAAATTCCGTGACCTAAACCGTCGCCTGCCCTCCCATTCGTCACCGCCGTGGGCGGCAGGACCCTGAGTCCCCGCCCCGCCGCTCGTTGTCAGCTTTGGCCCCCGGCCGAGAATTTCCGCCCCACCC
>CAZAOI010000213.1:0-5933 GCA_964486705.1 uncultured Oleiharenicola sp. | reverse complement strand
ACGCGATCATGCTCGATCTGCGCGGTACCGTCTCCAATCGCTTCGGCGTGGGTGCCACCGTGCGCCTCGAGACCGACGCCGGCTTGCACATGCGCACCCTCACACTGGCGCGCGGTTATCTTTCCACCAGTGAGCCCGCGCTGCATTTCGGCTTGGGCTCGGCGACGTCGATCAACCGCCTCGTGGTGGAATGGCCCAGCGGACATCGTCAGGAATTTTCCTCCCTCGCCGCCGATTGCCGCTACACGATTACGGAGCCGTCGACTTCCGTCGCGTCGGTGGAGCCACGGCGGGACAAACCGCAATTCACGGAGAGCAGCGCACCCCTGCAATTTGAGGCGGTGAGTCATGAGCGCAGGTTTAATGAATTTGCGGCGCAACCCTTGTTGCCATTTCGCCTGAACCGACCCGGCCCGGCCGCGCTTTTTGCCGACTTCGATGGCGATGGCAAAGCCGATCTCGCTCTCGGAGGAGCCATGGGCGAGCCCACCCAACTATTTTCCAGCTTGGGTAACGGCCAGTTTCTGCCGACGGGCGCAGGAATTTTTTCCCAAGAAAATCCCGTCGCCGATGGACCGCTGCTCGCTCTTGATGCGGACGGGGATGGCACTCTTGATTTGCTCGTCACCAAGGCCGGAGTCGCGGCACCCGCGGAGGCCGCCGCCTATCAACCGCGTATGCTGCTAAATGATGGCAAGGGAGGTTTCCTGCCGGCTCCCGCGGGGATGTTTCCCGCTCTGCCGATCAGTGTGGGAGCGGCCAGCGCGGCGGATTTTGAACAGACCGGGCATGCCGGGATTTTCCTCGGTGGCCGGGTCGTGCCCGGTCATTATCCGCAAGCGCCGCGCAGTGCGTTGCTCGCGTGGCGGGGTGATCATTACGCCGATGTCACGGCGGAGATCGCGCCCGCTCTCGCGCAGCGCGGCCTGGTGACTGCCGCGCTCTGGAGCGATGTGGATAACGATGGTTGGCCCGACTTGCTCGTCGCCTACGAGTGGGGGCCGCTCGCTTGTTTCCGCAACGTCGAAGGCAAACACTTTGAGGAGGTCACGGAGAAGTTCGGATTCCCGTCGGGTGGCACCGGGTGGTGGCGCTCGCTCGCGGCGGCGGACTTCAATGGTGACGGTCGGCTCGATTATGCGGTGGGCAACACCGGCCTCAACACGCGTTACCGCGCTTCGGCGGCGGCCCCCGCGCTGCTTTACGCCGGTGTGGCCGTGGACGGAGCGGCACCGCAGCTGATCGAAGCCGAAGCGGTGAACGGGATTTATTATCCGTTGCGTGATCGGGATACGCTCGCGAAATATTTCCCCAAGGCGCTGCGCGCCTTCGCCACCGCCGAAGCTTATTCGGAGGCGAAACTGACTGATGTTTTCCGCCCCGAGACTTTGGCGGCCGCTCAGAAGTTCGCGGTGACGGAGTTGCGCAGCGGCGTATTTTTGTCCCAGCCGGATGGCACGTGGAAATTCACTCCGTTACCGCGCATGGCGCAGATTTCTCCTTTGACCGCACTCCTCGCCGGTGATTTCGATGGCGATGGATTCTCCGACTTGCTGGCCGTCGGCAATGACTACACGCCCACGCCTGAGACCGGACGATTCGATGGTGGACTTGGTTGGTTGTTGCACGGCGATGGTCGTGGTGGCTTTACGCCTGTGCCCGTGGCCGAGAGTGGAATCGTAGTGCCGGGCGAGGCCCGTGCTTTGGTAGCGACCGATTTGGACCAAGATGGCTGGCCCGACTTAGTAGTGACACAAAATAACGGGTGGGCGTTATTATTTCGCAACGGCGGTCAACCCGGCCGACACAGTTTCGCGATCGCGCTGCGCGGTGCGGCGTTGGGCGCCCGACTCACCTTGACGCTCGCGGATGGCACCACGCAGAGCACGGAGGCGAGGGGAGGGCCGGTCTTTTTTGGCTATCCGGATAGCAATTTGCCGACCCGATTGGGCATTCGCTGGCCGAATGGTCGCGTTGCCGAGCAGACCTTCCCCACGCCGCCGCCTCCCTTACTCACGCTCACCGCTCCATGAAGAAAGCCAAAGTCGCACCTGCCACTCCTAAGCCTGTTCCCACTTCGCCCTGGCGAATCGTAGCACTTCTTTCACTCGTCGTGAATGCTGCGTTGCTCGTCTGGCATTTCAGGGCTCCGGCCAAAGCCAAGGCGCCCGTACCGGTGGTGGCGACTCCGGTCTGGTCTCCTGAAATTGCCCCGTATGCGGCCCTGGGTTCGTTCGTGGCGAAGAACAGCCACCTCGCCGAGCTCAAGTGGAATGCCGCCCAGTTTGCCGCGTATCTCGATGGATTCCGGGCGAATTATGAAGGCCGGGATATCCCGCTCGATGCGGTCGCCACCATCCTGCGCGATGAAACCGGCCAACGCGTGCGCGCGATGATCGCGGCGGAACATCCCGATCTCGTGACGGCGTATTTTCGCAAGCTCCGCGAATTGGAAAATATCAAACAGACTCCGAGTGGCCTGCACTATCGGATTACTGAGGAAGGGGTCGACGATCCGCCCAAGGCCGGTGATACCGTGGTGATCAGCATGGCGGTGGGATTACCCGATGGGAGCAACGTGCCTACGTTGGGCAAGGCGCGCATGCGGGTTTTGGTTCGTGAGTTATTGCCCGGTTTGGTCGAGGGCGTGCAGTTGATGAAGGTGGGCGGGAAAGCCATCTTCTATTTGCCGCCCACGCTTTCATTCGTGGAGGGGAGTAGGCCATGGGAAATCCCCGCCGGAGTCCCGACGATGTTTTCCGTCGAGCTTCACGATATCAACCCCGCACCGTAAGACGGCAGGTGGGTGGCGTTTTATGGTGGGGATCACGTCGCTTGATGAATAATATCAACGTCTGGTGATGTTTTGCCGATCGGCAGGGCGAGGCGTCCCTGCCGAGCCGCTCCGTTGCACGGCTTGCCGGGACGTCGGTGGGTGCAGCCCCGCAACCGCTCCACTCTACCATCGTTCCTCAGTGATGGTGATGGGGACCGGCATGTTCAGGCACGAAGAACTTTAGCGCTTTCTCCGGGCCAAGGGTGGCTGACGGGTCGCCTTCGCGCAGGTGATAAAATTTGTCGAGTTGCAGTCCGGTGATGGTTTGGGTCAGTCCGGTCACAGGCCAGAATATCTCCACCCGGTTAATGGCTTGGGCTTGGCCGAGGCCGATTTCCTGGCGCAAGGGATTCGCCCCGAAGCTGCCGCCGGTGCCGACGGTCCGGCAAATCACACGTTCGCCGTCTTGATTTTGCACGAAGACTTTAATCCGCGCGCCGATTGCCACGCGGTTGGATTTCTGTCCTTCCAGCTTGAGCGTGAGCCAATGGTTCCCGAACCCGGGATTTTCAAACAGCGCATTCCGAAAAACGTCGCCTTCATCCGCGCCGCCAATCGAGGCGTAAATATCCTGGTCGCCGTCGTGATCCAAATCGGCAAAAGAAACCGCATGTCCTTTTTGCAAATGGCCCAATCCGCTGGAGGTGGTGACATCTTGGAAGGAGACGCCGTCGGCATTACGAAAGGCTCGGTTGGGATAGAGCGTGGCGAGGAAAGGATCGCCGGTGCCGAGGTACAGATCGAGCCAGCCATCGTTATCGAAGTCGCCGAAGTTGGAGCCCATCGTCATCAGGACATGGTCTAGGTGGGCTGATTGAGTTACGTCTTTAAACGTCCCGTCACGATTGTTGTGATACAACCGGGCGCGGACGCCTTTGTTGGGCAGGTGCAGATAATCCGCGGCCACGGCATCGCTATCGAGGTCGCCATAGCCGGAGACGAAGATATCGTCCCAGCCATCGTTATCGTAGTCAAAAAACCAGGCCGGAAAACTTAGGATCGGTTCGGTGACGCCCGCTTGGGCGGCGACCTCGGTGAATTTCCAGGGGGAAGCGGGGCCGCCATTTTTATCCTGTGGGCCATCGTTGCGAAAAAGTAAGTTGGGCTGACGGTGACAGGATAAATACAAGTCAGGCCGGCCATCATTATTGAAATCCCCGGAGACGGCTGCTTTCACAAAGCCGAGCGCGGCCACGCCGGCTTCCGCGGCACATTCGGTGAAGGTGCCGTTGCCATTGTTGCGATAGAGTTTGCAGGGATGAGGGTCTTTCGCGGTCGATTCGTAGCCGAAATAAATGTCGAGCAATCCGTCGCCGTTAAAATCAAACCAGACGGCGGTTTGATTGGGATGGAAAGCGAGCAAGCCGGCTTCCTCGGTGACATCGGAGAAGTGATTGTGGCCATCATTGCGCAGGAGCGAATCGGGGAGGCGGCCGGCAGTGCCCAGCCAAGCGCCCCGCAGCACAAGCACATCAGGCAAGCCGTCATTGTTGTAATCACCTGGGATCAGATTCAATCCGCCGACGATGCCGGTCAGGCCGGCTGCATTCACGATATCGGTGAAGGAGCCGTCGCCGTTGTTATCATAGAGGTGCATTTTGCCGCGCAGCGACCAGTCGGAAGTCATGATGTCGAGGTAGCCGTCGCCATCAAAATCTTCGGTGATGGTTCCGCCGGCCAGATCATTGGTATCGACGCCCAGATTTCCGGCGATATCGGGGAAGCGTTTCATTTCGTAATCCGATATAATTACATCGGGCGAGATCCGCCATGCCGCGGGGACGCCGTCCGGATATTCGCCGAGCGTCATATAGGCGATATTCAGCAGCCACTTCATCTTGAGATTGTCCGGGGCCAGTTGCAGGCCATCCTCAAGGAGGGTGATGGCGTGGCGGGAACCGCGTTGCAATTGGTGAACGCCACCGGGCAGGATCGGCAGAATGCAGGATAGCGGGCTGTGATTATTCAGACAGTTTTCCTGCTCACCAAGGCGCAGATAGGCCACCGCCGTATTGAGCCGTAGTTCCATCGGGAAGGCGGCGCGTGGGGGGGCGTGCAGTTCTTGGAGGCGATTGCCCATCGCTTCATATTCGTTGATGGCCGTTTGAGTTTCCCCGGCGCTCAGTAACTCGAAAGTCATTCGGGCGCGACTGATGAGGGCTTGCATTTCATTGGGCGCGGTCAGGATTTCGGCGCGGTATAGTTCGGCCCGTTGCCGATTGAGAAATAGGTTGGCGCGCGGGTCAGAAGTGTGGGCGAGCTGTTCGAGCCGGTCGGCCATTTTGCGGGTACTCGGCGCCGCATTGTTCTGGGCGGGAGCGGCCGTCCCCTCGGTCGCCGGCGGAGTCGGGGAAGTTTGCGCCCATAAACTGGGCGAGATTATTCCCAGACAAACGGCTGTGAAAAAGCGACGCCATCCGTGCGACAATGCGGGCAGGATATCGTGCCGGAGGGAAGCGGCGCTCTGTCTTGGGTGGGGAAGACGGAAGGAGAAAGGAAATGAAGTGGAGTCCCCGCTTTTCATGGTGCAGATGGTATTAGCCGGGGTAAAGGTGTCGACTGCCGTTTGTTTCAGCCGCATGAAAAAAGGGCGCACTGGCAAGCAAAGGGGAACCAAGGTAGGCAACCCTACTTTTTCTGAAACCCCAGGGTTTCACTTGGTTTCGTCAGGGCGTTTTGGTTTTGTTGGGCTTGGCGACGCATTCCTTGCTGCGTGCCCAGCCAGCTCCGGTGAGTTCCGTGTCTCCGGCGGTTTCGTCTATCCAGGAGGGGTGAAGCGCGCGGGTAAACTGGCCGAGCTCCAAATTAATTTGCTGTGCGGTCCGAAAAAATCCGGTCTGGGTGAAGCACTTGCTGCGCCCGAGCATCACACCGAAAAAGTGGCACGGTTGAAATATTGTCCTGCGTTGATGGACGGAGCGTGGCACAAGCTCGCGATTGCTGGGCGTTGCGGGCGGAACCCTCGGACCTCATCCCAGTCGTCCGAAGAGTCGTCTTATTGAGTCTTACCCCTAGAAGTGACGGAGTCTTGGGTAGGGCGAGTCCTCCGGATGAGCCGTGCTGCCGAGCGGCTCGTCGGGGACCAGCCTTCGCCAAG
>CAZAOI010000212.1:0-6003 GCA_964486705.1 uncultured Oleiharenicola sp. | reverse complement strand
CACGGGGGGAAAGCCCTTTGATGGGTGTGGGGGCGGGGGGGGGGGGGGCGGGGGGGGGGGGGGGGGGGGGGGGGGCCGGGCTAACCGGGGACGACGGTGTTTCCGGCGCCGCCTGCTGGATGGCCCCGATGGGGGGCGGGTAAGCGGGAAATTTATTGGGTAACGGTTCCTCGGGCTCTTCCAGCGCACGCCGGACTTCATTTTCCACTCCGCTCGCCGCCTTCTTGAACTCGCGGACGGACTTGCCGAGTCCCTTGGCGAGGTCGGGCAGCTTGTTGGCACCGAACAGCAGCAGAATGATGAACATGATCATCATCAACTCGGGGCCGCCGATGCCTTCAATAAGAGCCATAGAAAAACTCATCGAAGCATTAGATGAGGATGGCCGGAAAAAGTAACGGAAAAAACCATGGGAAATGGGTCCGATCTCCAGTCGGGCCGGCGGGCCAGGCGGTGTCCATGAGGTCGGATGCTCTGACGCAAAGCTGGGCCCGTGATCAGGCCGGAGGGTGGGCGCCGATCTCCGCATCGATGCGGATCATCGGTAAGGCCGGTTCCACCAAACTAAAACCCGTCATGAAACCCGGAAATCATGTGGCCTTCATGGCTTTGGATTGGCGAACCACGACCCCTGCGCTCCGCCCTGCCTCACGCATCGGGCGGTCAGCCTTAGGTGCGAGTCTCACACTATTAAGTCTCGCCTATCAGGCTGACGGGTAGGGCGCACCGGCCCGGTGCGCCGGGAACGTGATATCATACTCGCGGCGGAGCGGGCCGCTTCCGTCCTACCACCACACAACGCCAGCGTCAGTCTATTTTGCGAGCCTCAATAAGGCGCATCGATGCAGTCGAAATTGTGGGAGCGAGCTTGCTCGCGGCACCGCTCACGCTGAATCGCGAGCAAGCTCGCTCCCACCGCCAGGCCACTGAGAGGTGGTCGCCGATTTCCACATCGGCGACAGGCGTCGGTAGGGACCCACCCAATTGTATGGATACGGCGAAGGCGGTTTCGTTTGGATGCCGGCCAGTTCTTGCCACGCATTGACGACCGCGTCGGGTGTGACCGAGTCGAGGCCGGCTTCGGCCGAGGGATCCGTGGGCAGGACGATTTGCCGGGGCGCCGTGGTGGGCTGGGGTGCGTACAAGTCCGCGGCGCGATGGGCGTGGCGGGTGAACATCACCACTTCCGGACAGCCCATGGCGGCAGCCGAATGCGCCGGGCCGGTGTTCACACTGATCAGGCTGTGCGCCCGTTCCTGCAGGGCGAGAAGTCGGCCGATCGGCAACTCGTCGGTCGCGATCAGGACGCGCTCCCGGGCCGCTGGCACGAGCGCGAGGATATCCTGGGCGAGCGAGCCTTCCGCGGGCGAACCGCAGAGAATGATCCGGGCGGTTGGAAGAATCTGCAGCACATTGGTGATTACTTCGGCCGAGGGCGCCAAATCTCATCACCAATGGGGTCATGCGATCCATTGACAGCGAGAGATGCATCGCCCGGCGTGAGGTTGCACCCAAACAGAATCCTTCCCCTGATTGCCACTCGCTTGACCGTAACGATCCAATTGACCCGGATGGGACGTGGCTGCTGGGCGCGTTTTCTCCTGAGAACATCGCTCCAACCCGTCCGGCGGCCGGGTTCCACCTTTCAGTCCGAACCTTTCGTGGGCGCCCGGGGCGCTCGACGGCATCGATCGGGCTTAACCCGCCAGCAGATCCGCGAAGAGCTCCTCGTAGCTGGCAATCATCCGGGCGAGCGAAAAACGGCCGGGAGCATCCGCTTGGCCGCGGGCTGCGATCGCCGCGATCTCGGGCCCGCCGGCCAGCACCCGGGTCAGCAGGGCGGCAAGCGCCGCATCGTCGCCGACCGGAAACAGCCAGCCGTTGCTTCCGGGCTGGATAATATCCGTCACCCCCGAGGCATCGCTGGCGATCGCGCCGCAACCGGCAGCCATGTAGTCGATGAGAACCAACGGCAGGCCTTCGTAGTGAGTGGACAGAACGGCGGCGCGGCAGCGGTGATAGATCGGGGCGGGGTCGTTGACCAGGCCGAGAAACTCGACGCGTCCGCCGAGACCGAGGCGCTGCACGAGTTTTTGACTGGCGCGCCGGTGTGATTCCTTGCTCCAGCCGCCCAGCAGCAGTTGTCCGGTCCAGCCCGTATCAACCAGCCGCTTGGCCGCGCGGATGAGCGTCGGCTGGTCCTTCTGCCGGGCGAAACGTGCCACCATGATGATGTCCTGGGAGCGGGAGGCAAAGACCGGTGCGCCCACGGAGTAGCGGGCGGCCTCGACGCCATTGTGGATGATTTGCAGCCGAGGGCCGGCCAGGCCGAGTTGCCGCACGTGATCGGCGACGCCCTGGGAGACACAGATGGTGGCGCTGGTGCGCGGACCCAGGGGCCGGGCGGCCCAGCGGCGCCAAAAGGAATACCGTTCGCAGTTCTGCTCGATGTGGACCACCACGGGCACGTTGGCGGCAAAGGCGGCCTGCCGCCCCCAGATGTGTTCGCTGAAGCCGTGGGCCGCAAAAATCTGCGGTTGAAATTCGGCGATCAGGGCGGCGAGCTGGCGACGGGTGGTCCATTTTGGCCAGTCATCCACCCAGGCGGTGCGCAGACCGGTCGCGGCGATTTGCGCCTGCATCGGCGCGGGCAGCGGGACGCGCTTCCGGCGCAGCACAAGAAGCGGTTCGTAGTTGCCGGTGCGGAGGTGGCCGCAGGCGAGTTCCAGCGCCACCTTGGTGGCACCCGACCCACCGCCGGTCACAAAATGGATTGCTCGCGTCTGGCTGCTCATTCGCGGGGGAGGGCGCGCAGGTAGGGCTCAACCGCCGCCTGCACGGTCGGGACCGCCAGTCGCAACAGCGGACGTTCGCCCGCGAGATCGTCCGGCCGGAGAATGGTGTGTTTGGTGTCCCACGGGTGCCAGCGCCACGGCTCGAGCGGCCCGAACAGGGCGACGATCGGAACGTGAAAGGAGGCGGCGAGGTGGAGCAGCCCGGTGTCGATACCGAGGGCGAGGTCCATCCGCTTGAACAAGGAGTTGGATTCGCGAATCGAGAGCTGTTGGCTCCAGTCAATCCAGTCGCGGGCGAGCGCGGCGGGCAGGGCGGCGCGGATTTCTTCGTAGTAGCTGGCGTTGCCCGGCGAGTCGCAGACGTGAATTTCACAACCGCGCTCGTTGACCAGCCAGGCGATCAACTGGGCGAAGCAGTCGGGCGCCCAGTCCTTGGAGGGCACGATGGACTTGGCGCAGAGGAAAACGCGCGGGCGGCGGCCCGGGGGCAGAGCGGCGGCCACGCGCTGGTCGGTGGCGGGATCCGTCCAGTTTTCGTTGTAGGTATCGACGATCGGGATGCCGTCGGCGCGCAGGACGTCGAGAAAACATTCGACCTCGTGCTTGTCGGCGTACGGCGCGCTTCGCTGCAGCAGCCAGCCGCGGCCCTCGGTGGCAAAGCCGACGCGATGCGGGATCCCGGCGAGCAACGGGAGGATGGCGCTGGAAAACGAGCGCCGCAGGACGTAACAGCGGTCATACTTCCGGGCGCGGAGGAACCGGGCGGCGCCGAGGAGGCCGGTGGGGAATTTCGCGGCGCGTTTCTTTGCGCCCTTCAGGCGTGGGGCGTAGTAGAGCAGTTCGTCCTTGTAGGGACACAACGCGAGCGTGTCGCCGGAGAGGGGTTCGGACAGCACATCGATCTTGGCCAGAGGAAACGCCCGGCGGAGGTTGCGGAGGCAGGGAATGGACAGCACCGTGTCCCCGATGAAACGGTAACGGATCACGAGTATGCGCAACGGGCGCGGATCGGGATAGGCCATGGGAAAAGTAGCGAGCAGTGCGTCGCGGGTAGCGAGTCGAAAGTCGGGGTGGACCGAGGGTTTTGAGGTCCCTGGTCACCCGTGGCCAGTTCCTTCACCCTAGTACGCTTCCGGGTAGCCGGGCCCGCGCGCCTTGAAGCGTTTATGGACCCAGAAGTATTGTTCCGGGCAGAGCCGCACATTTTCCTCGATGAGCCGGTTGATCCGGACGGCATCGGCGGTGGCGTCGGCGGTGGGGAAATTCTCCAGCGGAGGATGAATCGTAAGCGTGTAGGAATGGTCGGGCTCGCGTTTGGCGAAGAACGGCACGACGGCGGCCCCGGTCATCTCCGCAATCTTGCTGGTGGCGGTGTTGGTGATGGCGGGAACGCCGAAGAAGGGGAGGATTTCCGAGGACTTGCTGCGTTTGCCCTGGTCGGGTGCGTACCAGATCGCCGCATTGGCCCGCAGCGCCCGGACCAGCCCGCGCAGATCGTCAAAGTGAACGGCCGGCGACATGTGCCGCGCCCGCTGGTCGCGCATCAGGTGGGAAACGACGGGATTGTTGGGGTCGCGGAAAAGGCCGCCCATCCGGTGCGACTCGGACATCAACCGGCCGCCAATTTCCAGCGTGGTGAAATGGGCGGTCAGGAGGATCACGCCGCGGCCGCGGGCGAGAGCCCCGTGCAGGTGTTCCAGGCCGACGATCCGATGGGGGGGCAGGTCGGCGGGTTTCGCCCACCAGCCGGCGCACACCTCAAAAAGGCCGAGGGCGAGCGCATCATAGTGGGCGCGGGCCAGCGCAACGATTTCCGCTTCCGATTTTTCCGGGAAACACAGCCGGAGATTGGTGAAGACGACGTGGCGCCGGATGCGCACAACATGGAAAACGAGCCAGCCGAGGCCTCGTGCGATCAGGCGTTTCTCGGGCCAGGGGAGTTTGTCCGCCAGCCCGAGCCCCGCGAGGGTCAGCCACATCGGCCAATGGTGCGGGAGCCAGAGGCGGGGCTGCGCGCCGGACCGGCTCATGCGCTGCCGGTTTTCGGAGAGTTGCGGTAGAGCTGGGGATTCAACGCCGGATCGTTGTACATCTTGAACTGGAAATAGGCGGAGAAGGTGCGGCGGCCCGCGACGACCTCGGCGAGCAAGTCGGCGAGGCAACCCGTGAGATCGGCGCGCTGCTGCCGGATGCGCGCGAGTTTCTCGGCGCACTTATTCTTGTGCTCGGCGGAGGCCTCAGGGCGGACGGTCTCCTCGTGCATGTGGAATTCTTTCAGCGCGAGAATCGACATCCGGTCGATCATCATGCCGGGGGTCTCGGAGTTGCGCGGGCAGCCGGCGAGCGGCGGCGTCAAGGCGGCAACGATCGCCTTGTCCATCTCTTCGGCAAAATTATTCCGCTCCTGGTTGAAACGGTCGATGTTGCGCTTGGCCTGGTAGACCCGTTCGAAGCCGAGATCGTCGCGGCGGGCGACATCCTCTTCATGCCAGAGCGAAAAGTTGCGAAGGTGGTTTTCCTCCAGCAGCCGGAAGAAGCCTTCGCGTGCGATGGCGGGCGTGACCTGGTGCCAGCGAGCGGTGAGCGCGGTCTGGTGGGCGGCGATTTCCTGAGGGTCGAATTTCATGGAGGGACAGGGGAATGGAGTTGAAGAAAAGCCGGCCGGACACAAGCCTGCGGATTCTGCACCCTCATCCCAGCCTGAATATTTTCTCCGCCAACAAACACCCCGGGCGAACGGCAAACGGGAGCCGCTGCGGCCTCGCGCCGATTTCCGAGCGGAGTGGGTGGGCCGGCAGGTCCCTCTGCCGGCTGGGGAATGGGCAACGGAGTATTGGCCTGATGCGGGCACAGGGACGTGCCCGCCCACCCTCAATGCCAGCCGAACCGAGTAGCGCATGAAAAGCCTTCTCGTCATCAAGCCGTCCTCGCTGGGCGATATCGTCCACGCCCTGCAGGTGGTCCAGACTTTCGCCCAGGAACGACCGGAGTGCCGGATCAGCTGGGTGGTGCGGGAGCGTTTTGCCGGGCTGGTGCAGGCGGCGCCGTTCGTGCACGAAACAATCATCTTCCGGCGGCGCGACGGCTGGCGGGCGTTTCTGGGGTTGTTGCGCCAATTGAACCAGCGGCAGTTCGACGCCGTGTGGGATCTGCAGGGCCTGCTGCGGTCCGGACTGATGACGTGGGCGGTGCGGTCGCCGGAGAAATG
>CAZAOI010000211.1:0-6075 GCA_964486705.1 uncultured Oleiharenicola sp. | reverse complement strand
GCCCACACACCGCAGCTGCTGCCTCGAGCTCCCACAGACTCGCGTCGTGGACCCCTCCTCCACGGCGAGGACGAGACTGTTTGGGGGGCAAAGCGCCAGCGCCGCCGCCCTCGCTTTCGACGTCACCGTCGTCGCTTCCCTCTTCTTCTTCCCCTGTGTCTTTTTCGTCATCGACGCACCTCCAAGAGAGCCCGCGCCTCGCCGCGTCCGCGACGTCGGCCATCCCTCGGGTGTTCCCGCCGCGGCCCGCTGCGGCCCACGAGAGGACGTCGACGACTCGGCGCGGGAGCTTGAGCTCGAGAGAGTTGGAGTTGAGAGAGTTGGAGTTGGAGCCTGGCGCCGTCGGCGGCGTCGGCGTCGCCAAAGCCAAAGTCGTCGTCATCGTCGAGAGCGCCGCCGCGGCGGACCAGCCCGCGACGGCACCCAAACTGACGCCGGAGGAGGAGATGGAGCGTTTCGCGAAGGAGCTGAAGGAAAACGACTGGGGCCACCAGCCCTGCTGACGGACAGAGCCGGTGTCCGTATCCATGCATTGGAAGCGGGGGAGGCGTCAATTTCCCAGCCGCAGCGCAAGCGGCGCGGCTGGTCCCGGGGTTGCAGCTCGGCCGCGACGCAGGTCGCAACAGGGAATGAACAACGGAGCTTTTCGGCGCCGAGCGTCGGTATGGAAACCGACGCCCACCCAACGCCATGATCCTAGAAAACTCTATTGAAACGCGGAGGACGCGAAGAACCCAGAGGGAAAACCGTGTTCGCTGGCATTTGAATGCTCTTACCTGCGAGGTGACTATTTCTTGCTCCACTATCGGGCACCAACTTTCTGTTTTTGTGTTTTTTGCGCTTTTTGTGGCCAATCCTTCTGCGGAATAAAAGATGATCCCGGATCAGCCCTAATTCAATCGGTGAGCAGCGGGGCCAACGGCCGGCGGCCGGCTCAAAGTCCGGGCACCTGCCAGCCGGACCGATACGACCGGCGGATGAAGGCATTCGCGGCCTTCACATTGTTGAATCTAAGCCGCGTGGAATTCCATTCGAGCGTCGTCTGGGGGAAACGCACCGCGATGGAACCGAGCAGCACTGTCTCGGTCAATGGACCCGAATAGTCGAAGGGGGCGGCGGGCCGGGCGGGGCCGCCGACGCACGCCTGGGCCCAGTCGTTCCAATGATGCGCGTCCGCCACCGGCGGCAGCGGGTAGTCCTGAAATTTTTCCTCGGGATAAAGCTTGGGGGTCGCGATGTGCGGGATGTGCAACACGCCCTCTGTTCCAATGAGGATCGATCCCTGGCTGAGTTCATCCGCCGGGTCGGCCGCGCGATCGGACTTTTTTTCCGCCGGCTTGGGCGGCGTGACCAGCGCCTGAATTTCGGCCGGCGGCCGGTTGTCGCCATCGTACCAGGTGACGGCAAGGGTCGGACCGGCCGTGTAACGCGTGCCGGGAAAAACATAGCGGATGTGCGCATTGACGGCCCAATTCCACTGGTCGGGCGCCGGACCTTCAGAGCGGAGGGAAAGCGGCGCCGTCAGCGCGAGCGCCTCGAACACCGGATCGAAAATGTGGCAACCCATGTCGCCAAACGTGCCGGTGCCGAAGTCGAGGCGCCGGCGCCAGTTCTCCGGATGATAATAGGCGTCGCCGACATAGGGCCGCTCCGCACAGCCACCCTGCCATAAATCCCAATCAAATCCCGACGGGACGGCGGCCGCCGTCAC
Organism: uncultured Oleiharenicola sp.; assembly: GCA_964486705.1. GTDB lineage: Bacteria > Verrucomicrobiota > Verrucomicrobiia > Opitutales > Opitutaceae > Lacunisphaera. Next base: position 4,364 of record CAZAOI010000211.1, on the reverse strand, counting down.
CGGGGGCGCGCCGGTACCGCCCCATTTCTTGCTGCTCCAGGTGTGGACTTCGCGGACCTTGCCGATCGCCCCCGCCTGCACCAGCGCGACGGCCTGCCGATACACTTTCGCCGAGTGGATCTGGATGCCCATTTGCGTGATCAGGCGATGTTCGCGGGCATACTCCGTGAGGACGCGCGTCTCGTGAAGATTGTGGGCGAGCGGCTTTTGGCAGTACACGTGTTTGCCGAGCTGCATGGCGGACAGGGCGATCGGGGCGTGAAGATGGTCGGGCACCGACACGTTGACGGAGTCGAGGTTCTTGCCCTCCTTGTCCAGCAGTTCGCGCCAGTCCTGATAGACTTTCACCTCGGGAAAATAGGCTTTCACGTTTTCCAGCCGGTTGAGATCCACCTCCGCCACGGCGACGAGTTTGACGAAGGGATTCGCGCACAGCACCTCGATGTCGGACCAGGCCATGCCGGCCGCCCCGAAACTGGCGTGCCGCAACACCGTGCTCGGCGGTACGGCCAGCAGATTGCGGGTGACAAAGGGCGCGGTGAGCGCGGCGGCGCCCAAGGTTTTCAGGAACTGACGGCGGGGAAATGGAAGCGGGTCGGGCACGAGGCGGCGGAAGTAGCGAAATCCGTACGGATTATCCTCGAAAACTCAATTGAAACGCGGAGGACGCGAAGCGCCCGGATTAAAAACCAGGCGGCCTGGCATTCGATTGAGCCGCGCCCCTTCGACTGAAAGCCCAACGCGGGAGCGATGGCGGAGCGGCCCGTCGTTTCGACCAGCTCAAGGCCCTGAGCCAATCGAAGGGCTCCGCCGCGGCGCACCGGGCCGGCGGCGAGGGCGAAGCGTTGGCGGCGCGACCAACCCGGAGAAAAGCTTCACCCGTGATTTTTGCGCTGGCGAGGGACCAGGAGATTCAACCACTGTGTGCACCGCCGGCCCGCCAGTCACCGCGTTGGTTCCTGGATCCGTCCCATCCCCATCCGCTCCCATGAGTGCTCCCGTTTCCTCACCCCGGCCCCGGCTTTTTATCATGATGGTCCTGGAGTTTTTTATCTGGGGCGCCTGGTTGCCACTGATCTTCGGCTACCTGCCGAGCCTCGGCTTCACTCCCGGACAGCAGTCGCTCATCCTGAACGCTTTTCCCGTCGCCTCCATTGTCGGCATGTTTTTCAGCAACCAGTGGGCGGACCGCCGCTTCGCGCCGGAAAAATTCCTCGGTTTCTCCCACCTCGTGGGCGGCCTCGCGATTCTCGGCTGCGGTTTCACCAAGGAGTTTCTGCCGTTCTTCCTGCTGATGCTTACCCACTGCCTGCTCTATGTGCCGACGATCTCGATCACCAATTCGATCGCCTTCGCCCACATGCGGAACCCCGACAAGGAATTCGGCCTCGTCCGCATGGGCGGCACCATTGGCTGGATCCTCGCCGCGTGGCCCTTCACGTTTATCTTTGTCAACTGGGACGCCGTCAGCGCCGCCCACCCAAGCGGACTGGTGGACTGGATCGGCACTGCGCTCGGCAACCCTCTGACCGGGGCCGCCGCGAAAGCCGCGACCAAGTGGACCTTCATCGTGGCCGGATGCGCCTCCCTCACCCTCGCCGCCTTTAGCCTCGTGCTGCCGCGCACCGCCCCGAAAGCCGCCTCCGCCCCCGGCGAAAAACTCGCCTGGCTCGAAGCGCTAAAACTGCTGCGCCACCCCTTCATCCTCGTGCTGTGGCTGGTGACGCTCGTCGATTCCTTTGTCCACAATTGCTATTTCAACTGGACGGGGGTCTTCCTCGGCACGGCCCGGGAGGCGGGAGGCGTCGGCCTCGCCTCGAACTGGATCACCCCGGTCATGAGCATCGGCCAGGTCGCCGAGATCCTCACCATGATTGTCCTCGGGGCGACCCTCCGGAAGTTCGGCTGGCGCACGACCATGGTCGTCGGGGTTCTGGGGCACGCCGCACGTTTCGCAGTCTATGCGTTCTGCCCGCAGAGTCCGGCCCTCATCATCGTCATCCAGGTGTTGCACGGCATCTGCTATGCGTTCTTCTTCGCGACTGTTTATATTTTTGTCGACGCCTACTGCCCGAAGGACATTCGCTCGAGCGCCCAGGGCCTTTTCAATCTCCAGATCCTCGGCTTCGGGGCGCTGCTGGCCAACTCCATCGGCCCGATCCTCCTGCAAAATATCTACACGTCCGGCGGGGTGACCGATTTCCGGAGTTTGTTTCTGGTGCCGCTCGCCGCCGCCTCCGTCGCCGCGGTGGCGCTCGCGCTTTTCTTCCGCCCGCCCGCCGCTAGGCCGGGGGAAGCGCCCTCGGGGGCGGGAGCACCTCATTGAGTCCAAGTTCCCCGCCGTTTCCCCATGGCCGCTAAAATCCGCATCCTCGTTGTCGGCTGCGGCCACATGGGCACCTCGCATGCCCGCGCCTACCACCAGCTGGCTGGTGACTTCGAGATCGTCGGCCTGGTGGCCCGCGGCCCGGCCTCCCGGGGAAAACTCAACGCGGAGTTCGGCGGGCGCTACCCGGAGTTCGCCGACTACGCCGCGGCGCTGGCGCAGACCAAGCCCGACGCGGTCTGCCTCAGCACCTACGCGGAAACCCACGCGGCTTACGCCCTCGCGGCTTTCGAGGCGGGCGCACATGTGTTTCTCGAAAAACCGGTGGCGGACAATCTGGCTGATGCGGAACGCGTCATCGCCACCGCGCGGCGGTGCCGCCGCCAGCTGGTCGTCGGTTATATCCTGCAAGCCCATCCCGCATGGCAGAAGTTCACCGAGCTCGCCCGCACGCTCGGCAAGCCGCTCGTCATGCGGATGAACCTGAATCAGCAGAGCTCCGGGGCCGCGTGGACCACGCACCGAAACCTCCTCCGCGCCACTTCCCCGCTGGTCGATTGCGGCGTTCACTATGTCGATGTGATGTGCCGCATGACCGGCGCGCGGCCCGTCAGCGTCAACGGGATCGGCGCGCGCCTGTCGGACGAAATTGCGCCGGGCCAGGTCAACTACGGCCACTTGCAGGTGACGTTCGACGACGGGTCGGTCGGCTGGTACGAAGCCGGGTGGGGGCCGATGATGAGCGAGACCGCTTTTTTTGTGAAGGACGTGATCGGGCCCAAAGGCGCGGTCAGCATCGTCGCCCGGAATGCCGCGAACGCGGGCCAATCGGCCAACGTCGAGGCGCACACGCAGGCCGAATCCCTCCGCCTGCATCATGCGGCGCGCGGGCCGGACGGCGCTTTCGCCCAGGCCGACGAAATCATCGCCGTCGCCGACGAGCCCACCCACGACGAACTCTGCCGCCGCGAACAGGAAGTATTTCTCCGGGCCATCCGGGACCAGGTGGATCTCTCCGCCCACTGGCAAAGCGCCGTGGACAGCCTCCGCATCGTTCTCGCCGCCGACCAGTCCTTCCGCGAAGGCCGGACCGTGAAACTCTAGCCCCCAACCTTTTGTTTGCGCAATGAACCTTTACCCCCTGCTGCCTTCAACCCTGCTCGCCGCACTGCTCGCGACCTCCGCGCTGGGCACGGTCACCCCGCCGTCGGGTTTCACCGCGTTGTACAACGGCCGCGATCTCGCTGGCTGGCGGGGCGGCGACACCTTCGATCACCGCCAGTGGCTGGCGCTGCCTGACGCCGAGCGCGCAAAGCGGGACGCGGACTGGACGGCGGACATGCGCCAACATTGGCGCGCCGAGGGCGACGAACTCGTCAACGACGGCAATGGGAAATACGCCACCACCGTCAAAGATTACGGCGATTTCGAACTGCTAATTGACTACCGGACGGTGCCGACGGCGGACTCGGGGATTTATCTGCGGGGCTGTCCGCAGGTGCAGATCTGGGACTACACGGATCAGACAAAATTCAGTCTCGGGTCCAACCTCGGCTCCGGCGGCCTCTGGAACAACTCGCCCCACGCCCCGGGCAAGGATCCGCTGGTGAAGGCCGACCGGCCGTTCGGCGAGTGGAATCATTTCCGCATCGTGATGGTCGGCGCGCGGGTCAGCGTCTGGTTGAACGGACACCTCGTCGTCGATCAGGCCCTGCTGGAAAACTATCATGACCGCCCGACTCCGATCCCGGCGCGCGGGCCCATCCAGCTGCAGACCCACGGCGGCGAAATCCGCTGGCGCAATCTCTTCATCCGCGAGATCGGGGCCCCGGAAGCGAACCAACCGCCGCCGCCGCAACCCGCGAAGTGACGCCTGGAGCCGGGCGGGCGTGGGAGGAACAGGTTGACCCAACCCGCTGAATCGCGAACGGAGCCGGCCCCGGGTAGCAACCGCGGACAACCGGGCCCATCGGCAATTCCGGGGTGGCGGCAGGCATCGATATCTTCATCGCCACCTGTCGCCGGTATGGAAACCGGC
>CAZAOI010000210.1:0-6080 GCA_964486705.1 uncultured Oleiharenicola sp. | reverse complement strand
ACACGCTCTCCACCGTCGGCTGGCACCAGGATTCCTATTACTGGCCGATGGCGCCCCACAATTCCGTCACCGTCTGGCTGGCCTTCGACGACGTCGACGAGGTCAACGGCGGCATGAAGCTGCTGCCCGGCTCGCATCTGGGCGGCGTGATCAAGCACCGCCGCTCCAAGGAAACCAGCTCCGTGCTCACGCTCGAACTCGAGGACGGCTCCGACTTCAAGGCCGACAGCGCGATCCAGTTCCGCCTGAAGGCCGGCGAGTGCTCGCTGCACGACGACCGGGCCATCCACGGGTCGCCGGCCAATCCATCGGATCGCCGCCGCGCGGGCCTGACGATCCGTTACTCCGGCACAAACGTGAAGAACGACCTCGCGGTGAATCCGAACTTCAAGATCTACCTCTGCCGCGGAGTGGATGAATTCAAGCACAACCCCCCAGGGACTCCGCCCACGGCGCGTTATGGCCGACCGAACTTCAAGCCCGTGAGCAACGAGGAAGCGGGCAAGGCGTGAGGACTAAAGTTCATCTTGTGGGAGCCGGTTTACAGGCGATTCGGGGTAGGCGGCACCGGACAATGGCTGAGGTCGCTTGTAAACAAGCTCCTACATTCCGGACCAAAGTCAGCGTCTTCTTCCTCTGCGCCTTTGCGGCCCTGTCGGCCCAGACCCAACCCGCGCCGGAAATCACGCCGACCGAACTGCCCGGCACCGAGACCTTCATCTACCGTGAAGGTCAGCCTGAACCGCGGCGCTTGTTCGTCGTCAAACCCGCGGGCTGGAAGGCCGGCGACCGCCGCCCCGCGCTTTTGTTTTTCTTCGGCGGCGGCTGGACGACCGGCACACCGGCCAGTTCTATCTTCTGGGCGAAGTTTGCCGCTGAACTTGGAATGGTCGGCATCGCCCCCGACTACCGCACCAAGGGTCGCAACGACGTCTCGCCGCTCAGTTCGGTGGCCGACTGCCGAGCTGCGTTGCATTGGGTGCAGGAGCACGCGGCCGAACTCGGTCTGGACCCGGCGCGCATTGCCGTGGGCGGTAACTCCGCCGGCGGGCACGTCGCGCTCTGGACCGCCATCACCCATGCGCCCCCGGGTTCTGACCACAAGGAGTCGCCCCGCCTCAAGCCCGCCGCGCTCATCCTGTTCAGCACGATCTCCGACACCTCCACCGACACCGGTTACACGCCCATGCGGTTCGGCGAGCACACCACGGTACTCTCGCCCGTGCATCAGCTCGATGCGAAAATGCCGCCCGTGCTCGCCTTCCACGGCGACGCCGACAAGACGGTGCCGCTGCGTCAGGCCATCGCCCTGCGCGATAAGCTTCTCGCATCCGGTAACACCTGCGAATTGCACATCGTCCCGGGCGGTGGTCACAACTTCGGCAACGACGTGCCTGAGTGGCAGGAGAAATCCCGCGTGCTGATGATCGAGTTCCTGACGAAGCAGGGCCTGTTAGCGCGTTAGATTGCGCCTCACCGTCACCACCAGTTGCGCTTTGCGGCGGCGGTCAGCGCGTCATCGAGCGGGGCGATCGTGGGGTGCCAGAGTCTTTCCCATTCAAGGCTGACCGCGCCCTTGAATTCCGCCTGCAGGACCGCCCGCAACGGGGTCATGGGAAATTCGCCGTCGCCGGGAAGGACATAGGTGAACGGATGTTTCGCGCTGGGGCGGCTGACGCTGTCCTTGACATGGACATGGACCACGTGCGGTCCGATGTTCCGCCAAGTGGCGACGGGATCCTCGCCGCCGTTCTTCCAGGTGTGTTGCGTATCCCAGAGAATCGCGGTGCCGGGAGCCAGCGCTAGAAATTGACGGATGGCCGCCGCCGTGCACAACGCGTCGTGCGTCTCCACCATGATCTCAGCCTGCCAACCGTTCGCCTGTTTCAGCGCCCGCCACCACGCCACTGTGTCGGCCATGGCTTGGTGCGTGGCGGCGTCCGCGTTCTTGCCGCCGTCGAAAGCACGCAACCACGGCACGCCGCAGGCTTCCGCCCAAGGCACGAACTTCAGAAAGTCCGCCCGGTCCTCCGGTGTGTTCACGGCCAGCTTGAGCGAGGTATCGAGGGAGATGATCGGCACCGGGGCGGATTTCATCCGGGCCGCAAGGGCCGCCGGGGTCCCGTACTCCGCCGCCAGCACCGTGGGCACGTCGATCGTGTTGGCGAGGGCACGGATTTCCACGGCGTCGAGGCGGTGGCGCTGGGCGAGCGCGAGGACCTGCTCCAATGAATATTCAGGGCAGCCAAGGGTGGAAATCGAGCGACGGTAGGGCATCAGTGAGGAAAAAAGACGAACCAAGGCAGGTTGGCCACAAAAAGCACAAAAGGGCTCGTCCGGCCTGTGGAAATGGTCCGCTCACCTCTAGGCGCCTTGAGGGCTTCATACGCCGTCGGGTTTTGTGCTTTTTGTGGCCATAAATGCCTTGGTTGCTTCGGGACTGTTCGGTCCTTTAGCCTTCTCCTGTGCAAATCATCGGGATCGACATCGGTGGAACCAAGTGCGCCGTCAGCGTGCTGCGCGATGGCGCCGTGGCGGAAGTGGACCGCTTCCCGACGCAGGACTATGCGGCGACCTTCGCCCGCTTCCGGAAAACGGTGGAAGGATTGATGCCGGACCCCGACGTGGTTTTTGGCATTTCCTGCGGCGGCCCGCTCGATGCGAAACGCGGTGTAATTCTCTGTCCGCCAAATTTGCCGGGTTGGGTGGATGTCGCGATCTGCCGGGCCTTCACGGAAATTTTCGGCGGGCGGGCCTTCTTGATGAACGATGCGAATGCCTCGGCGTTGGCCGAGTGGCATTTCGGTGCGGGGAAGGGATGCCAGCACATGGTGTTTCTCACCGCCGGCACCGGCATGGGTGCGGGCTTGATCCTGAACGGTCGCCTCTACGAAGGCGCGACGGGCGACGCCGGCGAGGTCGGGCACCTCCGGTTGCGGCCGACTGGCCCGCTCGGATTCGGCAAGCACGGATCGTTCGAGGGGTTTTGCAGCGGCGGCGGCATCGCCCGGCTCGCGGCGGAAATGGGCTGGGAGCAACCGGGCGTGACTTTGAAGAATCTCGCGGAGGCTGCGGCCAAGGGCGATCCGCTCGCGTTGAAGGTCATGGACGTGGCGGGCGAACGCCTCGGAGAGGCGCTTGCGCTGCTAATCGACACGCTGAATCCCGAGCGCATCGTCCTCGGCGGCTATTTTCCGCGTTGCTCCGCGCTGCTGCTCCCCGCGATGAACCGCGCGCTCGCGGCCGAGGCACTGCCCAGCGCGCTCGCCGGCTGCAAGATCCTGCCGGCCGTGCTGGGCGAGACGATTGGCAGCAACGCGGCGGTTGCAGTCGCGTTGCATGCCCTCGATACTCTGCCCGGTTCAACCAAATGACCGACCTGCGCTCCATTCGTATTTGTAGGAGCCTGCTTGCAGGCGATTCAGTTCTTGGTCGGTCGGCGGGCGCTTTAAATCGCCTGCAAGCAGGCTCCTACAATTGAGGAATCCAACCCCATGCCCACCCGCCTTCTCACCGAAATGCTCCAACGCCTGCCCGAACTCGCCGGCTGCCATGATTCCATTGTCGCCGCCTACCAGACCATGCGGAATTGTTTCCAATCCGGCGGGAAGGTCATTCTCTGCGGCAATGGCGGCAGTGCTGCCGATGCCGACCACTGGGCGGGGGAATTGCTCAAGGGGTTCAAGCATGACCGGCGGTTGTCTGAAAAGGAACGCGGGCAGTTGCGGCCCGAGATCGCGGCCCGGTTGCAGGGTGCGTTGACCGCCATTCCGTTGACCGCCTTTCCGGCCGCCAGCACGGCGTTCGCCAATGACGTTGTGGCCGAACTGACCTACGCCCAGCTGACCTGGGCCTTGGGCCGGCGGGGCGATGTCTTCGTCGGGCTCAGCACCTCGGGAAACGCCGCCAACGTCTGTGCGGCCGCGGAGGTCGCGCGGGAAAAAGGCCTGCGCGTGATTGGTCTCTCCGGTGCCACCGGCGGAAAACTCAAGGAGCGGTGCGACGTGTGCATCTGTGCGCCCTCGTCCGAAACCTACCGCGTGCAGGAATACCACCTGCCGATTTATCACTGCCTGTCCTTGATGCTGGAAGAAAATTTCTTCGGCGGGACGTCGTGAACGGATGAGCTCCGCCCCCCATGCACGCCAACGCCGTTGTTTTCACCGCCCCGAACCAAGTCAAATTCCTGGCGGTCGTGTGTCCCGAACCGGGACCGGCGGATGTGGTGATCGAGGTCTGGCACTCGTGGATCAGCAACGGCACCGAGGGCTCCTTCCTGCGCGGCGAACGCACCGCGGGTGACACGACCTGGCGGCTGGGTGATCCTTCGCCTTTTCCCCTCGTTGCCGGTTACCAAAAGGTCGGCCGGGTGACCCGCGTCGGTGCGGCGGTGCGAGGCTTGGCGGTGGGCGATATGGTTTTTGCCGTGATGAGCCAAGTGGAAGGCATGTTCGATCGGCACGCCGGACACGTGTCGCCTTCGGTTTGTCATGAGCGGTTCGTGCACAAGCTGCCCGACGGCGCCGACCCGGTGGATTACGCCGGGCTCGTGCTGACCCAGGTCGGTTACAACTGCGGCACACGTCCTCGGCTGACTCCCGGGCAACTGGCCGTGGTGATCGGCGACGGTCTCGTCGGCCAATGGGCCGGCCAGACGCTGCTGGCGCGCGGCGCGCGGGTCGTCCTGACCGGCCGGCATGAGACGAGACTGGCCGCGTTTCGCGCCGGCGGCGGGGGCGAAACCCTGCTGGTGCCGGCTGGCTCCGGAGTGGCCGCAGTGAAGAAACTGACCGACACACCGGTGCAGGTGTTGGTCGACACCGTCGGCGACACGAGTTTCTACGATGAGTATCTGCCGGTGATGGCCCATGGCGGCACGGTGGTGTCGGCAGGCTTCTACGGCACGGAAGACAAAATCGAATTGCAGCGCTACCGGTTTCGCGAGCTGGCGTTCGATTTGGTGGCGGGCATCACGCGCGAACGGCTGGACGCCACGATGGAGTGGATTCGGACGGGCCGGCTCGAAACGCGCCGTTTGATCACCCACCGGTTTCCTGTCGCGCAGGTCGCGGAGGCGTGGGCGTTGATTGAGAGCAAACGCGAGCATGTGCTCGGCGTGGTGCTCGACTGGCCGGCGGCTGGCGGAGGCGCGGCGTGAGGCTTCCGTGTGCAAGCTCCGGGTCATTTGCCAAGACCAACGCCAACCTACCATGCATTTTGTTTTTTCCCCCAATTGTAGGAGCCTGCTTGCAGGCGATTCGGAACGCCCGTTGACGGACCATCCATGGCATCGCCTGCAAGCAGGCTCCTCCCTTTCATCCAAACCGGAGCAAGCTCCGGCGGATCAGACCCACTGCAAATGAAGATTCCCGCCAGCATGAAACAGCTCCAACTCGCTGCGCCGCGCACCGCGGTGTGGCACGACGTGCCGGTGCCGCAGCCCGGACTCGGTGAAGTGCTGGTGCGGGTGCTCGGCGTGACGACCTGTCCGCACTGGGATCTACACCTCTTCGATGGCCGCCCGATGTTTCCCGGACAGACGTTGGTTTATCCGTATTTGCCGGGCCAGCCAGGCCACGAGGCGATGGGCGAGGTCGCGGCGCTCGGGCCGGATGTCACCCGGTTGCGCCTTGGGCAGCGGGTGGCGGCTTGGCGGGATACGGGCAAGCCCCGCGTCGGCTTTTATGGTCAGTACAATACTTTCGCCGAGGCCGACCTGCTGGTGGTGGCGGACAATTTGCCGCCGGCGGAGATCGCGTCGCTCGAACTGGCGATGTGCGTCGAAGTTTCTTTCCAGCGGCTGCGGGCGGCGGGGGATCTGACGGGATGCCGCGTGGGAGTGGCCGGGCTCGGCCCCGCCGGACTGGTCGCCGTGCAACTGGCGCGGGCACACGGCGCGGCCGAGGTGGTCGGGATCGATCCGGTGGCCGCGCGGCGGGAGCTCGCTGTCACGCTCGGGGCCGATCGGGCCGTCGCTTCCGGGGAAAATACCTGGCCGGCGGGCCGGCGCAGCGAGACGGCGCTGGACTACAGCCTTGATTGCACGGGGCGGGCCGACTCCGTTTAGTTTCTCCTGGATC
>CAZAOI010000209.1:0-6092 GCA_964486705.1 uncultured Oleiharenicola sp. | reverse complement strand
AACTTGCCGTCGCGTTGCGCGCAATAGGCCAGCGTCTGGCCATCGGGAGACCAACCGTGCCAGTAGGACGGCGCGTGCGGGGTGATCTCCTTGGGCGCGCCCCCGGTGGCGGGCAGGGTGTAGAGGCGCGATTGCCCGTCCTTGGTTTGGTCGCTGATGACCAGCGTCGCGCCGTCGGGCGAGAGGCCGTGGTCGTTGTTGCACTTCACGGCGAAGCCCGTGTCGATCAACTCCGGAACCGCAGCGCCCGCCAGCGGCAACCGGTAAATCCGGCCCCCGCCGTTAAAGTAGAGTGCGGCGCCGTCGCGCGACCAGTTGGGCGCCTCGATCAGCTCGGTGGTGTGATACACGCTGCGGCGGTCCTGCGAGGCAATGGTGATGGTTTCGAGCGAACTGCGCACGGCTTGCACGCTGGCGGACGGCGCCCCGAGTTCAACTCTGGAGAACACCGCCGTCTCAAATCCTTCCGCGTGGTGCGCGCAAACCCCCAGGCCGATATAGAACGGACCTTTGAACGGGAGCCGCACCGAACAGCCGGAGGGTTGCATCCGGCCGTCGGCCCCGGCGAGCGACAGATACACGGTGTCGCCGATCTTCTCGAGGCGCAGCCGCTGCGGCGCCGCGATCGCCGACTGGACCTCGCGCGTCATATCACCGGCTTCGGAGCGAAACTGCAGCGAGGTGAGGCCGTCGCCGTGCAACGCCGCGTCGACGTAGGCCGAATCGGCCGCGAGGCTCTGCCGGATGAGGAGGCAGGCCTTCCGGTGCGGTTCGGCGCTCTGGCCGACGAAGCGGATGTCGGCCGTGATGGCGATGTCGCCGTCCACCTGCTTCCAGACATAGTGGAAGGAATCGGTCTGGGCCCACATGTTCAGTCCCCCGCCCCCAATCGTGTACGTGCCTTGCGCCGCGTCGTAGGCCACAGTGCCGGCGCGAGCCGGCGCCCCAATGTCCGTGTGGCCCGTGAACAGACCCGTGTCAGCGCGCCCGAGCGCGGGCGCGAACAAACAAAGGAGAAGAACGGAAAAAAACGCCCGTGGCCGTCCGAGCGGAGAAAAGTTTCGGGTCCTAGACCCGCGGGCGGCCGCAGCCACGATGTGTCGTTGGGGGGAAGTATTCACTCCTCCAAAAGAGCCTCTTGTCCGGACCGTGGCAAGCCGAGGTGCGTCTCCCGGATCAAATCATTCTCCACCCCGGTCATGCTGAGCGCAGCCTAGATTCGGTGGCGGTGAATATGGGCCGGGTGCGAATGCGTGGATCCTTCGCTACCGATACGGGATCATGCAATTGGCGTGACCAGATTCCAGATGAGTTCGGGTGCAAGTCTTTCATCGCCACGAGTGAAAAACCAGAAGCGCCGTCTGCGATGCAGTTGAAACGAGCGCATGGCCCGGTGGAACCCGGCCTCCGGACGGGTTGGTTTGAAAGCCGGATCGGCCAGCGCGTCCGGAGGCCGCGCTCCACCTCATTCAACGGCATGATCCCGCTCTCAGCGCGTTGGGTCAACGGGCTCCACCCGTGGCGAGCTGGTGCGCGACTCCAAACGACACCGGCCGCGCGGCGCCGCACCAATCCCGACCGGGCTTGCGCGGCGCGGAATGCCGTTCATCGTGCCATTGATGATGTCGATCCTTCGCGTCCTTTGCCTCGTCACTCTACCCCTGTTCGCGCTGACCAGCCGCGCCGAATTGTCCGCTCCGCCCGCCGACCCGCTGCTGAATGCCCGCGGCCGCGCCCTCCTCGGTTATTTCCAACAACTGCAGGCCAGCCCGGAACTGAAGCTCGTCTCCGGCCAGTTCTGCGGCTGGAGCGGGACCGGCAGTCTCGAGGGCGCCGCCAAAATCCACCGCGCCACCGGTCAGTGGCCCGCCATGGTCGGTCTCGATTACTGCCGTTTCGAAAAGGGCGAGGCCACCATTGACTTCGGCCCGCCCAACCAACTTGCGCAGTCCTACTGGCGGGAAGGAGGCCTGGTCACAATTTCCTGGCATGCCCCGAATCCCGCCAACCCCCAAGGAGGCGGCCTGAAAGAACGGGGCATGAAGCTCGCCGCTCTTCTCGTCGCCGGCACCCCGACCCACGAGCGCTGGATGGCCTCCCTCGACCGCGTCGCGACCGGCCTGCAGGAATTGCAGGCCGCCGGGGTCGTTGTGATCTGGCGGCCCCTCCACGAGATGAACGGCGGCTGGTTTTGGTGGGGGGCGCAGGAGCCGGCTGATTACATCGCGGTCTGGCGCCAGATGTTCGACTACTTCACAACAACCAAAGGCCTGCACAACCTGATCTGGTCGTTCGGACCCAACCATGGCCAGCGCCCCGGCACCAGCTACTATCCGGGCGACGCCTACGCGGACCTCACCGGCCTCGATGCCTACACGGACCACATCGATCCCGCCCACATCGCGGGCTACCCCGAACTCGCCGCGATCAACAAGCCTTTTGGCTTCACGGAATTCGGCCCGCATGGCGCCGATCGCCCCCCCGGCGACTACGATTTCCGGCGTTTCCTCGCGGGCACGGCCGAACATTTCCCGCGCAGCCGCCACTTCCTGGTCTGGGACGAAAAATGGAACCCCGCGGAAAACAAGTTTGCCCGCGAATTCTACAACGATCCGCGGGTGATCACGCGCGCCCGCCTGCCCGCGGGGCTCGCCGGCCCCGCCGCGCCGGTCGCGGCCGCCGACGCCGCTGATCCGCAATCCATCGCGGCGTGGCGCCGCGAGCGCGTCGACCGGCTGACCGCGCCGAACGGCTGGCTCAGCCTGATCGGAGGCCATCTGCTCGCGCCCGGCGACAACACCGTCGGCACCGCCGCCGACAACTCGATCCAGCTGGCCGCGGGCCCGCCCTACCTCGGCACAGTGCAGCTGCAAGACGGCAAAGTCACCCTCACGCCCGCGCCCAGCGCCCTTTTTCAAATCGACGGCCAGCCCGCCCAACAGCCCGCCGAGTTGGTGTATCGCGGCGACAAGCCAACCACGGTGACTTTCGGCACGGTCAACTTCTACGTGATGGAGCGCGGCCCCAGCCTGTTTCTGCGCGTCAAGGACAGCGCCGCCGAGCGCCTCAAAAATTTCGCCGGCCTCGACTATTTCCCGATCGATTCCTCCTGGCGCATCGAGGCGCAGTGGGTGAAATTCGATCAGCCGCGGCAGGTCAAGATCACCAACATGATCGGCCAGACGTCGCCGGCCCCCGTTCCCGGCAAGGCGGTGTTCACCCGCGACGGCCACGACTTCGAACTGCTGCCGATCGACGAAGGCGGTGACCAACTTTTCTTTGTCATCACCGATCTGACCGCCGGCGAGGAAAGCTACGAAGCCTGTCGCTTCGTCTACGCCGACGCCCCCAAGGACGGCAAGGTCACCCTCGACTTCAACCGCGCACAGAATCCCCCGTGCGCCTTCACCCCCTTCGCCACCTGCCCGCTGCCGCCGAAAGAGAACCGGATGCCGATCCGCGTCCCCGCCGGCGAAAAAAAATATCGCGGACATCACTAGCATTACTATGTCGTGTTCGTTGTATTCAAGGGGGTGGGTCGGCAGGTCCCTCTGCCGGCTGGGGAAGGCGCGGCCGAGGCCCGACGCGGGCACAGGGACGTGCCCGCCCACCCCAAAGCCAACCTGACAAAGTAATACTACCAACCACCCGTAAACCATCCCCGGACCAAGCCCCGGGGCATTTGCCCAAACCAACGCTAACTGACCATGCCCTCAATTCGTTCTCTCATTTGTAGGAGCCTGCTTGCAGGCGATTCAAAGCATGGTCCGTCAACGCGCGTCCTGCATCGCCTGCACGCAGGCTCCTACATTCCAACCAAGCCGGAGCAAGCTCCGGGGTATCGGACCCATCGCGAATGAAAGCCCACGACTGGGACCGGCTGGCGACAGCCTACGACGACGAGGTCTGCGACATCTTTGTGCGCGACAAAAAGAAAGTCATCGAACGCTGGCTGCGCGCCCGCGGTTTGTTGCGCGGCAAGAAAACCTTGCTCGATCTCGGCTGCGGGATCGGTTCGTTCATCAAGAAATACGGCGCGCGCTTCGGCGAAAAAATCGGTACGGACCACTCGCAAGGCATGCTGCAGATCGCGGCGCGGCGCTGCCGCCCATTGCAGGACTGCACCTGGCTGCAGGCCGATGTGCAGCGCCTGCCGCCAGCGCTCCAGGATCGCGGCGATCTCGTCGTCTGCTCAAACGTCATCACGTTTGTCTCCGCGGCCGCCTGCGCGCGGGCGCTGCGCCACGTTGTGGGCTGCGCGAAACCTGAAGGCTGGGTGCTGCTCATTTTACCGGCGCTCGAAAGCCACGACGCCGTCGTCACGCACGAGACCGGCCGGCCACCACCGAAGCGGGGCGCCACCGCGATCGTCCGCCGGGACGACCGGATGCAGCGCTTTTATACGCTCCAAGGCGCGCGCCAGCTCGCCGCCTCCGCCAACCTGCGCGCGGTCACCGTGCACAAGGTGTGGTACCCGTGGAGCGACGAGGGCATCGCCCGGCCACCGCGCGGTCAGGAGTTGCCGTGGGACTGGCTCGTAACCGGCCAGCGGTAGGCGGGATCCGAAGTCTTGGACGAGGTGGAACGTGGCCTCTGGACACGTTTGGTTCACCGGCTTTCGAACCAACCCGTCCGGAGGCCGGGTTCCACCATCCGAGCGACCCGCAGCAGCAGTCCGTGAATCTGGATGGGGGCCCGTGTCCGGAAATCCCGCATGCTCCCGCACGCCCAGCCAGCCGGCAGAGGGACCTGCCGGCCCACCTTTGGCCGATCCGTCCATCCGTTCGCTTCCACCGCCGGCACCTGCGGGCTCGCCAAGACGGACACCCGCCGTAAATGATCCCGCGATGAATTCGGGATCTGCCCGCCAGCCGGCGGTCGGCTTTATCTTTGTCACACTGGTGCTCGCCATCGTCGGCCTCGGGCTGCTCATCCCCGTTCTGCCGAAACTGATCGTCCAGTTCCAAGGCGGCGATCTGGCCTCGGGTTCACACGCCTACGGTTGGATCATCAGCATCTATGCGCTGATGCAGTTCGTCGGTTCGCCGATTCTCGGCGCCCTTTCCGACCGCTACGGCCGGCGGCGCATCATTTTGATCGCCACCGCGGGCTCGGCGATCGACTACGTCATCATGGCCTGCGCCCCGAGCTTGAGCTGGCTCTTCGTCGCGCGGACCATCGCCGGATTCACGGCCGGCGTGATGGCCACCGCGAACGCGTACATCGTCGACGTGACGCCGCCCGAAAAACGCGCCGGGGCGTTCGGGCTGTTGGGCGCAGCGTTCGGCATCGGGTTTATCATCGGGCCGGCCTTGGGGGGCTTTTTGGGGAATATTGATCTCCGGCTGCCCTTCTGGGTCGCGGCCGGCTGCTCGACGCTCAACTGGTTCTACGGTTTCTTTATGCTGCCCGAGTCGCTCAAACCGGAAAATCGCCGCGAGTTTTCCTGGAAGCGCGCCAATCCCGCCGGCGCCTTGCTGGAGCTGCGGCGGTTCCCGGGCGTGCTGAGCCTGGCCGAGGCCTATTTCATTTTGGCGCTGGCCCAGGTGATGATGTTTTCCACTTGGGCGCTGTACACCGACTATCGTTACCATTGGACACCGTTCGATGTCGGTCTCTCGCTCATGTTTGTCGGCGTCCTTTCCGGCTCCGTCCAGGCCTTGCTCGTCAAACGGCTCGTGCCCAAGCTCGGCGAAACCCGCTCGGTCGTGATCGGCCTCAGCATTTCCGCCGCAGCTTATGTCGGTTATGGGCTCTCCCCGTCTGGCTGGATGATTTATGTGATTATGTTTTGTGCGGCCTTCGCCGGGATCTCGGGTCCGGCCCTGCAATCCTATGTGACCAAACATGTGCCGCCGGACGAGCAAGGCGCTGTCCAGGGCGTGCTTTCCGGACTCACCAGCCTCGCGGCCATTCCCGGCCCCTTCATCGCGACCTGGAGTTTCGGCTGGGCGATCGCCCCAGGAAACAGTTTTCATCTACCCGGCATCGCCTTTTTCGAGGGCGCGATCTTTAGCGGCCTGGCCCTTTGGCTGGTCGTGCGGAGCTTTCGGCGGGATGCCGTAGCTCCTGCTCGCGTGGTCTCATCTATC
>CAZAOI010000208.1:0-6109 GCA_964486705.1 uncultured Oleiharenicola sp. | reverse complement strand
CCGACTCCGTTGAGTTTCTCCTGGATCGCACCCGCGAAGCGGTGGCCCTTTTTGGGGTGCTCCGGGAAGACGTGCGTTATGCCCCGCGGCACATGTGGGGCCCCGGCGTCACGCTGCTCGGCTATGGCGACCACAATCGCGCCGCGGCGGAATCCGCGCTGGGATTTATCCAGCAGGGGAAATTGCGCCTCGCGCCGCTGGTCACTCACACGTTGCCGCTGTCGCGTTATGTCGAGGGCGTGGAATTGCTGCGCCGGCAGGAGGCGATCAAGGTGCTGTTTGATCCCTGGGCCTGATGGGGCGCACGCGGGCGCCGGGCGCGGGATCGATGCTGGTCGTCCGGCGGGAACGTCGGCCGAGGCGGTGCTGAAATTTCAGTGGCCCGACCTTATTTCCCAACCGCGTCCTTGCCTCCTCGGCCGCATCGCCAAGATTTGGTCGATGCTTTTCCTGCGGCGATCGGGGCTTTTTTTCGCGTTGAGTTCTGTTTTCACTGCCGCGCTTCCGGCTGATCCCCTCGTCCTCAGCGCGCCGCTCCTCGAGGCCCGCGCGGCTCTGGCCGCGCTCAAGGCCCGCGGCCCGCTGCCGGCGGGGGGCGTGATCGTGGAAATCCCCGGCGGAGTTTATCGTCTCTCATCCCCGCTGGCACTCACCGAGGCCGATAGCGGCACAGCCGCGGCGCCAGTCGTGTGGCGCGCCGCGCCCGGGGCGAGCGTCATCATTTCTGGCGGTCGCATCATCAGCAACTGGCAGACCATCGCGGATCCGGCCATCGCGGCCCGCCTGCCGGAGGCGAGCCGGGTCCACGTCCTCACGGCGGATCTCCGCGCCGCCGGCCTCACGGATTTCGGCCGGATCGAGCAGCGCGGCAGCCCCGGCCTCGAATTGTTTTTTAACGGCCGCCGCATGAACCGCGCGCGCTATCCCAACGAGGGTTGGCTCCTCACCGCCGGGGTGCCGCAAACTGGCGCCAAGCGTTTTCTCGAGGGCTTGGAGCGCGAGAAACGATTTGATGGTGTTCCGGTCGGCCGCCACTACGGCCGGATCACCTACTCGGGCGACCGGCCGGCGGGCTGGGCCCCGGATGATGAAATTTTCGCCCAAGGCTACTGGGTCTGGGACTGGAACGACTCTTTTCAACGCATCCAAGCCATCGATTCCGCGCGCCGCGAGATCACGCTGGCCGAGCCGCATCACGGTTATGGCTACGCCCCCAATCAGCGTTTCCGCTACCACAATGTCCTCGAAGAACTCGATCAGCCGGGCGAGTGGTATCTCGATCGCAAAGCCGGCCGGGCTTATTTTTATCCGCCGTCCACGGTGGCGGCCGGCTCGGTCGAAGTTTCCGAACTCGCGGGCCCGCTGGTTACCTTTGACCACGTCTCCCACGTCTCCTTCGAGGGCTTCATCTTCGAGCACAGCCGAGGCAGTGGCGTCGTGATCACCGAGGGGACGGATTGTCAGATCGCCGGCTCGACTTTCCGGGAGCTCGGCGGCGAGGCCCTGGTCATTACCGGCGGCGAGCGCCACCGTGTGGTGAGTTGCGACCTCCACGACCTCGCGCTCGGCGCCATTCACGTCTCCGGGGGTGATCGCGCCACGCTCAAGCCGTCGCACCACGAGATCCTTAACAACCATATCCACCACTACAGCCAGTGGCTGCGCACCGGCCAGTACGGGATTTTCTTCGAGGGCGTCGGCCAACGTGTCGCGCACAACCGCATCCACGACGCGCCTTTTGAGGGTTTGTATCAACGGGGCAACGACCATGTGCTCGAGTACAATGAGGTCTACCGCGTGTGCACGGAGACGGGTGATGCCGGAGCGATCCACACCGGCCGCGACTTCACCTGGCAGGGCAATATCATCCGCTACAATTACTGGCACGACCTCCAGGGGCCCGGGCTGCACGGGGTCACCGCCGTCTATCTCGACGATTTCTCCAGCGGCTACGCCATCTATGGCAATGTCTTTTATCGCGCCGGCCGCGCAGTGCAGCTCGGGGGCGGCCGCGACAACACCGTCACGAATAATCTTTTCGTCGAGTGCGAACCCGCGATCCATCTGGATGCCCGCGGGCTCGGTTGGGCCGCCAATTATTTCAACGGCGACTACCCCACGCTCTTCGACACGTTTCGGGCGTTGCACGCCGACCAGCCGCCTTACGCCACGCGCTATCCGCGATTGAAGACAATGCTGCAGGACGAACCCGCCGTACCGAAGGGCAACGTAGTGACGGGCAATATCTCCTGGGGCTCCGGCCGCTGGTGCGATGTGTATGATTTCTACGCCTTTGACTTCCACCAGACCATTACGATGCGGGACAACCTCGTAGCGGACGCCGGCTTCATGCGTCGCCGCGCCCGGCCGGAGAAGACACTGGACCCCTATTATCTCAACATCGACGGCAAGGAAGGCTACACGCTGTTGCGCACGGACGGCGAGGAAACCCGCCGCGAATTTCCCGGCAATGAACTCACCACGCAGGCACCGGGCACGTTTGATCCCGAGACGCGGCGCTTCACCGCGCGCGATTTGGCCGTCTTGGCAAAAATCGGCTTCAGGCCGCTGCCGCTGGCGCAAATGGGGCTGCAGGTGGACCGCTGGCGCCGGACGCTCCCGAGGGGGGATTAGGGAGTTTCGTCAAACCGCTACGGTCGACGCCGTCGAGTCGAAGCCGGATCGACGGTTGTTTAGCCGGATCGATGCAGATGATTTTGGTGGAACGCGGCCTCCGGACGCGTTTTCTTCTGCGCGCATCGAGCCAACCCGTCCGGAGGCCGAGTTCCACCTTTCAGTTCACTCATTTCGTGAGCGGAATATGCGTTCAATTGCATGGTTACGTTTAGTCCGCCAGCAGCGGCGAACCGGTGACGGCGTCGAAGACGGTGGTGCTGCGCGGAGGCAGGGTGACGGTGATGGTTGGGCCACCGGGCAGGTGCAGCGTGCGCGCCCCACCGGTGAGCGTGTGCACCAAAAGCAGGCCGTCGCCGAGCGAGGTGGCGTCGTCGTGGTCGTTGAGCACGTGGCACCCGGCGCCTCGGCCGAGCGTGCGAAGAACTTCAGGGGAATTCGGTGCGATCGCGAACGACCACCACGTGGTGTCGCCATCCTGGCGCCGGGCCGCGCTGATTTGGCCGTCGACCCAGCGGCCGACCACCTGTGCAGCGGGCACATCATAGACGGGCACAAATTTGGGCGCCTCCAGCACTTGGGATTCGGCCGCATCACCGAGGTTCAGCTGCGAGGTCGGCGTGGACAAATCCGCTCCGTTGGTCGCAAAGCCACTTAACGCGGTCGCCAACTCGGCCCCCACGGCACGGCCGTTGCCCCAGCCGGCGAAGCCCGTGAGCACCAAATGGCGCCCGCCACTGGCCAGCTTGGTCGCGATGAGCCGGCGTTGCGTCTCATCGAGCACCGGGGTGGCGCCAAGAATGATCAGCCGGTAGGGCGCGAGGTCCATGGTGGCCAGTTCGCCGATGAGCGCCTCATCGAACACCAGCCCCGAGCGGAAGAGCCCCTCGAGCAGTCCGTCCGTGCTGCGCGAGGAAAAGGGATTCGGGCCGACCGGCGGCTGGTCGCCAAACTTGAATCCTTCCAGCGACCAGCGCCGGGCCACCGTGTGGCAATACGACCACGGATCCTGAACCACCAAGACATCGGCCGGGCGGGTGTAGGGATGGGCATGGCGGGCCTGGGCGACGCGGTGAATCGCCGCGATCTCCTGACTCAGCCGCGGATCGTCCCACCAGCCGACGTTGCCGTGCGAAGCAAACGCCGGCGTGCCCGCGACCATGCCAAAGTCGTACCACCACTGGCCGCCGCCGCGGAGGACGGATTGCAGGGTGTTGCGGCGCAGGCAGGCGATGTCGTCGGCGGGCGTTGTCTTGAAGTTCCTGTCCCACGGGCAGCCGACGAGAAACGTCCCATGGTCGTTTTCGTCGAGCCAGAGTTTTCCGGCGCGCCGCACACTGCCCAGGATGCCACGTCCGTGGCCGGAGCCGCCCATCGCCCGGACCTGCTCCGTGTAGGATTGGGGCGAGCACAGGCAGTCAAGATGCGGCGAGGCCAGCACCCGGTCCATGGCGAGGTGGCTGCCGGCGGCGTTGCGGCCGAACTGGCCGTAGAAATAGCCGTGGAAGGCCGCCGTCACAATCGGGCGCGGCCAGGATTTTTTCACGGTGGCGGCCAGGCTGAGGAGCGCATCGGCCATCGTCGTGTGCAGCCAGGTGAAGAAGTCGATCACGTCCTGCTGTTTCCGCGGATCGCGCAAGGGTCCGCAATCGGCGCGTTCGCGCGCCGGGGAATCCGGCGGCAACACGGCGTCGATGGTGGCGCCGGGCCGGTGCCAGGCGGCGGCGAGGCCGGCATCCGTTTCATAGCGGGCCCGCAGCCACGTCCGGTACGAATGAGTGGCCGCGACCCCGGTGTCGGGATCGTGGTGGAGAAAACCAAATTGGTGCCACTCGCCGTAGAGGCCATTGGCGAGCTGCACGCAGAACAGGGCGTTGCCCTCGGGCGTGGCGGCCAGCTGCGCGCAGAAATCGCGGAGGTGGGCCGTGGCCCAGTCGTGCCAGAGCCGGGAGGCGAAACTGGCGCGCACCGGCTGGTCGCCGTCCGTGCCCAGCGGGCGGCGCTGACCCCAGACCTTCGGTTCGTGCGCCGGAACATCGGCATAGCCCACGCACTCGTCGAGGTGTTTCGCGCACCACCAGGCTGGGGCATTGACGTGCAGGCGGAGCATGACGGCCCCGTCGGGACAGGCCGCGAGGACCCCGGCGATTAGTTTTCGGGCCAGCGTAATGTCGAGAGGGTTGTCTTCGCCGAGCATGTGTTCGAACCAGAGGTCCAGCTGGAACAGACGGACGCCTTGCGCGGCGAAGAGCGTGAGGTTGCGCGCCGGCACCTCCTCCCAGGACAAGCGGGCGCCGGGGCAATCGGACAGCGCATAAATCAGCGGGGCGTGGGGTGTGCCGTTGAGCAGCAGCGTGGGACGGCCGTGGCGCATTTCAACCGAAGCGGTGATGGGCGAAGGCATGCTCCTACAAAAAACGAAGTGGCAAGCGAGACGATTGAAAACGGAGGAAAATTGGCGATGGAATCGAAGCCCCGGCGTGGAGGGCCCGCAGACAGATGGGGGTTAATCTTAACTGGTGGAACCCGGCCTCCGGACGGGTTGGTTGGATGTTGACGCGGGGAAAACCGGTCCAGAGGCTCGGTTCCACCTACCTCGTCGCCGCCGGCGGCGCGGCGAAACAGGTTTCCCACAGGCCAAAGATGAAATCCGCGCCCATCGGCATCAGGTCCTTGTCCCAGTTGTACTCGCGCGGCTTCCCCATCGACCAGCTGCGATAGCCTTCGCGGGCCTTGAAGCGCAGGTCGGCCATGCCGACCCCCATGCGACGCTCGAGGACGTCGCCACCCTCCGCGGCGCGCCATTCGCCGACCAGCTTGAGAGTGGTGGCGGTTGGAAGGTCGATCATCACGCCCTCGAAACCATAGGCCAGGCTCGTGCGCGCGCCGTCCCAGTCCGTGCTCTCGAATTCATGGAGCATGCCCATCTGGCCCTCCCACGGCGAGGTGGTGGCGGCCGAGGTCTGCTGCATCAGCTCCGAGGTAAATCCGGCGTTGGCGATGACGCGTGTCCGCACCGCCTTCGAGTACAGGCGCAGCGCCTGCCCCCGGTGCAGCGCCCAGGGCTGATGCAAGGTGTCGCCGTTAAGCGTGAAACTATTGCGCACGCCGGCGCCCCGCGTGATCACGCCCTGGGCGATCGGTTGCTTCTCGGAAACCGCGATGGCCCCGCCGTTCATCATGAGTCCGCGAATGGCGGGATTCCAGGTCCAGCAGTGCTTGATGTTCTGGAAATTCGCCGCCTCGAGCCGGGTCAGGAAACGGTCGAAATCGAAACTCGCGAAGAACGCATTGAGTTGGTCCGGCCCGAAGTAGAGCGACGCGGAGATGATAGCGCCGACGTAGCCCTCGACGTGATTGGGGTTCCAGCTTTTGTGGAAGAGGGAGTAGCCGTCGAGCAGCACGTAGTAGTCATTGTCATCGTCGAGGCAGAAATGGGCGGCGAGGGCGAGGGCCTGCATGAGCAGATCGGCGC
>CAZAOI010000207.1:0-6139 GCA_964486705.1 uncultured Oleiharenicola sp. | reverse complement strand
CAAAGAGAGGGAACGAATTTCCCTCTCTTATGTGCATGGCCACCAGCGTGCGCATGTGCCGCGTCAGCCAAGCGACTCCCACCACCCCGCAGATGATGAAGAAGGCATTGGCGCTCAGCAGCACCTGCTGCGGAATCATCGGCCCGCGCGGGGTCTGCTGCACGAGAGTCTGGTAGGCCGCGTCCGGCAGCCAGCGCAGGCTCTCCGCCATGCTCCGACTGTCCACCCAGTCCGCGATGAAATTCGGCTGCAGGTCCCACAGCTGATACATCATCAGCCAAAAACACGACATGATGGCCATCCAGGCGATCAGCCGCGGTTCCATGATGCCGCGAATGGTGCGCACCAGCACCGCGAGGAGCGATTCGGTCTTCGATGCACCGGACGGGGTGTCGGTTAACACGAAAAGCAGGCCGAGGTTGACGGAGGAGAAAGCCGCGGAGGCCAGGAAAAGGTTCCGCCAGGCCGCGGGCGAGTTGGCCTCGGCGTGCAGCACGCCGGGCAACAGGGCACTCAAGGCCAGCAGCATCGACGGCAGGAAGTGGCCGATAAACGCGCCCACGTTGACCACCCAGTAGAACAGCCCCCAACCCACCGAAGAATTTTCCTTGGTCAGGTTGATCGCCAAGGCGCCCTGGATGCTCGGCTTGAAGA
Source organism: uncultured Oleiharenicola sp. (assembly GCA_964486705.1). Classification (GTDB taxonomy): domain Bacteria; phylum Verrucomicrobiota; class Verrucomicrobiia; order Opitutales; family Opitutaceae; genus Lacunisphaera. The sequence goes on along the minus strand of CAZAOI010000207.1, from coordinate 5,485 downwards.
ACGCCGTGCCCGTTGCGAGGACCAGAATCCCGGCAAAGAAGCCCCAGTAATTGCTCACGAACGACACGTCGCGCAGGAAGGCGATCATCAGGTAGCCCACCATCATCAGGCCCACGGAAAACCCGAGCGTCTTTTTAAAGCCGTAGCGGTCGGCATAACCGCCGGTGACGATCGGCAGCAGCGACTGGAAGGCCGCCCACCACGCATAGATCGTGCCCTTGTCCATCGCCGTGAGATGCAGTCCGCCAGGATTGTCGGCCTGCATGATGTAGATCGGCGCCATCACGCGCAGGTTGTAGAAAGCGAGGCGCTCCCACATTTCGATCGTGTTCAGGGTCCAGAACACGCGACTGAATTTCGCCTTGGCCGGGGTTGCCACCGAGTGGGGGGTCATCAGAGGGAGGGGATTGCTGGTTGACGGAGCGGGGATCCCGCCACGCTGCGATCCCCCGCCCTATCCGGCAAGCGCGTTATCCGGCCATGGCTTTTCCTTGCCGTCTCTCCTGCCGTGTGAAGAAGATGCGGGATTGTCCGGCCCAGACCGGACTTTCCTCCTCCTCCATGAAATCCTTCCGCTTCCTGCTCGCCCTCGCCGCCGCCTTTGGCCTATCGCTTTTCACCGCTCACGCGCAGGAGAAGGCCCCGGCCTCCTCCGCCGCCGCGGAACTCCCGCCCCTCATTGAACGGGTCAAGAGTCAGCTGAAAGCCGGCGTCACCACCGAGGCCGGCCTCGCTCCCCTGCTTGCCGAATTCGACGCGCTGCTGACCAAGCACCAGACGGAAAAGACCGAAGACGTCGCTCAAATCCTTCTGATGAAGGCGATGCTCTATGCGCAGGTGTTTGAGAATTCCGAAAAAGCCACCGCCCTCCTCCGTCAGTTGAAAGCCGATTTTCCCGACACTCAGGCCGGCAAGGACAGCGAGCGCATGATCGAAGGCCTCGAATCGCGCGGCAAAGCGGCGTCCCTCCAGGCCGCGCTCATCGGCCAGCCCGCGCCGGCGCTGAATTTCACCTGGTCGAGCCGTCCCGGCCTCAAGTCCCTCGCCGACCTGAAGGGCAAGGTCGTGTTGCTCGATTTCTGGGCCACGTGGTGCGGCCCGTGCATCCGCTCCTTCCCGCAGATCGCGGAGGTCGTGGCGCACTACCAAGGCTACGACGTCGAAGTTGTCGGCGTGACCAGTTTGCAAGGCCGCGTGTCCAACCTCGAAGCACAGCCGATCGACTGCAAAGGCGATCCGGCGAAGGAAACCGGCCTGATGCCCGTCTTCATGAAAGCAAAGGCCATGACGTGGACCGTCGCGTTCAGCGAGGAGCCGGTCTTCAATCCGGCCTACGCGATCGAAGGCATTCCCTACGTGACGATCATCGCGCCCGACGGCACGATCCGCCACACTGGCCTCCATCCCGCCATGCCGCACGAGGAGAAACGTGAGAAGATCGACGCGGTCCTCAAGGAATTCGGCCTGAAGGTCCCGGCCGCGAAATCGTAAGCTCCCTCCGAAGTTGCAGGAGCTTGCTCGCAAGCGATCTTCCGGACTCGCACTTGCCACCGGTCACTCCCCCACGGCCCGCCTTCCCTTTGCCGTTCTCCTGCTAGTCGCGCCCGGGCGCATCCTCGTCACGGACGTCCCGCCGGCCGCACCCGTCGACCCCGACACTCACGCACCCGCCGCCGCCCCGACCCACGACTTTGCCCGCTGGGATTTTTAACGGAGTCAAGGCTTCAGGATTCTAGCTTGCTCTCTTGTCACCCAGACCCCCGCAAAGGAGATGCGTAACCGGCGTGCCATCCGCATTCCTGCGCTCCGGGTCTGCGGTCTTCAAACCGAAATAATAAGAGTGAAGCCCGGCCCCATTTTAATCGGACTCAGGGGGGGGATCTCGGCTCACGGTATTTCCAGTTGGATCTTTTTTCACCGGTAAAACACTTGCGTAACAAATGCGGCTGCATTCCGTCTTAGAGAATCGGTTAACCCAATCCGCCCTTTTATGGCAAAATTCACGCTGCAAGTTAACGGCCAATCCCGCTCGGTGGAGGTGGCTTCCGATACCCCGCTCTTGTGGATCCTGCGCGACCACCTCGATTTGGTCGGCACCAAGTACGGCTGCGGTATCGGTCTCTGCCGGACCTGCACCGTCCATATCGGCGGCCAGCCCGTGCAGTCCTGCCTGACTCCGATCTCCAGTGTCGGCCGCCGGCCGGTGGTGACGATTGAAGGTCTCTCCCCTGATGGTTCCCACCCGTTGCAAAAAGCCTGGTGCGAACTCGATGTCGCCCAATGCGGCTATTGCCAACCCGGCCAATTGATGACCGCGGCGGCGCTTCTGACCGATAATCCCACCCCCACCGACGACGACATCGACAACGCCATGGCGGGCAATCTCTGCCGTTGCGGCACCTACCTGCGCATTCGGGCCGGCATTCATCGCGCCGCCGAGTTAACCGCCGCATCCACGTCAACGCCGGCCGCCACATGAGCACCGCAAAAACTCCCCTCCGCCCCACCCTCGACCGGCGGGATTTCCTGCGCCTCTCCGCTTTTGCCGGCGGTGGTTTGGTGCTTGGCTCATTCCTGAAATTCACCGGCACCGCCGAAGCTGTTGAAATTTCAAAAAATATTCCGGCCGGTGATTTTACCCCGAACGCCTTCATCCGCCTCGGTCTCGATGGCTCCATCATCCTGATCGCCCCGCGCCCGGATTCCGGCCAAGGCGTCAAAACCTCACTCCCCATGATTCTCGCCGAAGAATTGGAAGTGCCGTGGGCCTCCGTGACGGTGCAGATGGCTGACCTCAACGCCATCTACGGTGGACAAGCCGCCGGCGGCAGCACCTCGACGCCGACTTTCTATTTGCAACTCCGCCAGCTCGGCACCGCCGCTCGCATGATGCTGGTTGAGGCTGCCGCCCAAACCTGGGCCGTACCCGCAACCGAGTGCGTGGCCGACGCCGCCCTCGTGCACCATCGCACCTCCGGCAAGTCCCTGCCGTATCGCGACCTCGTCGCGAGGGCGTCCACCCTGCCCGTACCTGAGGCCAAGACGGTTGTACTCAAGGACCCGAAGCACTTCAAGATTCTCGGCCAACGCATCGGCGGCGTCGACAACCCCAAGATCGTCACCGGGCAATCCCTCTTCGGCCTCGATTTCAAAATCCCCGGCCTCGTCCATGCCGTGTTCGAAAAATGCCCCGTCTTCGGCGGCAAGGTCGTCTCGGCCAATCTCGAACGGATCAAAGCGCTCCCCGGCGTGAAGGACGCCTTCATTCTCGAAGGCACCAAAGATCTCCGCGGTCTGATGCCGGGCGTGGCCATTCTCGCCGACTCGACGTGGGCCGCCCTGAGCGCACGACGCCAGCTGTCGGTGACCTGGGACGAAGGCCCGCACGCCAACGACAGCTGGGCGCAATTCACCGCCGAAGCCCAAAAACTCGCCACCGCCGGCACGGGCAAAATCATCCGCCAGGACGGCGATGTTGCTGCAGCTTTCGTCAGTGCCAGCAAGGTCATCGAAGCCAGCTACTCCTACCCTTTCATTTCCCACGCCACCCTCGAACCGCAGAACTGCACGGCGCACTTCCAAGGAGACCGCGTCGAAATCTGGGCCCCCACCCAAAATCCCGGCGCCGGCGCGAACCTCGTGGCCACCACCCTCGGCGTTCCCAAGGAAAACATCACCGTCCACATCCTCCGCTCCGGCGGCGGCTTCGGCCGACGCCTGAGCGCGGACTTCGTTGTCGAGGCCGCCGCCATCGCGCAAAAAGCCGGCGTGCCCGTCAAACTCACCTGGACCCGTGAAGACGATCTCCGGCACGATCACTTTCGCCCCGGCGGTTTTCACTTTCTGAAAGGCGCCGTTGACGCCACGGGAAGAATATCCGCGTGGCGCAATCACTCCGTCTTTTTTGGCGGCGGCCTCAGCCCGGACGAATTCCCCAGCCGTTTCGTGCCCCATCTGCTCGGCCTCAGCAGTACGATCGAGAACGGCATTCCGACCGGTCCCTGGCGCGCCCCCGGCAGCTGCGTGTTCGCGTTTGTGTACCAGAGTTTCATCGACGAACTCGCCCACGCCGCCGGCCGCGATCCGCTCGCCGTCAGACTCGAACTCTTGGGTGACAAAGGCCAGGTTCCCGGCACCGGCGAACGCGGCCAGCCCTACAATGCCGCCCGCATGAAGGCCGTCGTGACGTTGGTCGCAGAAAAAGCCGGCTGGGGCAAAAAACTCCCGCGCGGACAAGGCCAAGGCATCGCTTTTCATTTCAGCCATCGCGGTTACGTCGCTCACGTTGCCGAGGTCACCGTGTCGCCATCAGGCGAGCTCAAGGTCGACCGCGTCGTGTGTGTAGCCGACGTCGGCTCGCAGATCGTGAATCTTAGCGGTGCAGAAAATCAAGTCGAAGGCTCCATCGTCGACGGCCTCAGTGCGGCGTGGCGGCAGGAGTTAAATATCGAGCGCGGTCGGATCGTCGAAGCCAACTTCGCCGAATATCAACTCCTCCGCATCACCGATGCACCCCGGAAAATCGAAGTCCATTTCCTGAAGAGCGACAATCCGCCCACCGGACTCGGCGAGCCCGTTCTCCCGCCCCTCGCCCCCGCAGTCGCGAACGCCATCTTCGCCGCCACCGGCAAACGCATTCGCCAACTCCCCTTCAGCAAATCGGACCTAAGCTGGAGCTGAGGGGGATTTTCAACGGAGTCGGGGCTTCAGGATGCTATCTTGCTCTCCGATCACCCAGACCCCCGCAAAGGAGATGCGCAACCGGCGTGCCATCCCGCATTCCTGCGCTCCGGGTCAGCGGTCTTCAAACCGAAATTACAATACTGAAGGCCTGACCCATTTTAAATTGCGCGTGGATAAACCCCATTGCTTCCGTCCTGCCTCAATTTCTTCCGTCCGCGGGCGCAGATCTAGGCTGAATCTGTGACATAACTTCCTGCACCGGTGGCGTGAAATTGGCTTACCCGTTGCCTCCGGGGCCTCCGGCGTCTTCACTCCCTCCTCACTATCTCCTCCATGCCAACGCGCACCCAGACTCTCCCGATCGTTCCTGACCCCGCCGACCCGCAATTGCTGGCCTATCTCAACCTCAAGCTACACGAGATCGGCCAACCTGGCGTCGAGCTCGGCGCAACCGACGGCCTCTCCAGCTTCGTCGACCATTTCCTGACCCTGAGCCGCGAGAAGGACCGCGTCCTCGCCAGTCATCTCTGCCCGGTCGACCAGCGCATCCAGAATTTCCTCTACGACTACCTCGACGGCACCGGCGTCGCCCCGCGCCTGCCCGCCACCACCCTCGTCCTCGACCGCCCCGGCCTGGCCCGCGCCCTCTCCCTCCCGCCGGGCCGCGACGAACATCACAGCAGTATCCTCGCCTCGCTGCGCGTCCGCCAGGGCGTTCTCCACAACCCGCGCAGCGACCGCCGCACGACCTCGGGCATCTTCCACGTCGCCGAAGGCGGCCTGCCCATCCCCGATGACAAGA
>CAZAOI010000206.1:1332-6156 GCA_964486705.1 uncultured Oleiharenicola sp. | reverse complement strand
ACGACCACCAAATCCGGACCCAGAATCGTCGATGTGGAAATCGACGACCACCTGGCGGAGGCGCCCTACCGTTTGAATACCCGCCTTGGCGTTACGCCGTGCTCCCGCATTCAGTTTTTGTGCTTTTTGCGTTTTTTGTGGCCAATGCTTCTGCGGAATGAAGCGTCCACCTCAGTCCAGAAAACGCGTCCGGAGGCCGCGCTCCACCCCCAAAAGGCACGGCGGCCGGTGGCTACACGGATCGACCCGGACGTAACGGCCCGTGGCTACGCGGCTACTCCGAGCGTGCGACTTCGGGTGCGGCCGACGGTGCCCACTGCGCGAGCGCTTGCTTGAGGTGCTGCGCGCGCAGCGGCTTCGTGAGGAATGCGTCCATGCCGGCCGCGAGGCAGAGGTTGTGGTCTTCCACCATCGCGCTGGCCGTGACCGCGATGATCGGGATATGCGTGGCGGGCCCGGGCTGCCGGCTCTCGAACTGGCGGATCAGGGCCGTCGCCTCGTAGCCGTCCATTTCCGGCATGTGGCAATCCATCAAAATCACGTCGAAAGGCCGGGTGCAAAAAAGCTCCACGGCTTCGCGGCCCGTGGGCGCGATTTCGGCCTGACAGCCGAATTTTCGGAGCAGGGCCAGGGCGAAGACCTGATTGACGGCATTGTCCTCCGCCACCAGCACGCGCAGGTTCAGCTGATCCGGGACCGTTCGCGTGGTCGCCGGCATCGGTGGGTTGGTTGCCGGGCGGCTCACGGACGGCGCGGTCGCGGTGACTTCAACGAGGGGAATCGCGAACCAAAAAGTGGAGCCTTTTCCCGGTTCGCTCGTGAGCCCGATCCGGCCGCCCATGAGTTCGGCGAGCTGCTTGCAGATCGCCAGGCCCAAGCCGGAGCCGCCGTAGCGGCGGGTGGTGGACGAATCGGCTTGGGAGAATTTCTGGAAAAGTCTGCCCTGCTGCTCCGGGGTGAGGCCGATGCCCGTGTCGATGACTTCGATGCGGAGGAAGCGCGCGCCGGCTGCGGCGGGATCGGGCGTAGCCACAGGCCGCCGTGCCTGTGGGGTCGGGCCGAAATCATCGGGCCGGCAGGCAGGGACGCCTGCCGCTACATCCGGAATCGCCGGGCCTCCCGGCGCGTCGGGCGCGGTTTCGACGGAAACGCGCAGGGTCACCCGGCCGCGTTCGGTGAACTTGACGGCGTTGCCGACGAGGTTGACCACGATCTGGCGCAGGCGGGTCGGGTCCGCCACGATTTGGCGGGGCACCTCCGGACCGTACTCCAGACGCAGCTCGAGGGATTTCTCCCGGGCCCGGACGGCCAAAAGCGCCGCCACTTCCTCGATCGTCTGGGCGAAATCACAGGGCAGCTGTTCGATCGTGAATTTGCCGGATTCGATTTTCGAGTAGTCGAGAATGTCGTTGATAATGGTCAGCAGGGCTTCGCCGGAATGCTTGATCGTGTTCGTGAACTGACGCTGTTCCGGGCTGAGCGGGGATTCGAGCAGGAGGTCGGTGAAGCCGAGGACCCCGTTCATCGGGGTGCGGATCTCGTGGCTCATCGTCGCGAGGAATTCGCCCTTGGCCGAGTTTGCCATTTCCGCAGCCTGCCGGGCCGCGTGGAGCGCGGTGGCGTGCGCCTTGCTCTCGGTGATATTGGTGCTGATGGCCACAAATCGTTCGACGACGCCCGCCTGATTGCGGAGCGGCACGACGGTGGACGACACCCAATAGAGCGCGCCGCTCCGGGCGCGGTTGCAGATTTCCCGATGCCAGATGTTTCCCGGCTGAATGGTCTGCCAGCACTCGCGCCAGAACTCCGCCGGGTGGTGCCCCGAGTTGAGCAGGCGGTGGTTTTGCCCGAGCAGTTCCTCCTGCGCGTAGCCGCTGATTTCGCGAAACTTGGCGTTCACGTATTGGATGGTGCCGGTCATGTCGGTGACGCACACAATGGCATGCTGGTCGACCGCGGCCCGCTGGAGTTCCACTTCGTGCCGCGCCGCATCGGCTTGGGCCAGGGAATCCTGCAGCACGGCTTGCTGGGCGCGGATGCCCGCGTCGGTGCGGCGGAGCAGCACATAGATGAGACTGAACAGGAGCACCAGCACGACGCCGCCCACCGCGCCGCCGAGGACCAGCAAGCGCGCAAAGTCCGCTTTTTCCGTCGAGATATCGCGCAGGATCAGCACGTCGCCGATTTCTTTGCCCTCGGCATTGGCCAGGGGCGTCACGGTCACGAGCCAATCCTGTCCGTCGACGGAGATTTCCTGGCTGGTCTCGGCGGCCGATTCGCCCGCCACCGGGTCGGCCCCCGACGAATACGTTTCGGGCAGGCGGCCGTAGATCAGCACATTCTGCCGCAAGCGGTCCCACCGGCGCCCGGACCCAAGCCGGCGCGAGTCCGCGTCCCATTTTTCGGGGTCCAGCAATTCCTTGCGAACGACCGCGGCCAGCTCGACGCCGGTTTTGCGGTGCAGGAGCGGGAGGATCGCCCCGATCTCCTTGCCGAGTTCAATGTAACCGACCAACGCGCCGTCCACCTCGATCGGGTGCACCACGCGCAGGGTGCACGCGCCCGACGGTTCCAGTTCGAGGCCCGAGGCCGCCTGGTGAGTGCGCTCGGCTTCGAGGGCGGTGAAGCGATCGATCCGGTCGCCGCGTTTTTCCGGAGCGTGCACCCGGAGGCGACAGTCGCGGTTTCGGTCGAGGAAGGAGAGCTGGCTGATTTGATTTTCCCGCTGCAGCGCCTCGAGCACGGGCCGGGCGGCCGCCAGCAGCCGGTCGGGATCGTGCCATGCCTCCGGGGGGACGTCCGTGGCCCCGATGCGCAGCGCCGCGGCGGACAAGAGCTCGGCCTGCCGGTCGAGGATCGTGGTGAGGTTGGCGGCCACCTCGGTCGTCGTGCCGGCGGCATCGCCGGCGAGGCTTTGCCGGTGCTCCATCCGCAAGAGCAGGCCGGCGCCCGCGACGATCAGGGTCACCATGATCAGCAGGGGCGTCAGCAATCGCCGCATGACGGGCTTGGCCGTGGCTGTCGTGCCGCCCGTGGCGAAGACGGCGGCGGCGGCCCCGATGAGCAGCACGACCATCAACCCGACGGGCAGAGCCGCCCTGACGGCGACGTCCGCCTTCCAGTTGCCCGCCGCAATGTCCATGCCCAGCACGGTCAGGACGGCGCCGGTCTGGGGGTCGGTCAACGGAACCAGCGCGGTGACCCATACGCCCCAGCGGTCGGGGGTGGGGTCGGTGACGTCTTCGGCCCTGGTGTCGAAGGCGCGGCGGGCGGCCGCGGGGACTTCATCGTAGACTTGGCCGGGCGGAGAATTGTCCTTCGACCCGTCCGGTTCGCTGTCGATGTAGAAGAATACGGTGCCGTCCGCCTTGCGGCCCATGAGATAAAGGAAACGGCAGTGGGCGTTGGCCGAACGCATCGACATGAGGCGCTCCTTGAGCTGTTCGTATTCGGGTTTTGCCAGATCGGCTTCCGCGCCGGTGAGGGCCCTGATGGCGTCCAAGTGCAGTCCTTGTCCCACCAACCGCGCCTGCTGGCGGAGCTCGGCGCGCATTTCGCGATCGGCCCGCTCGATCGCCCACCAGGAGAGCAGCCCCGCGACGAGCCCGAGCGGCAGCAGCAGGAGGAGCTTGCGCGGGAGCGAGGCGGCGGCGGTCATGCGACGGGCGCTGCGGCGGGTGCCCAGTGTTCGAGGGCTTCGCGCAGGGCTTGAGCAGGGAGGGGCTTGGTCAACACGGCATCCATGCCGGCGGCAAGACACAGACCGTATTCATCCGCCATCGCGCTGGCGGTGACGGCGAGAATCGGGATGTGCGCCGCCGGGCCCGGCTGCGCCTGCTCGAGCGCGCGGATCGCGGCGGTCGCTTCGAAACCGTCCATTTCCGGCATGTGGCAATCCATCAAAATCACGTCGAAAGGCTGGGTGCGATAGAGCTCCAGGGCCTCGCGGCCATTCCCCACGACGACGGCGTGGCAGCCGAGTTTGCCCAGCAGGGCCCGGGCGAAAATCTGGTTGATGGTGTTGTCGTCCGCGACGAGCACGCGGAGATTCATTTTGGGCGCCTTGTTCGGTGCGGCCGGGGGGGCGCCCGGGCCGGCGGCGGTCGACTCGGCCGGGGCCTCGACGAGGGGGAAGGTGAACCAGAAAGTGGAGCCCGCGCCCGGCGTGCTCTCGACCCCGACTTCGCCGCCCATGAGTTCGACGAGGCGTTTGCAGATCGCCAGGCCGAGGCCGGTGCCGCCAAAGCGGCGGTTGGTGGAGGAATCGGCCTGGGAGAACTTCTGGAAAAGTTTGCCCTGCTGCTCCGGGGTGAGGCCGATGCCGGTGTCGCTGATTTCGATGCGGACGAAGCGCGCGGTGGCGGCGGTGGTTTCCGCGACGCGCAGGGTCACGCCGCCGCGCTCGGTGAACTTGAGGGCGTTGCCGGCGAGGTTGAGCAAGATCTGGCGCATCCGGGTGGCATCGGCGACGAGCCGGCGGGGCAGGTGGGCCGGATAGTCCAGCGTGAGCGCGAGGTTCTTTTCCCGGGCGCGCTGGTCGAGGAGCGTGGTGACCTCCCCGATCGTCCGGGCCAGATCGAAGGGGAGCGGCTCGAGCGTGAGCTTGCCGGCCTCGATCTTGGAAAAATCCAAAATATCGTTGATGATGGTGAGGAGATTTTCGCCCGAGGTCTTGATCGTCGCGGTGTAGGCCTGTTGCTGCTCGGTCAACGGGGTGTCGAGCAGCAGGTCGGTGAAACCCAGGACGCCGTTCATCGGCGTGCGGATCTCGTGGCTCATCGTCGCGAGGAAATCGCTCTTCGCCCGGTTGGCCGCCTCCGCGGC
>CAZAOI010000206.1:0-1232 GCA_964486705.1 uncultured Oleiharenicola sp. | reverse complement strand
GCGCGATTCACCCGCAAGATGCGGGCGTCGGGCGCGACCAGGTAGGTGGGCAGGGCTGATTCCTCGACCGAGAATTCGTTGAGGCGGAGATTTACTTCCGCCGCCTTGCGGGCGGTGATATCGGTCCGGATGGCGATGTAGGCGATCGGCCGCATTTCGGGCCCGAGCAGCGGGACCAGCGTGGAGTCCACCCAATAGAGCGAGCCGTCCTTGGCCCGGTTGCAGATCTCCCCGTGCCAGACCCGGCCGCGGGCAATCGTGGTCCAGATCTCGGTGAAAAAGCTCTTGGGATGCACTCTCGAATTCAGGAGGCGGTGGTTCTGGCCCAGCAATTCCGCGCGCGCATAGCCGCTGAGGGTGCAGAATTTGTCGTTGGCATACGTGATGAGGCCTTTGACATCGGTCACCGCGACGATCGCGTGCTGGTCGACGGCGTATTTCTGGCTCTTCAATTCCTGGAGCGCGGTATCGGCGTGGGCGAGGGTGGCGCGCAGCGTGTGGGCGAGCGCGCCGAGTTCGTCGTCCGGGGTGGCCTGGGTCCAGACAAGATCCGTGGTCTCGCGGCCAGCGGTCACCGCCTGACTGATGGCCGCGACCGGGCGGAGGATAAAACGGTTGAGCAGGAAATAGCCCAGCAGGCCGAGCAGCAAAATTCCGGTGATAAAGATGCTGGCAGTTTCGAAGGTCGCGCGCCGGATGGCGGCCTGGAGGGGCAGCGTGTCCAGGTGCACCATGACCGCCCCGACCTTGACTCCCCCCCCGGTCAAGGCCGATTGGCTGAGGAGGAGCGGGGTGCTGAAATCGAACAGGTGCTCCGCATTATTGAAGTGGTGATGACTGGCGTTGTCTTGGATGGCCTTGGTGAGATCATCGCCGACTTCCGCTCCGGGCAGGGCGGACAGGAGTCGGCCAAACCACGCGGATTTGGTGCTGGCCAGCACCCGCAGGGGCTCGCCCCCGACCACGACGATTTCGAGGATATCCGCTTCGGCGCCGAGGGAGGCGACGATGCGTTGCAATTCGCCGACGCGCGCGACGCTTTCGGCGGTGTAGTTCACCACGTTGGCGATCAACTCCGCGCGCTGCTGCAATTTACTCTCCAGCTGCTGGCGCGAGGACCGTTGGATCGCACCGAGGGCGAACAGGGCGACGACTCCACCGCACAGCGCCACCGGCAGCAGCAGCTTGCGCTTGAGCGACCGGGGAAATGAACGGGGGACGGACGCGCTCAT
>CAZAOI010000205.1:0-6252 GCA_964486705.1 uncultured Oleiharenicola sp. | reverse complement strand
TCCTGCACGAGATCTACTCGCGCCTGATGAACCCGACCTCGATCTCGCTCGCCAACCACATTGTCGACATCGAGGCCGGCCCGATGGCCGGCGACTACATGGCGTGGAACTTCAACTCCGGCATGAGCGCCATCGACGCCGCCCTCTCCCACCTCGTCGGCTACCAGGACGTCGTCCTCTCCTCCCGCAACATCTACGGCGGCGCGCATCAGCTGCTGTGTGACTGGTTCGGCAAGAAGTCCAACCTTGACGCGGGCATCGTGTTCTTCGACGGCTTCGGGGCCGACGACTTCAAACGCGCGCTGGCCGCGACCAAGCTGCAATATGCCGACCGCCTCGCGGCTGGCCGGCACATCTTCCTTTACCTGGAAAGCCCGTGCAATCCGCACGGCGTGTTTCTCGACGTTCCCGCCATTTGCGAGGCGGCCCATGCCGAGGGCCTCACCGTCATTCTCGACAGCACGGTCGGCACGCCTTTCCTCGTCCGTCCGCTGCAGGAAACCAACCCGGCGGCGCGCCCCGACTTCGTCATCCACAGCTATACCAAGGATCTCACCGGCGTCGGCACGACGACCGCCGGCGTCGTCATCGGCCGCAACGACGACATGTTTATCCCCAAGGGCGACACCGCCCCGAGCGGCAAGAGCTGGCACGACACCCTTTTCTGGAACGTCTACTACATCAAGGGCGCGTTCCTCGATTCCGACAAGGCGTTCGAGGTGCTCACCGGCATGAAGACCCTCGAGGTCCGCATGCTCAAGAAGTGCATCAACACCGTCATTTTCGCCAAGTGGCTCGCCTCGCATCCGCTCGTCACGGTGAGCGGCCCCGCCAACCCGAGCGACCCGAACCACGCGATCGCGCTGAAAACCTCCTACCTCGGACTCCCGTCGCCGCTCTTCACCATCAACTTCGAGGCGGCGAAAATGTCCCGCGTCACGCTGGAGCGTTTCTTCGATTCACTCGCGCCGATGTTCGGGCACATGGTTTCGCTCGGCCAAAGCAACACCCTCGTGCTTTGCCCCGCCCTCACCTCGCACTCCGAGCTCAGTCCCGCCGCGCTCCACGAGGCCGGCATCACGCCGACCACGATCCGCATCTCCATCGGCGACGAGATGCCGCGGGAAATCATCGGCGATTTCCTCACCGCCGTGCGCAACTCGCTCGACCATGAAATACCCGGCTTCAGCGCGAAATTCCTGCAAGGCACGGCGGTCGACGAACTGGTCGATGAGACCTACATCGACATCCAACGCCGCCACGCCGCCGCGCAGCCGCGCTTCGCGGAGTGCCTGAAGTAGGAGCCCGGGCCGCCCTCCCCTGGGCGGCCGCGGGGGGGGCGCACCCCGAACTCGTCCCGGTTCCACCCGGCCCCAAGTCATGGAGAAATTCGGCCCGGCTGATTTTCAAACGCAGCCCTGGAAAAACGGGGGCGGCACGACGCTGGAACTGCTCCGCGCCCCGCATCCGGTCCACCCGGGGAAATTCGCCTGGCGCGTGAGCTGCGCCACGGTTTCCGCCGCGGGGCCCTTCTCCGTTTTTCCCGGGATCGACCGCACCCTGATGCTCCTGGCGGGCGAGGGATTCGCCGTGCGCTGCGGGAATTCCCCGGAGGTGGTGCTGGCGGAACGCGGACAGATGATTCGCTTCCGTGGCGACGTGACGACGTTTTGCCGCCTGCTCGGCGGTCCGTCGCGCGATCTGAATCTGATGGTCGACCGCGACCTTTTCCGCGGAGCGATGTCGTTGCTGCGCCCCGGTCGCGCCCCGCTGCTGCTGGGCCCGGAAACCCTGTGCCTCATTTTCGTGCTGGAGGGAACGATCACCGTCTCGTCGCCCGACTCCGATCAGCGCATGCTCCTGGCGGGCGGGGAGCTGGGGCGCCTCGCCGGCCCATTCCCATTCCGGCTCGAGCCGATCAGCGCAGAATTCCTTGCGGTTAAGATCGACCTGGCCCCCGCCAACGAAACGAAGCCGTGAGTCGGGTGGGCGTCGATGCATTGAGCGGCACCGATCGGGGCGCCGCGATCAGCTACTGCGGCCTCGGGACCTCGCGCTTGAGCTCCCGCGTCATCAGGGCGTGGAGCGCGGCGGCGGGCTTCTTGTTTTCGTAGAGAATCGCGTAAACTTCGGCCAGGATCGGCGCCGTGATGTGCCGCTCCTTGCACAGTCCATAGAGTGCCTCGGTCGTGCGGTGGCCCTCGACGACCGTCTTGCGGCCGGCCAGCAATTCCGCCACCGATTTGCCTTCGCCGATCTTCTGCCCGAACTCGCGATTGCGGCTCCAGGCTCCATGGCAGGTCGCCACCAGGTCACCAAAGCCGCTCAGACCGTAGAACGTCTCCTTGGTGGCGCCGAGGGACTCGCCGACGCGCACCATCTCGGACAGCGCGCGGGTGATCAGGGAAGCCTTGGCGTTATCGCCGAGCTTCAAGCCGTCACAGAAGCCCGCGGCAATGGCGTAGATGTTTTTCAGGCTGGCGCCGTATTCCGCGCCGGCGAGATCGTCGCTCGTGTAGATGCGCAGGGTCGGACCGCTCAGGGCGGCCTGCACCTTGGGGACAAATTCATCCACCCGGGCCGCCGCCATGACCATCGCGGCGGGCAGGCCGCGGGCCACCTCGGCGGCGTTGGTCGGGCCGGTGAGGGTGCCGCAGTTCAGGGCGGGCAGGACCTGCGCCATGACTTCGCTCGGCCGCAGATGCGTGCCGATCTCGAGGCCTTTGACGAGGCTGAGCAGGAGTTGGACTCGCGCCGTGTCTTGCAACATGGGGCGCATTTGCTCGCACCAGGCGCGCAAGGCTTGGGAGGGGCAGGCGATCAACGCCACATCGGTCTCGACCAAGACGGCCCGCAGGTCGTTGGTGACCCGCAGTGGGTCGGGCAGTTTGATCCCCGGCAGGTAGTCGCGATTTTCGCGGTCAGCGCACAGAGCCGCCGCGTGCTCCGGCCGGCGGGTGACCAGCGTCGCCTGCTGGCCGCGCCGGACCAGATGTACGGCCATCGCCGTACCCCATGCGCCCGCCCCGATGACGGAAAAATTAAGAGGGCGCGGCTCAGACATGGGGAAACGTCAGGTTTTGAGAAAACCGGGGATCTTCTCGCCGGCGAGGATAGCATCAAAATTCTCGCGCGCGTTGACCAGCTCGAATCGGCTGCCGGAGACCAGGACTTCGGCGGGGAGGCTGCGGGTGTTGTAGCGACTGGCCATGGTGTAGCCGTAGGCACCGGCACTCATAAAGGCGACCAACTCGCCCTCCCCGAGCGTCTGCAGCGTGCGGTCCTTGGCGAAGCAATCACCGGATTCGCAAATCGGCCCGACCAGGTCGGCCTTCATTGCGGGGCGCGAGGTGTCGCGCAGGAGCGGCACCACTTCGTGATAGGCCTCGTACATGGCCGGGCGGACGAGATCGTTCATGGCGGCATCGACCACGAGAAAGTTTTTGCCCTGGCCGCGCTTGAGGTACTCGACGCGGGAGAGGAGGACGCCGGCGTTGCCGACGAGAAAGCGGCCCGGCTCCAGCAGAATCTTGAGTCCGAGCGGAGCAAGCCGCGGCGCCAGCGCAGCGCCATAGGCTTCGGGCGTCAACGGCCGCTCGCCCTCGGGTTTTGCGGCCCACCACGCCGGGTCGGCACTGGCAAGGGCGTCCGGATAGACAATGCCAATGCCGCCGCCGATGCTGAAATAGGTGATGCCATAAAGTTTTTTCAGCTGCTGGGCGAAGGGGACCACCTTTTCAACGGCCTCGATGAAAGGCGTGGCCGAAGTAAGCTGGGAGCCGATGTGCATCTGCACGCCCTTGATCTCGATATGCGGATACTTGGCCGCCGATTCGTAGGCCGCGGCGGCGTATTTGAGCGGAATGCCGAACTTGTTCTCGCTCTTGCCGGTGGTGATCTTGGCGTGGGTCTTCGCGTCCACGTCGGGATTAATCCGGATGGCGATGGGCGCCGTGCGGCCCAGCTGGCCCGCCACGTGATTGATCCGCGCGAGCTCCGGCTCGCTTTCGACGTGGAAACTGAAAACCCCGGATTCCAACGCCAGTTTGATCTCGGCCTCGGTCTTGCCGACGCCGGCGAAGACACTGCGGGAGGCGCTGCCGCCCGCCGCCAGCACGCGCCGGAGTTCGCCACCGCTAACGAGGTCAAAGGCCGCCCCGAGGTTGGAAAACAGACGCAGGACCGCGAGGTTGGAGTTGGCCTTCATCGCGTAGCAGACCTGCACCTCCAGCCCGGTCAGGCTGGTGGTCAATCGGCGGTAATTGTCTTCGATCGTCTGGGCGCTGTAGACATAGGTCGGCGTGCCATGGAGCTGCGCCACCGCGGCCAGATCGACGGATTCGCAGTGAAGTTTTTGACCCTGATAATGAAAGTGATGCATGGCGTTAAAGTTAACGTGAATTGTGTCGAGATATCTGGAATCCCATTGAACGGAAGAGCTATTTTGACCGATCTATTCGTTATGTCCTACGCGCTGCGCCACCTGCTCAACCAATTGCCGATCAATCAGGGCATGCGCAGCGACCGGCGCCTGCGGACCACGCAGCTGAAACACGCCCGATTTGCCAGCTTCCTGGAAGGGGACGGATTTCGGGTGCCCCACCTGGATCGTTATGAGCGCAGTCTGCGCCGCCGCCGGGTCGCCAAGTGGCTCCTGCTGTGGGGGACCGCATTTTTCGCCGCTTGGGTCGCGCTGGAAAGCGGGCGGGCCCTGACGCTGGGGTGAGGGCTCTGAGGCCGACGCAATGCGGGTTGCCTGCCCGGCACCGGGCGTCTTAGGGTGAAAATGTGCATCCCCGCGCTGAGCTTTATCCTTGGATTTCCGCCGGTGCCATTGCCTGGGCGCTGCTGGATTGTTTTTTCGGCTATCGCCTATTCAAACTGACGGTGGCCCTGCTCGGCGGCTTGCTCGGCGCCCTCGTCGGCCATGCGGCGGGAACCGCCTTGGGCTTGGGAGCGGGAGCAGAAATCGGCGCTTGGGTTGTCGGTGGACTGTTGGGCGTAGGCCTCGCCTTTCTGGTTTACACCGCCGCCGTGTTTGCCGCCGGTTTTGGTTTGGGCGCGGCGTTGGCGATCCTGACCCTCAGCCATTTCAACCCGATGGTGGCATTGCTGAGCGGTTGCGTGCTGGGGGTTGTCGGCGGTTTCCTCGCGGTGAAACTGCAACGCGTCATCATCATCCTCGCCACGGCCGTGCTCGGTTCATTCCGGGCCCTCCTGGCCGCGACCTATTTCTCGAGCCAGCTCGATTGGCTGTACTATTACGAGCGGCCGCAGCAAATTCCGGCGTTGATCGCCGGCAACTCCTGGATGCTGCCCTCGATTCTGGCCCTCGCGGTCGTGGGAGCGATCGCCCAATTCGGACTCAGCCTGGCCGGAAAACAAAAGAAACCCACGCCGGCGGACGAGTAAACTTGCCGGAACTGCCTCCCACCGCACAGTGGTGCCTGATGAAAAGACTCCTTGCCCCGTTTTTCCTGCTGCTCTGGCTGGCCACCGGTCAGACCGGCTGCACCAATACCAGTCGACTTATCGCCACCGGACTGGAGGCCCGGCTGACCGAGATTGTGCGGGCCGGCGATGGCACCGTGACGGCCTCATGGCACGTGACCAACACGAACGTTGTCTCTTACCTCTTCGCCCGCGTCCGCTCCAAGATCTATCTCAACGGCGTTTATCTCGGCGTGATCATCAATGAAAATCCCCTGGGAATTCCGGCCGGCACGGATGTTGAGCGGTCAGGAATCATCACCGGCGGGGACGCCGCCGCCAGCCGGGCCCTCGCCGAGGCGCTGGCGCACGGTTCAGCCAGCTATCGGGTGGATACGCAGATCACCGTTCGTATTTACGGGGAGACCGTTGAGGAAACCAAACTCACCCATACCGGCACCGTCCCGGTGACGGCGAAATAGAGATGACCGAGGCGCGCTTCGAGGTCTAGGCTGCAAAGGCCGGCGCTCTAGCCCGTATCGTTCATCCCTGCGGGAGTGAAAGGTTCGCCCTGCCGGGCTAGCGGAGCGGGCTTCGCGAACTTGGC
Organism: uncultured Oleiharenicola sp.; assembly: GCA_964486705.1. GTDB lineage: Bacteria > Verrucomicrobiota > Verrucomicrobiia > Opitutales > Opitutaceae > Lacunisphaera. The sequence continues at coordinate 215 of CAZAOI010000205.1, read as the reverse complement.
CGGGATCGTGCAGTCGGGTGGGCGCCGAGGCCCCCATCGACGCCTGTCGCCAATAACACGACTACGGCGTGGGGTAAGTGCATCGGCCGATTGGCCCCACCCCACTGGGAGTAAAGATCCCCGGAGCAAGCTCCGGGGCATTTGATCAAACCCACCAGGCCCCTTTCCTTTCGTTTTCGGAGGAGCCTGCTTGCAGGCGATGCGGAACGCCCGAC
>CAZAOI010000204.1:0-6261 GCA_964486705.1 uncultured Oleiharenicola sp. | reverse complement strand
ACCGTAGCCACCGCCACCCCAGCCGCCACCGCCCCAGCCGCCACCGCCCCAGCCGCCGCCACCCGGATTCCAATAGTCCTGCCCACCATTGCTAGAGCCGGCAGGGTTACCTGCGGGGGGGGGCGTGGTGCCAGTCGTCTGACCCGGCCTCGCACCTCTAGTCGTTCGCCTTGCTCTGCCCACAGGTCCGCTTGCCATACGTTCTTCCTCCAACTGCTATCTTCATGTTACCGGTAGGTCAGAAGATGCCAAAAGCACCGCATACCGGGTTTGTTGAGACAATTCTGACCCACATGGTCGCCATGTTGGCCGGCCTGCGTATCGTGTAGTCGCAACCCAGCGTGTTTATCGGGACTTCGGTACCAGGTGCCGTATCGAGAAGAACCAACTCGTCCTCGCTCGCCGTCGTCGTGATGTCCACGATGTCCTTCCACGCCGAATCCTTCGCCCGGACTTCCCATCCTGCGCCGGCTGCGATCGAGGCGAGGTACGGCATCAGCACCGTCATCTTCAGGTTCGACTGCACCGACAGGATCGGGTGCCACTCACCGGTCCCCGCCGTCGTCACCCGGAAATCCCACCCCGCCTTCACCGAAGTCTTGAAGGTCGTCCCGACCCCGGTCACGGTCACCAGGTTGGTGCCGCCGACAGCCACGGTCCCCGCAGGCGCCACGATCCTCGTCAGTTTGATCTGGTCGCCAATCTGCACCCCGTTGTCGGTCCACCCCCCGATCAGGCCACCGGCCTCGCCCTTCACAGTCCACGCTGAGGCGGTCGTCTGCGCCAGAGGGTAGCCGGGGACCAGAGGGTCGGGCAGTTGGCTCGACAGGATCTGATCCATGACCAGACCGGCGGAGTTTGGGAACCAGATCCACCCTCGGGCGGGGCGGTCGAACCCGTGCAGGATCTCGATCGCCGGAGTGACGAGCGCCGGGGAGGCCGCGTAGTACAGAGGCTTGTAGTTCATCATGACGTTGGTCCCTTGGGGGGTGTTCCCAAGGACGGTCGGAAGCTCGACCTGCCCGTTCATGACGGTCTGGAGGTTGCGGTCGAGCAGCCAGATGGTGTCGGTGGCGAGCCGCATCCAGGAGGAGACTTCCTTGGCGAACCGGGAGGCATCCCCCCGGAACGCCGGAGGCTGGACGAGCCGACCAGCGATGGACTCCAGCCTCAATTGGTCCTCAGTTCCGCCCGGTCCCGGTAGATGAGGGCGATCTCTCGGATGACGGGTCGCCGGAAGGTGTCGGCTACCGAGGCTGCCGTCTGGGAGAGCTTGATGTTGAAGGTGAACCCGGTCAGCGGCATGCCGTTGCCGGAGTCTGTCGGGTCGTTCGCGACCGGTGGCGTCCTGAACCAGACTTCCTGAACGGACCCGACCACGCCAGCCGCGCCACCTGCCAAGTCAACTGTCCCGCTCACCGTCCTGACGACCTGACCCTTCTGGGTAGCCGAGACCGCCACGGTCATCAGGTTCGCCGTCAGCATCCCGACCTCGAACACGATGCGGACGCCGGTCACAGACTTCAGGTTCCGAGGGTTCCCCAGGTCCATGTACGGAGACAGCCACGACCACGCCACGTTCGTGAGCGTACCTGCGTAGTCTTGGTCGTAGTTCAGGGTCCGGCGCAGGCAGGCGATCTCGTCCCACGTTGTCGCTGTCGCACTCGCGATAGCCCGGCTGATGCTGTGGACGATGAACTCGGTGTCCCTCTGGTATCGCTTACCGAACGTCGTCGGCAATGCCGGGTTCTCCCAAGAGGCCGCGCCTCCGATGTTTGACCCCATGCCCGCAGCACCACCAGTAACACCGTTGGGAATCTCGTAGGTCTTCCACTCACCGGACTCGATGTCGCCAACGAGGATCGTGTTCCCGAACGGCTCGGAAGAGGCGTCGATCGTCCCCTTGGTCAAGATGACCCGACCGGCGGTCTCGTCGTAGTGGCAGCGCGGATGCCCGTCGATGATGTTCGTGGAAACCCACTGCTGGTACAGGTTGTCGATCTTCTGGCTGATCGGACGCAGGCCGCCGCCGTCGAAGATGTTCACCGCGTTCTCAGTCAAAATGATCGCCTGAGAACCCTGAATCACCATCGGCTTACTCCACGGGATGAACTGCTCGCCCGTGATGACGGTCGCAAACCGCAGCGGATTCTGCGCCTGCCCGGTTCGCTGCGCCGACATGATCCCGGTCGCCGACACCGCATACATCGTGTCCCGCATGACGAACAGGTGCATCACCGGCCCGATCGGCAGGTCGTACTGCGCTTGGTCGATGTCCTCGCGCCCGGTGAACTCGGTGTAGAACCCGTTCCCTGAGGTGACGATCCGGCCCGGGTGGTAGATGGGCTGGAGGTCGGCATACTGGGTCAGGACCGTAGGGTCCGGGCGCTCGTAGCTCATGTCTGTGGCGAGGATCATGCGATCAGCAAACGGGACCGCAGAGTTCGCCAAGTACCAAGTGGTGTCGGTTCTCGCCTGCCCGATCATCGGAGTGACACCCGGAGAAACGATCGTGGAACCGAAGGAGCCGGTCACCCAGAGCTGAGTTCTCGCAAGGATCTCGCAAGGAACGATCCCAGAAGCGTTAGCGTACGGAGGCCACAGCCACAACTCGTATTCGCTAGGGACACCAGTTGGTTCCGATCGAACGATTGCTCGCGTCTCAGTGATGTTTTCATCCGACTTGCGGTACGACATTCCGACGGCTGGTACAGAGTCCGCAGGCACGATCGTGTACGCTCTGGAGAATTCCGCGAAAGTCCCGAGTGCCGTAACCGCATTGACGTCGGAATCAATTTGAGCGTAAAAAGTACCCTGCGAATTCGGCATCTCGCAGTAGTCGATCGGAGGGACGTACAGCGGTGGACTAACAGTCCGGGCGGAAGAGTCGCTGATCGGCAAGTAGATCGCGTACCGAGAGTTCGCTTGAGTTGGACCAGCGTAGTTTGGGGTGATTGAAAGCCGACCGCCAAGAACATTTGAACCCGAGATCGTTGACCCGGTGTTGTCCATGTCGTAGATCCGATAGATGTTCCCGTAGGCTTCCCCGGCGTTCGTACAAGCCCGGATGTATCCGCCGATCAGCCAAGCGTTCAGCATGTTGAACGGGGCTATTGCACCCGTTGTTGCCAATGCCGAACCGTTCGTGAAGTTCAGTGTCCCACCGAACGTGACGACCTTGTATCGCTGCTTGCTCCACGTTGCCGGAGCGTAAGAGTTTCCAGCCGCCTGAATCGGAGGGGGATTGTTGAACGTGGACTGCATCAGAGCGTCCATCTGATACCAGCGCCCAATCGCAATGATGTCCGAAGCTCTTCCTACCCCAGCCGCTTGCCCGACGTTGACCGTGTCCGCCGCTCCTAGCTTGTAGTAGATGTTGCAGGAATCCAACACCTCGACGAACGACAGACCCAAGTTCGCACCGCCACCGCCAGAGCCGATGAAAGCGTGCGCGTTGAAGACCGACACGCCACCGTTGTCGATAGTCTCGACGAACTTGGTCAGGAAGTGCTTCCCCGGTCTCGGGGCCAGAACGCCGAACGAAGTGTCGTAGTTCCTCGCGTCCGTAGGACTCGTCGGATCCTGATTCACATACGCATCAACAGAGTAGTCCGCATCCTTGAAAGGACCACGGATCACAAACTCCTGATCGAGGGGGGGAGGACCGCCAGGCGTTCCCATTACCAGCCACCAAACCGCTTCACGGGGAAGAACCCACCGTCAGCGTCTTCGATCTCCTCGTCCGGTGGCTTCATCATCTCGACAGCCATCCGGCTCGACGAATCCCGCAGAGCAGCGGCTCGCTCATGCTCGTACAGATCGTCGAGCAGGAGAGCCAGAGCGTCCATCTTCACGATCGCCTGCCACTCTTCCTGCAACGGGGCGATCGTCTCGTTCCCAGAGATGTACGGGGGGCGGAAGGCGTATCGAAGCTGCATCTTGTACGGCTGCGTCCCCGTCAGGAACGGAGCTGGCCAGATGAGGATGTTGTTGTTCCTGCGCCAGTAGTAGTACGGCTGCCCGGCAAGGCTCGCCCACCGGTCGTTCACGCGGATGTCCTTCTGGATCATCGCATTCTGGGTGGTCGTGTTCGACAGGTCGTAGATGTAGAACGCCGGCTGCCCAGTGGGGATCTCGCTGTCAAGTGGCAGCGGGTACTGGTTCACCGCAATGTAGAGGGGCTGCGCCGTCTGGGCGCTCGGGAAAGCCTGAGAGACCGTGAACGTGTACGGAGGCGCACCGACCGCGCTGTACCCCGTGATGACCCGAACGTTCTGGTCGCTGGAGAACCAGCAGAGAGAGCCGAGCAGGCGCGTCCCCATGGTGGCGATGTCGTTGGGTGCGGTCCCGGTGTTGGCAATCGTGAACGTGTAGGTGTCCGCCACGCAGGTCGCATTCCCAGTCAGGGTGATGGTGTCGAAGTAGTGCGACGGGGCCGCCTCGAACTCGGGGTGGTGGTACTTCGCAGCCAAGGACCGGTAGGCGTTGTTGATCGCAAGCTCGATGAGGCCACCGGCTGCGTTCATGCCCAAGTTCCCAGTCTTCTGTTCCAACTCCGAGATCATCGCCGTTACGGTCTGTAGAGCCAAGATTGCCTCCTAGAAGATGTCGACCCCAAACCGGTAGAACTGCTCGAACCAACGACGACGAACCATCTGGCTCGCTCGCTGGTCGACGCTTGGCTGATCTTTGCAGGGAACGCAGACGATGTTCCCGGTGAACTCTTCCCTGCTCAACTCCAGTCGAGGCCACGGTTGGGCGCACCGGTCACAGCAGTACCAGTAATCGTTGTCCAAAGAGGCACCAGACCCGGTCCGGTTTGGCCGGGGCTTAGAGTCTGGGATTGATTCCAGACCGAACCGGGTCGTGGTTCCTCTCGACATACTACGTTGCGATCAGACCGTGAACCCGAAGCCGGGCGAGCAGAGCGTTCAGCGCGGTCCGGGCTTCCGCGTCAACTGTCGCGCCACCCGCAGCGTTGGCGACGGCAGCACCCTGTGCGGTGACAACCTGAGTGCCGTTGATGGCGAGAGTCGAACCCGCATTCGCAGCCGTGAGCCGAGCCGTCTTGGTTCCATCAGGAGACGCAGCCGCAACCGTGGCGGTCATTCCGTCAGCACCGAGCGTACACTTGTTGCCAGAATCGAGCGCCGACTTCATGGTGATGAGCGCAGAGTCGCTGGTCGCGGTAACACCGCCATCAGAGATCGTGGCGGTGCCGGTTGTCACAGTCAGGCCGGTTCCAGCGGTCACCGTGGTGGTCGCGGAGACTGCACCCGTGATCGTTGCGCCAGTTCCTGCGACCAGGGTTCCGCTGACGTTGACGTTTCCGGTCTGGGCCGATCCGGGCGTGCCAACCTGGAGCTTCACAAGAGCTTCGGCGTCGGAGTACCCGTACCAGACGGTTCCGGTACCGAGCATCAGCGTGATGTTGTCGTCCTGCACGTTGATTGCAGTGTCCGCCAGTTTGGTCTCGATGGTGTACCCGGCGTTTGCGGTGAACGTGATTCCGTTGGCTCCGGCATCGGTCTTGGTAACCGAGATGATCCGACCCGGCTCAAGGTTGGTGGGCGGCAGGGTGACCACGATCGCTCCGGCGGTTGCGTCCGCCATGAGGTTCTGGTCCCGCGCAGCGCAGGTGTAGGAAGCGGTAATTGCTCGGGTCGTTCCGTCATTCGGTGTGTTCATGTCTTTCTCCTTTTATTCGATTACGCCACCGGAGAACTCCGGCATGGTAAGGGCTTTCGTGTCGATGTCGCTGATGATGTTGTTCAGGCGAGTGTTCGTGAACGGGATGTTGGCCCCGCTCCACTCGAAGCGGACGCTCTCTTCGTCAAGGGGAGCCGTGCCGGCGAGGAAGTCGGTCTTGCTCTTGTAGAGTTGGTAGCGAACGATGACGGTCTTTCGTCGCTCTCCCTTGCGTCCGCCTTGGAGATCAACAGAGATGTTCGCCGGGTGCCAGTAGCTTGCCGTGATCCCAGATTCGAGGACTACGCTTTTGATGATTGCCATGTGACTCCCTATGCCGTAACCGTGCCGGTCTTGGCGATCGTGATCCATTCGGTGGCGTTGATTGCTTGCAGCGTGACGCTCGCGCCGTCAGTGCCGAGAGTGATCGAACCCGCTGCGGCGGTCGTAGTGCCTTCGACTTGGATCGTGTCGGCTGCGCCTGCGGTGATCGAGATCACGTTGGCGGTGGTCCGGACGAACGTGTACCGGTAGCCCTTTACCGCAGTCGGCAGAGTGAAGGCGAACACGCCA
>CAZAOI010000203.1:0-6421 GCA_964486705.1 uncultured Oleiharenicola sp. | reverse complement strand
ATAGCCCCCGAAGAGTTCGTCGCCCCCGAGACCGGACAGGGCGACTTTCACGCCGCCGCGCCGCGCGGTCTGGCTGACATACCACGTGTTGATGCCATCGCCCGTGGGCTGGTCAAAACTTTCGAGGATGCGCGGCAGGTCCGCGGCGACCTGCGCGCCCGTGATCAGCTCTTCCTGGTGGTCGGTGCCGAAGGTCTGCGCGGCCAGCCGGGCGCTGGTTTGCTCGGAGAAACCGGCCTCGCCGAAGACGAGGGAGAAAGTCTTCAACCGCGCCGCGCCGCCGTTGGCCATGAGCCCGACGACGGCGGTTGAGTCGAGCCCACCCGACAGAAAGGCGCCCACCGGCACATCGGCGATGCGATGCGCGCGGATCGTGTCGTCCAGTTGATGCCGGAGACTGTGCACGAAATCGTGATAGGTGGCCGCGACCCTTCCGGGGCGGGTCGGCGGGGGCAGGTGCCACCAGGCTTCGGTTTTAAGTCGGCCGCCGGCATCGACCTGCAGGCAATGGCCGGGCGGCAAATTGGAGATCCCGCGGTAAATGGTGCGCGGGGCCGGCACGCTGAACCACGCGAGGTATTCGCCGCCGGCGAGCGGATCAATCTCGCGCGGCACCAGGCCGCTGGCGAGCAGGGCGTTCAGTTCCGAGGCGAAGATAACGCCGCCCGCCGGCGGGCGGGCATAATACAGCGGCTTGATTCCGAGCGCGTCGCGGGCAGCAAACAGCGTGCGCTCCCGCTGATCCCAAACCGCGAAGGCAAACATGCCGCGGAGTTTCCCGAGGCAACCGGCGCCATCGCGGGCGTAGGCGGCGAGCAACACTTCGGTGTCGCCGTCGGTGCGGAAGTCCCAGCCGTGCGCCGCGAGTTCGGGCCGCAGCTCGCGATAGTTGTAGATGGCGCCGTTGAAGATGAGCGTGAACCGGCCGTCTGGGCTGGTCATGGGCTGCCGACCACCGGCCGGATCGATGATCGCAAGCCGGCTCATGCCGAGTCCGACTCCGGCGCCGGAAAAAATCCCGCGATCGTCCGGCCCGCGATGCTGCTGGCGCTGCACCATGCGTTGCACCACGGCGTCGCGGGTCAACCCATCGAGTTGGGCGGAAATTATTCCGGCGATGCCGCACATGGGTGAAAGATCCCGAAGACAGCTTCGCCCCGTCGCTTCCGGGATGGGGAAGGGGCGCGGCAAGAGGTTGGACAGGGCAGACGCAAAACCAGCGGCCCGAGGCCGGGCCTTTTCGAGCCAACGGCAAGGGCCGTGCTGTAGCAATGCCGATTTCCCCTAAAACCTTAGAGGCAAATAGCTTTGCTGATCTCCGCGGATTTGGCAGGGGACGTCAGCAGGGCCACCAAATGCAGCCCGAATTCCACGGCGGTGCCGGCGCCCCGGGACGTCGTGATCTTTCCATCGGTGACGATCCGCTCGGCTGTCAAAATCGCCGGCAACTCGTGAGAAACGGAGAAGTGGGCGGTGTAGCGCTTGCCGCTCAGCAGGCCGCAGTCGTGCAAGACCACCGGGGCGGCGCAAATCGCGGCGAGCCAGCGATCGGCGTCGGCATGGGTCAGGACGAGGTCGCGAACGCGGGCGTCCGCGCGCAGATTGACCACGCCGGCTCCGCCGGGGAGAAAGAGCAGATCGAACCGCTTGCCGGCCACGGTCGACACGGCGCAATCGGCGTGGGCGGTGATGCCGCTGCGACCGGTCGCATGGCGGTTTTCACTCAGCGAGGCGATGGTGACTTCCACGGCGGCGCGGCGCAGCAGATCGATCGGCGCGAATGCTTCAATTTCCTCAAAACCGTCGGCAAGAATTACGAGGGCACTGGGCATGGCGGAAAGTTAACCACTAATCGGCGCTAATGGGACACAAATTTTTAAGTCCCGGAAATTATTGGCCACGAAAAACACCAGAACTCGACGGCGAGCGAAACTCTCAAGGCGCCTATAGACGCACGGAAATTTACCGTGGCATGACCAAACCACTTTTGTGCTTTTTGTGGCCAAAGACTCTGCCTAGGTTCACCGGCTTCAAAGCATGTCTTCACTTCACGGCAAACGGGTGGTTATCTTTGGCTGCGGCTATGTCGGTTCGGCGGTGGCGCAGGCCGCGGTGGCGGCGGGGGCGCAGGTTGAGGTCTTGACGAGGAATTCTGAAAAAGCCGCGGCACTCAGGGCCATGGGCCTGGCCAAAGTGACGGTGGCGGAGTTGTCCGCGCCGGACTGGCACGGGCAGATCGCGGGCGGCGCGGATGCGGTGGTGAATTGCGTCAGTGCGGGCGGCGGAGCCGACGGTTACCGCCGGTCCTACGTCGACGGAATGAAGTCGATTCTGGGATGGGCCGCCGCGAGCGGGACGCCGGTCGGCACGATGATCTACACCAGCAGCACGTCGGTCTATCCGCAGGGTGGCGGGGCGGTGGTGGAGGAGACTTCCGCCGCGGAGGGGGCGACGCCAAATGGCCGGATCATTCGCGAGTCTGAGATCCTGCTCGAAAACGCGCCCGCTTCGGCCTGCGCGCGCTGGTTCATTCTGCGGCTCGCGGGCATTTATGGCCCGGAGCGGCATCATTTGCTCACCCAATTGCGCGGGGGAGCGACTTCGCTCGGCGGCGACGGCTCCTATCACCTCAATCTGGCTCATCGCGAGGACATCGTTGCGGCCATCGTGGCCTGCTTGGTCGCTCCGGCGGAAGTGCGAAACGAGATTTTTAATGTGGCTGACACGGCGCCCGCACCGCGGGCGGAAGTTGTCCGCTGGCTGGCGAGCCGGTTGGGGCGTGCGCAGCCCGAGTTCGACGGCATGGCGGGCGCTCGCCGCAGCGGCGAACCCATGCCGGACCGGATCATCTCCAGTGCCAAACTCGGACGGACGCTGGGCTGGCGACCGCGCTATCCGGACTACCGGGCCGGTTATGAAAATTTGTTGTCGCCTTAAGCGCGGCCCACTCATTCAACCTTGCTTGCCTCAGGTTCGCTCCGGCGAAAGCTGGGGATAAACACCGGAAGGCGAGTCCGCCACTACGGTGTCCTCTTCCAACCCTCAATCCCGTTCCCCATGGCCGGCGTAGGCACCCTCCTTAAACAAGCCCAGAAAATGCAAAAGCAGATCGAGTTGATGCAGGCATCACTCGCGACGCGCGAAATCGAAGTCACCAGCGGCGGGGGCGCGGTGAAGATCAAGATCAACGGCGCGGGCAAGTTTCTCGCTCTGAACCTCGATCCGGAATTCCTGAAGGAAGACCGGAAACTCCTCGAGGAAACTATTCTCAACGCCGTTCAGGAAGCGGCGCAGAAGGCGAAGGAGTTGAACGATGGCGAGATGCAGAAAATCTCCTCCGGGTTCCAGATGCCGGGCATGTTTTGAGGTGACTGCGTGACGCCGACGCTGGAGCATTTACAGAAGCTGCTGAAGCAGTTGCCCGGGATCGGTTATCGGTCGGCGGAGCGCATCGCGTTGCACCTACTCGTCGAAAAGCCGGCGCGCCTGCCGGAATTGGTGACCGCGCTGGAAGCCGCGTCAAAAAATGTCCGGCGGTGCACGATCTGCGGCAATCTCTCCGAGCAGGAGCTTTGTCCGATCTGCGCCGACGAGCGGCGTCGCGGGGGTCAGGTGTGCGTGGTGGAATACGCGACGGATCTCGCCGCGATCGAACGCTCCGGCGCGTATCGCGGCCGCTATCATGTCCTGCACGGCAAGCTGTCGCCGATTCGCGGCGTCGCACCGGAGGATCTCAATTTCGATTCCCTGCTCCAGCGCATCGGCACGGGCGAAGTCACCGAGCTGATCCTGGCGCTCTCCAACGACGTGGAGGGTGAGGCGACCTGTCACTATCTGACTGAGCGACTGCCGCCGAGCGGCGTGAAGGTGACGCGCATCGGTTTTGGGCTCCCCAGCGGCAGCGGCGTGCTCTACGCTGACGCCGTCACGCTCAAGAGCGCGCTCGAGGGTCGGCGGGATTACTCCTAAGGGATCGGCCTTGGGCTCACGCCGCGCTGGCTCAGGGCGCGGCGGCCTCCGCGGCTTTTCGGGCATAGAACTCTTGGAGCACCGCAAAGGCCTGCTTGCGGGTGCCGTTCTCGCCGATAAGGCCCTTGCGGTTCCAGCCATCCTGGATTTGCGGCAGGGCCCGGCGGGGCGAACGGAAGTCACACAGAATCCAAGGCGTCAGCCCGCGGAGCTGCGGGATTTTCTCCAGCATGGCCAGCGTTTGGCGGTAGAGATCAGCCTGGAACTCCTCGGTGAAGCGGGTGCGGCGGTCGCCATGCAGACCCTGGAGAGCATCGGCGCCAAATTCACTGACGATGACGGGCTTGTTGTAATTGATGATCCAATTCGCCTTGGCGCAGTCGTCGGGCATGCCGACATACCAGCCGATGTATTGGTTGAAGCTGACGAGATCGGTCACTTCGGCGAGTTCGTCTTCGACGATGCTGGTTCTCGGATCTTCCGGCGGGGAGTGGCGCTCCATGGCGGCAGAGATCAGGCGAGTCGGGTCGAGGACGCGCGTGTGGGCGACGAGCTTCTTGAGAAACACCGTGCGCGCTGGCGAGATCGGCGTCTCGTTGGCCATGGACCAGATGATGATGCTGGCGCGGTTGCGGTCGCGGGTGATCAGTTCTGTCAGCTGATTCTCCGCGTTGGCATAGGTGGCCGGGTTGTCCCAATGAATCGTCCAGTAGACGGGCACTTCCGCCCAGAGCAAAATGCCCATCTCGTCGGCGACGCGGGCCATGTGCTCGTTGTGCGGATAATGCGCGAGGCGGACGTAGTTGCAGCCGAGTTCGCGGGCCCAGCCCAACAGCTGCCGCGCATCCGCCGGCGTCGTGGCCCGGCCGCCGCGCAGGGGATTCTCCTCGTGCAGACTGATGCCGCGCAGGAAAATGGATTTGCCGTTGAGTAGGATGTCGGCGCCCCGCGTTTCGATCGTGCGGAAACCGATTTTCTCGGTCAGGTGGTCGGCGCCGGCGGACAGCGTGACCTCATAGAGCCGGGGATGCTCGGGGGACCAGAGCTCGGCCCCGGTCAAAACAAATTCAAACGGGGCGCGACCGGTCGCGTCCGCCATGACCTCGACGGCGAGATGGAGCGCGGGGATTTCAACCTTCACCGGTTGCTGCAGCGCCGGGCCGGCGAGCTGGACATAACCGCGCACCCGGTGGTCGGCACCCGGTTGCAGCTGGAGGGAATAGTCGCGGATGCAGGTCGCCGGAGTTTCCAGCAGCATGACATCGCGGGTGAGCCCGCCGTAGTTCCACCAGTCGGTATTGACGGTGGGCACCGCCTCGGGGGCGCGCTTGTTGTTGACGCGGACCACGAGGGAATTGCCGGCCGCGCGCAGTTTGCCGGTGACCTCAAATTGGAAGGGAGTGAAGCCGCCGACGTGCTGGCCCAACTTCTGGCCGTTCAGGTAGACATCCGCCGTATAATTTGCGCCGCCGAAATGGAGAAACTGCCGGGTGGTCGTCGACGACGGCGTGAAGTCAAACTTTCGGCGATACCAAACCGTGCTCTCGTAATAGAGCAGTTTTTCCTCCTGGGAATTCCAGTCACCGGGCACGTTGAGCGAAGGGCTGCGGTCGAAATCGTACTCGATCAGCTCGCTGGGGTTCGCCGGTTTGCGATCGAGGAAGTAGCCACCGGTGGGCTTGGCGGCCGCGTCAAACGGCTCAAGCCGGTAGTTGACGTAGCCGTTGTCGTAGGGATCGACGATGATATGCCAGCGGCCGTTCAGGGACAAGGCCTGGCGGGCGGCGGCGTTGATCAGGGGCGTCTCGTCTCCGCGGGACGTTGCCAGTGAGGTGAGGGCGAGGGCAAGGGCGAGCAACGGGAGTTTCATCGGGGAAGAGAGGAGCGGTGGACGCGAGGTTCGGGTATTGGGCTGGTCGGCTTCGGCCGAATCCCGATCGGTGCGCTTTGGGGTTGGAACAACGGGAAAGTGAGGGGAAATCCAGGGCAAGGGTGAATAGCTAGCTACAAAACCACGCGGTCCTCGTGAGACTCGCGCAACAGCCAGACACTGGGGGAGCGGGTTGATCCCAACCCGCGGAGATCCGATTGAGGCCAATCCGCTCCACCTCAAGGCGCAGGCTATAATAGGGTATTCCCTAGAACGCAATTGATCAACCTGATCTGTCCAAATCACGCTGAAGGTACTGACTGGTGCGGAGATTGTTTAACTGATGAGCAATGGCTTGGGCCTCGTTCAAGTCGCCAGGATTTTCGTCGCGGGTTCCAAGGCGCCCCTGGATTGCGGCAAGCATCACCCCGAGCTCTGTCTGATCATGCTTTTTCAGTGACTGTGCGTAGGACGGGGTCATGGGGCTGAGTTCAGCGGAAAAAAAAGGGACAACCGTTAGGGGGTGTCCCCTTGTTGGTGGGGCGGGGCGAGAGCGCCGGGACGATTGCCCGGCTGGCGCGG
>CAZAOI010000202.1:0-6444 GCA_964486705.1 uncultured Oleiharenicola sp. | reverse complement strand
CAGCCGAACGGGTTGCCCGAGGAGCAGCCCACACAATGTCAGCCAGCGGTATTTCATTCCGCAACGATGGGAAATCCGAGGCCGCGACGCAACCGGAAGGATCGATCCGCGCCTCCTCGCTGCGTTACTGGAAAAAGCCCTCGGCGCGAATCACGCCGGCGTCTTCCGCATCGTCCGGCCGGCCGGCCTCCCGGCAGGATTCAGAAAAGGTCGGCTGTCGCTGCATCCACCGCACGGCGCACCTGCTGTCGGTGAGCGCCTCGTGCAGGGCCGAGCCAAAATCATAGGCCTGGCCGTCGAACCCGGCCTCCGCCACGGCCTGGTCGATGGCGAGCATGACGGCAAACATCCGCCCGCGAATTTCGGGAATGAGGACGTCGACGAGATCGAGGCCGGATTCGAGGTTCGAGCGACAGCCGTCGAGGTTGTGGCTGTGATGGGAACGGCAGGCCTCCGGGCGCGCCTCATAAATGGTGCAACTGCCGTCGCGCAGCAAAGCGCAGGGAATTTTCAACGCCGCTCGTTCGTCCATCGTCCGGCCGGTGAACGCCGCGCGATGGGCCGCGACCCGGGTGAGCACCGCTTCAAATTCACCAGGCGGGACATGCGTCTGGATGTATTCGGCCGCGAGCAGGACCTCGTGGGCCTGCACCCCCACCGGCACATGGCAACAGGTGCCGCAGCCCGCCCGGCACGAGACCGTCGCCCGCGCCGCGGCCGGCGCCGCCGCATACGCGCGCTCAAATTCCTTGTGCGCCGCGCGGACCACCGCGAGCAGATCCGCCGGATTGCCCGTCTTCCGCAATCGCCGCAGCACCGATCCCCCCGTCTTTTCAAACAGGCGCTCCTCTTCCAATGAAAATCCGGTGCTCATTACCTTCTCACTACGACGGGCCGGCGTTTCTTTACAAGGCCCGTAAATCGAATTCGCCGGCTCTCGATTCGACCAGCCTGCAGCGACTGGGCCGCGGGCCGGACTTCGACGCGCGGCTCAGCGGATGTCCTTGAGGCAGGCGACCAGATAGTTGTCGAGTTCCAGCAGGCTGTTCGACTGACGCTTGTTCTGCTCCATTTTCTGCAGGAGTGCATCGATGGCCAACAGGAGATTTTTGTAATAGGCCACGTGGTGCGGATTGGACAGCGGCCCAAATTCCCGGGCGTCCGCCCAGGTCCGCTTGTTTTTCCGATAGCTCTCCGGATCCTCCCGATAGTCGGCCAGAGATCGCTGCACCAGATCATCCTTCTTGCCGCGCGCCAGCCGGTCCCGGCTGATGAGCAGAATGGCGGTCGTCGCCCCCCGCACCCGGTCATCGTTCCATTTGATTTTCAAACCCATCATTCCTTTTCCCTGACTTTCCCGATTTGGTCAATAGGGAGGTCGGAATCAGGCGAACGCTTGCCGTGGCCTCGGGATGGAGCACGGCCTTCGGACGCGTTTTGCCCTCGACGCAGCAAGCCCACCCGTCCGGAGGCCGGGTTCCATCAGGCCGTGCTGGACTTCCCTTTGCGGAGCGCTCGCTCGGTCGCCTGTTCCCGCATCAGTGGTCCGCACGAATCGCTCTTCTTCATCACCCTTCAAAATTCGCCCGGATTTCGTCAAACGATTCGCTGGTGGAATTGAGCAACAAGTCGATGGCGTCAGGGTTCAAGTCGTGGCGGCGCATGAAGTCCTTTCCGCCCGGTAGCACGATCCAGGTGATCCCCAAAGCCGGCAGAAAAGGCGTGCCGACTCCTTGGGGCAGGAGCGCGGACGCGAAATTAAGGGCCTCCGCCAGCTGGTTTTTTACCGCGAGTTTCGCCGGGGCATACTGCGCCGCCACCGCCTCAACCATGTGCGCCGGAAAGTGCCAGTTGCCGAGCAACATTGCCCCGACCTCGGATTGAATCAGGCCGACCGTATTCAACTCCCATTTGGAAATGGATTCGCCCCCGGACCAATAATGCCCGGCCCGCAGGTTCACGAGCGTCTGGTCGATGGCGAGCCGGCCGACAAAACGCAGCAGTCCGGTTGTATAGGCCTCCTCGGGGTCAGTGGCGCCCGTCTTCTTGGCCACGGCTTGCATGAACAGCCCGTTGAAAAGACTCTCCGCCCAATAATCGGCGCCGCTGATCCCATAACAGTTCAGATCGCGCCCCCCGACGATCCGGGCCACCGCAAGGTTGAGCAACCGCATCGTCTCCCGAACGCCAATTTTTTGCACGGCCTCGCCGATATTGCTGCTGGTGGCTCCGCCGTAATACACGCTGTTTGCACAGCGGACGATGTCCGCCACCAGCGCCGAATCACGGGTCACAAGCGCGGCGATACTGGCGATATCCGCCCGCGGGTCCCGCAAAAGCTGCATCGCGTTCGCGAGGATGACAGGCGCCGGGCTGAATTTCTCGATCTGTTTCAGCGCAACAAGGATTTGCTCCTTCGTGGGTTTCATGGCGGATGCAGCAGGCAGAATCACGGAACTTGGCCTCGCCGCAGCGAAACCACGGCCGCTTTCTGCGACGGTCATAGAATGGAGACAAAAAAGCAAATCACGCTGCCGAAGAGTCCGGCAACCGGGATGACGCGATCCATGCCGGGTACGGCAGGGATTGATTGTCCCGCATGAATCAGATCGGTCAGGATGGGCCCAACTTAAGCAAAATCGGCCGACCCGATGCCTAGGCTTGGCCGCCCTCAGCGGCGAACGCCGGCCTCGAGGATGAACCAGGTGGGCTTTAATGACGCCAGCGGGCCGCGCAATTGATCGAGCTCGGCGGCCGGGCCGTGAATTTCCAGCCGGGTAACATCGGAAATCTTCATCGCCTCCGCCAACAGGGCGCCGACGTTGGCCAGATGGGCGAGCGCACCGGCGGCACCGACATACGCCTCCCGGCAGAAGATCTCGTCCCCATTGACGGTGAATTCATAATAGAGGTTCTTCTCTTCCGACTGCGTCTTCGCAATGAAGGCCGGAAGCGCGGCTTTGAATTCGAACAGCTTGCCCGGGTGAACCTTGAAGTACGGATGAATGCTAACGACGTTCGCGGGATAGTTCATAATGGGTTCCTTTGTGTTGAGGCTACCTTTCCATCCGGCCGATCCGCCCGACTCGGGTCAATCGTATTTGCGCCTCCGCACCATCGGATGCTGTCGACGGCCGGCCCTCGCCGCTCAACGTCCTCGGCCCAGCGCCGTCAAAGCCGCGGCCAGTTGACGATCGCGACCGCTCATCAGCTCGGCGATTTCGGAACCCGCCACTTCGATGTCCGGCTTGACGGCATGGCCGGGTTGATCATTGCCCGTCACCGGTCCGAGCACCACGCCAGTCGGAACCGTCAGTGCATGGCCGTCAGCGAGCGGGATGAAGGAAAATTCCGTCAATCCGCCGGCGGTCGTTTGGCCGGCGATCTTCGCGTGGGCGAGTTCGCGGACCGCCAGCGCGAGAGCCTCCCCCGCCGAAACCGTGTGCTCGTTCACGAGAATGACGATGGGTTGGTCGGGCCAAATGCGGGCGCCCTCCCGTTTCACCGGCCGCGCCGGGGCGGTGACGGGTTGCTGAATGAGATAAGCAACGTCGCTGTCACAGAGCGCGGAGATGATGCTCACTTCACCAGCGCCCCCGAGAGCAGAGCGCAGATCGAGAATCAGCCCGCGCGCGCCCTGTGCCGCCAATGCTGTGATCGCCCGGCGAGCGAGCGAGGCGGTGTCACGCTCCGCGTCCGCGGACCGCGCGAACCACCGGATTTGCACATAGGCGATCCCTTCCTCCAGCAGGCGGCTCTCAACGGGAGAAACTTCGGCCTGGACGAGCCGGAGCGTGATCGCCAGAGGCCGGTTCTCGCGTTCGAGGTCGAGCCGCAGTTCGGAGCCGGCGGGCAGCGCATGCATGAGCATGTGATCGAGCCGGATGGCGGGAACGCCGTTGATGCCCCGAAGCACATCGCCGAGCCGGAGACCGCTCGCGTCGGCCGACGCTCCCTTGACCACGTCGAACACGACGAGGCGACCGTCGGCCAGCGGATAGAAATTGAAGCCGGGCGCAGAAAGCGGCTGGCCCGTGATGCGGGCGCCCATCCCTTTCCGCCTCTCCGGCGTCGCGAAGCCCACATGCGCCGTGCCGGTGGCGCGCACCATCGCGTCGATTGCGGCCCAAGGCGGCGGCAACTCCCGCACGCACTCCGCCAGCCACGCCGCGTCCCGCTCCGCGTCGGCGCCGAATCCGGCCGGGAGGGGCAGCGCCCGTTCCGGCGCCGTCGCCGCGATGGCCGCGAGCGCGGCGGCGGCAACGACGCGCGGCGCCGCCGGAACGATGCTCTGCTTGACGAGGGCCAGGTAGGCCGTGTGCAACAGCTGGGGCGACGACAACCGAGGCATCGCAGCCGGCGGCAAGACCGCCGGGCTGACCGCTGGCTCCGCCGCAGCCGCCTTCGGCTCGGATCGCAGGTCGCTGACGAGAAGAACCACCGCTAAGGCCCGGGCGAAAAGCTTGCATCGTTTCATCACAAATAAGGGTCAGTTGTTCTGAGGTGTCTGCCGGACGAGTTCCTTCTATCCGATCCGGCCGGTGCAACAAGCCAAACGCCGTGGCCAAGAAAACGCCAGCGCCAACGCGGCTTCCGGACGCGTTTTCGCATGCGCGCCATCGCCCGCCCTGAGTCGCGAGCCAGTTCGCTTCCCCTTTTCCACGGCCTGATTCCGGCCAAGCCCGAGCATTTCGCGAACGCGAGGAGCCGGCTGGAAACAGACGATGGAGATTCGTCTTTGCATCCGCCAACGCCGCCACTAGCTAAGTTCGATGCTGCCACGCATTGTTTTCTTTGCACCGCCGCACTTGACGGCGCTTGACCTGATCGGGCCCTTGCAGGCCTTTCAGGCGGCCGAGCGAGTTGCCGGGCATCGCTATCAGATCGAGGTCTGCGGCTTGACCAAGTCCCTGCCGATCGCGGGGAACCTCCAATTCTCCAACCTCGTGCCTTACCAAGGCATCGAGCTCGGTCCGAATGATATTCTTTGCGTCGCGGGCTTTTCCGGACCGATCGACGACACCCTCGACGCACTGCGGCTGCACCAGCCCCTCTTTCGTTGGATCAGACGCACCTGGGAAGCCGGCGCCACCGTCT
The DNA here is from genome assembly GCA_964486705.1 of uncultured Oleiharenicola sp. Lineage (GTDB taxonomy): Bacteria > Verrucomicrobiota > Verrucomicrobiia > Opitutales > Opitutaceae > Lacunisphaera. Next base: position 1,347 of record CAZAOI010000202.1, on the reverse strand, counting down.
GCTCAGTGTGCACGGGGTCCTATTTGCTGGCCGAGGCCGGACTCCTCGATGGTTTGGCGTGCGCGACCCATTGGCGGGATGTCGACGATATGCAGCAGCGTTATCCGAAGATCGAAGTCCGGAGGGATCTCATCTTCGTCGAGGCGGGACGAGTGTTCACCAGTGCGGGAGTCGTCGCGGGCATCGATCTCGCCATCCACTTGCTCAGCCTCCGGCATGGTCCGAAGCTAGCATTTGAGGTGGCCCGCCAGTTGGTCGTCTATTTGCGCCGCAGCGGTGACTTCAAACAGGAGAGCATTTACCTGCAGTACCGCAACCATCTGGACGACATCGTCCACCGGGCGCAGAGCATTTTGATCGAAAAGCTGGATCAGCCGCCCAACCTGGAACTGCTCGCCGCCCAGGTCGGGGCCAGCCCCCGCAACCTGTCGCGCCGCTTTCGCCAGAGTCTCGATCTGTCCATCGGCGACTATCTGAGGGAATTGCGGCTGGAACGAGCCCGCACGCTCCTGCGGGAAAGCGGCTCCAAGGTCGAGGACGTGGCCAAGGCCTGCGGCTTCAACGGCAGCCGGCAACTTCGCAACCTCTACCGCGCCCGATTTGGCCGCTCGCCGCGGGAATTGAAGGCGGCGGTGAACTTCTGAACCCGCGACGGGGCCCGCCCGGGTTCCGAACTAACGAGGCACCCTGAGTGAACTGGCCTGATTTTTCCCTTTGTTGGCCTAGGCCCCTAACCGCGATGCCGGATATATTGATTTTCGATCGGTGGCCGCCTACTGCGGCTGCCGAGAACAATTTTGCATCCTCAGTTCAGCTGCAAAATCCAATCCACCCGAACTAATCCACCCAGATCCCAGCCATGAAAATCACCACACTGCTCCTGATTCCCGCGTTGTCCCTTTTGCTCGGCGGTTCCGCCCTCGCCGGCGAAGCCGTAAAGCCGGAGACGCTGCCCGAAGGCCAGCACATGTACGTCATCGAAAGGGTCATTCCCGGCGCCGGCAAACTGACCGCCGCGGAATTGAAAGGCATTTCCCAAACTTCCTGCGGCGTGTTGACCAAGATGGGCTCTAAGATCCAGTGGCTCCACAGTTATGTGACGGGGGACAAAATTTATTGTATCTACACGGCGAGCAACGAAGAGATGGTTCGCGAGCACGCCAAGCAAGGCGGCTTCCCGGCGAATTCGGTCAGTGCCGTCGCCACGATCATCAGTCCGGAAAACGCGAAATAAGCCTCGCGAGGCCCGGGCGCGACAGGAAGCAGCGCCCCAGGCACCAGTAAAGCCCCCTGGGGCATTCACGGCAAATACCATGGTTTTGTGGGAGCGAGCTTGCTCGCGACTCG
>CAZAOI010000201.1:0-6477 GCA_964486705.1 uncultured Oleiharenicola sp. | reverse complement strand
CCCCTCCCACCGCGCCACCCCCTCCGGCGTGCCCTCCACCACAATCGTGCCGCCGTTATCGCCACCCTCAGGCCCCAAATCAATAATCCAATCGCAGGTCTTGATTACATCCAGATTGTGCTCGATCACGATCACCGTATTGCCCTTGTCCACTAAGCCGTGCAGCACCTGCAGCAGCATCCGCACATCGTCAAAGTGCAGGCCGGTGGTCGGCTCGTCAAGGATATACACCGTCTGGCCCGTGCTGCGCTTGGACAGTTCTGTGGCCAACTTCACCCGCTGCGCCTCACCGCCGGACAAGGTCGTGGCCGCCTGCCCCAAATGGATGTAGCCCAGGCCCACGTCGTGCAGCGTCTCCAGCTTGTTGGCAATGGCCGGAATGTTGCGGAAAAACTCCAGCGCCTCCTCCACCGTCATTTCCAGCGCCTCGGCAATGCTCTTGCCTTTAAAGTGAACCTCCAGCGTCTCGCGGTTGTAGCGCTTGCCCTTGCACACCTCGCACGGCACGTAAATGTCCGGCAAAAAGTGCATCTCGATCTTGATAATGCCGTCGCCCTCGCAGGCCTCGCACCGCCCGCCCTTGACGTTAAAACTGAACCGCCCCGGCTGGTAGCCGCGAATCTTGGCCTCCGGCAACTGCGCATACAAATCGCGGATGGGCGTGAACAGGCCGGTATACGTGGCCGGATTGGAGCGCGGCGTCCGGCCAATCGGCGACTGGTCAATGTCAATCACCTTGTCCACGTGCTCCAAACCGACAATGTCGCGGTGCTTGCCCGGCGCGTCCTTGCTGCCGTAAAAGTGCCGCGCCAGCTTCTTGTAAAGGATTTCGTTGACCAGCGTGCTCTTGCCCGATCCGGACACGCCCGTCACGCATACCATCACGCCCAGCGGAAAGGCCACGTCAATCTCGCGCAAATTGTTCTGCGCAGCCCCCTGCACGATCAGCCATTTCGTGTTTGACTCCCCTCCTGGGAGGGGCCGGGGGTGGGTCTCCTCGTTCTCAAACTGAGTTTGGGAACGCCCCTGCCCGCGAAACTCCGTTTCGCCCTTCCCCTTTCTCCCTTTTAACTTTTCACTATTAACGACTAACTGTTCACTCCTAACTATCTTCCGCCTTTCCTTCGGCACCGCAATATGCTGCTCGCCGCACAAATACTGCCCGGTCAGCGACTTCTTATTCTTCTTGATCTGCGTCGGCGTGCCGATGGCCACCACTTCGCCGCCGTGCACCCCGGCGCGCGGGCCCAGGTCCACCACAAAATCGGCCGCCTCGATGGTGTCCTTGTCATGCTCCACGACGATGACCGTGTTGCCGATGTCGCGCAGATGCTTGAGCGTGGTCAGCAGCCGGTCGTTGTCGCGCTGATGCAGGCCGATGCTGGGCTCGTCCAAAATGTAGAGCACGCCCACCAGACTGGAGCCGATCTGCGTGGCCAGGCGAATGCGCTGCGCCTCGCCGCCGGAGAGGGTCCCGGCCGTGCGATCCAGCGTCAGATAATCCAGTCCCACGTTGACCAGAAAGGTCAGCCGGGCGCGAATCTCCTTCAGAATTTGGTGGGCGATTTGCGTCTGCCGCGCGGTCAGGCTCAGGCCGTTGAAAAAGTCATGGGCCAGGCGGATGGACAGGCGCGTGGCCTCGTCAATATTCTTGCCGTTGATGCGGATGCTCAGGCTCTCCGGCCGCAGGCGCGACCCGTTGCAGGTCGTGCACGGCTTGCTGGTCATAAAGCCTTCGATCCATGTCCGAATCTGGGCCGAATCGGTCTGTTTGTAGCGCCGCTGCAGATTGGGAATGACGCCCTCAAACTTGGAGCGATAGGTGAACGCGCCGGTGTATTTTTCGCCCTCGTGCTGATACTCGAACTCCATCTCCTCCTGCGAGCCGTAAAGCAGCGTATGGCGAATGGCCTCGGGCAAATCCTGCCAGGCCGTGTCAAAGCCAAACTTGTAATATTTGGCCACGGTGATAAATTGAGCGGCGTACCAACTGCCGCGTGGCTGCGGCCCGGCCGGGACAATGCAACCCTCGCCGATGCTTTTGGTCACGTCCGGCACGATCAATTCCGGGTCCAACTCCATCTTGCTGCCCAGCCCGCTGCATTCCGGGCACGCCCCATACGGACTGTTAAACGAAAACATGCGCGGCGCAATTTCCTCATAACTAATCCCGCAATGCGTGCAAGCAAACTTCTCTGAAAATATCAATTCCGATGACTCCCCTCCCGGGAGGGGCCGGGGGTGGGTTTCTCCCTTGCCATCCTCCTTCCCAACCTCAGTTTGGGAACGCCCCTGCCCGCGTAACTCAGTTTCGCCCGCAGCCAACTGTTCACTATTAACTATTAACTGTTCACTACTAACTATGACCATCCCGCTGCCCAACGCCAGCGCCGTCTCCAGCGAATCGGCCAGCCGCTTGCGATTTTTGGCGTCCACCTTCAGGCGATCCACCACCACTTCGATGGTGTGCTTCTTCTTCTTCTCCAGATCGGGCGCGTCGTCAACGCCATAGACCGTGCCGTCCACGCGCACGCGCACAAAGCCATCCTTGCGGATTTCCTCGAACACCTGCTTGTATTCGCCCTTGCGCCCGCGCACGACCGGGGCCAAGATTTGGAAGCGCGAATCCGGCGGCAGGGCCAGGATCGTGTCCACCATTTGCTCCACCGTCTGCTGGCTGATTTCCCGCCCGCACTGGTAGCAAAACGGCGTGCCGATGCGGGCAAACAGCAGCCGCAGATAATCGTAAATCTCCGTCACCGTGCCGACCGTGAGCGCGGGTTGCGGCTGGTCGTCTTCTGCTCGATGGAAATGGCCGGAGACAGCCCTTCGATGTAGTCCACGTCCGGCTTTTCCATCTGGCCGAGAAACTGCCGGGCGTACGACGACAGCGACTCCACATAGCGCCGCTGCCCTTCGGCATAGATCGTATCAAACGCCAGCGACGACTTGCCCGACCCGCTCAGCCCGGTGATAACCACCAGTTTGTCCCGCGGAATCTCCACATCAATATTCTTGAGATTATGCTCCCGCGCGCCCTTGACGATGAGTTTGTTTTTGGACATACAAATTTCTCCGGTATAGATGAAAAAACCCGGCGGATGAGACCGGGTTTTTGTTGTGCGATGTGAAAGTTGGCAAAGGTTGTTGCAAGAAAAAATCAGTACTCGTTATCAAGCGGCTTTTCATTAACTTTCGCAGCCAATTCAGGATTCAATTCCTTGAAATTAATCAAAGTCATATATTCCCACTGACGATATGCCAGCAGATAGATTCCCGCTGCTGTGGCAACCGGTACAAACTCCTCATCAAAGTCCAGACTGCCAAAAATAAGAATCATTTTTTTATTGGCGTATTCGGGGAAAAGTTGACGGATAATATTCGGCTTCTTCTTCAGCCTTTCGATATATTCGATTTCAGGCTCGCTGCGAACTTCCACCAAATACAAACAATCATCCGTTTCCACCATGACATCCACTTCGGTGCGCAAGTTCAGCGCTTTGCTGTGACGCTTGACATTGCGGGCGAAAAAAATCGGCTCTTGCTGGAAATAGTGCCGAATGACGGGCCGAATAGCCGGCGCAATAATATCTTCCACCATTGTGCCCATTTTGTTGGCCAGATCGCCCCATTTTTTGTTCCAAGCGCGAGTCTCCTCACGATGTTCTTGCTCCCATTTTTTATCACGCGCCAGGCGGTCAAAATGCGCCTGTTGAATTTGCTGCTCGAAGCGATCCATACGGTGGTCGGCGCGATCAAACAAGAGATTGGTATGCGTAATATAATGGCCGAGCAAACCTTCCAGTTTATCTACTTTGAGTTCCAATTCAAAGGTATCCATGCTTTCATTCCTATCTTGGTATTCGGTGGATAATGCACAATCTGTTTCTTACCGTAGCAAAACCATTTTCTTTGTTTCCGCGCCGTCCGGCGTTTGCAGGCGATAGAAATAGACGCCGCTGCTCACGGCTTGATCATCGTTCGTACGGCCATCCCAGGTCAGTTCATGCACTCCGGCGGACATGCGTTCTTGGGCAAGGGTCTTGACCAGACGACCAGCCGTGTCATAGACGGACAGATGGGCCGATCCGGTCTGGGCCAACTGAAATTGAATGGTGGTTTGATGAGAGAAGGGATTGGGATAATTGCCGGAAACGAGTGATGCCGTTGGTTGCAATTCTGTATCTTCAATTGCGGTGGGATCCGTAAAGCGTAAGATGAGCAAACCACCCCAGTGATCCGCCACGTAGGCGTAACTCCCGTTAACTGTCACGCCGTAAGCAAGACCGGGCGTATCATAGAATCCGGCCCGAGTCGGCGCGGCCGGGTTATCTATGTTGATGATCTGTAAACCGGAAGTTTCGTCTGCCACGTAAGCGTAATTGCCACTAACTGCCACGCCGTAAGCACGACCGGGCGTATCATAGAATCCGGCCCGAGTCGGCGCGGCCGGGTTATCTATGTTGATGATCTGTAAACCGGAAGTTTCGTCTGCCACGTAAGCGTAATTGCCACTAACTGCCACGCTGATAGCAAAACCGGGCGTGTCATAGAATCCGGCTATCATCGACGCGGCCGGGTCATTGATGTTGACGATCTGTAAACCGGAACCTCCGTCCGCCACATAGGTGTAATTCCCTCTTACCGCTACGTCGTTAGCATAGCCGGGTGTGTCATAGTACCCGGTTAGAATCGGCGCGGCCGGGTCACTAATGTTGACGATCTGTAAACCTGCATCAGAGTCCGCCACGTAGGCATAATTCCCGTTGACCGCCACTCTGCGAGCATTACCGGGCGTATCATAGAATCCGACCCGAGTCGGCGCAGCCGGGTTGTCGATGTTGATGATTTGTAAACCGGAACCAGCGTCCGCTACGTAAGCGTAATTGTCGCTGACCGCTACGCCGATAGCAAAACCAGGCGTGTAATAGAGCCCGGCCAGGTTCGGAGCGGCCGGGTTGCTGATATCAATGATATGTAAACCGCGATTACTATCCGCCACGTGGGCGTATCTCCCGCTAACTGCCACGCTGAGAGCTTCAAAATTGGGCGTGATGTAGGACCCGGCCAGGGTCGGCGCAGCCGGATTTTTGATGTTGACGATTTGCAAGGAATGATAAGCCGCTGCGCAGGCGTAGTCCCCGCTAACCGCCACGCCGAAAGCAGAAACAAGCGTGTTATAGAACCCGGTCAGAGTTGGAGCAGCCGGGTTGCTGATGTTGATAATTCGCAAGCCGGAAGTATCAACCACATAAGCATAATCGCCGCTCACCGCCACACCGCCAGCCTCACGGCCTGGCGTGTCATAGAACCCGACCCGAGTCGGCGCGGCCGGGTTATCTATGTTGATGATCTGTAAACCGGAAGTTTCGTCTGCCACGTAAGCGTAATTGCCGGTGACTGCCACGCTGCGAGCAAAACCGGGTGTGTCATAGAACCCGACCCGGCTCGGATGCAACGGGTCACTGATATTGACGATTTGTAAACCGGCATCCCAGTCCGCCACGTAGGCGTAATTCCCGCTGACCGCCACGCCGACAGCACGACCGGGCGTGTCATAGAACCCGACTAAGATCGGAGCAGCCGGGTCGCTGATGTTGATAATCTGCAACCCGGCATCCCAGTCCGCCACGTAGGCATAATTCCCGTTGACCGCCACGTTGCGCGCGCTACCAGACGTGTCATAGAACCCAGCCTTGGTCGGAGTGGTCGGGTTGCTGATGTTGATGATATGCAATCCGGCCTCACCAGTCGCAACGTAAGCGTAATTTCGGCTGACCGCCACGCCGGCAGCCACACCACCGGGCGTGTCACGGAATCCGGTCAAGGTCGGTACGGCCGGGTTGCTAATATTGAGAATCGATAATCCGCTGCCGGCGGCGCAATAGGCGTAGTCACCCTGAATGGCCACATCGTAAATAAGGCCGCCAGTACCACCCACAAGCTCCACGTTTTGACTTTGTTGGCTCCAGCCCGCTATCGGGCATAGCGCCAGCGCTGCAAAGACCATGAACAGCGCGTACATCCGCTTCGTAAACATGTTAGCCTCCCTCTTTGGTTTGTTTTGTGCTTTGCGAAAAATAAACTTGCGGTTGAAACTTCAGACCTCCTGATCCGCGTGAAACTGGAGTGATACCATTTCATAGACCAGTTTCAGATTTGTGCCGGGAAAGAGGGTTTCGGTTTCATTCAAAGCCGACAGCAGCGTTTGGGTGTAACGCTGGTGCAGCGGATTGGTCAGGTTATGCAGCCGCACTTTCAAGATGCCCTGGTCGTAGTTCGGTTCGAGGTCGGCGTCGGTAGTCAGGATTTGGCGGACCAGGGCGCGGGCCTCGTCTTTTTTGCGCATGTCCTGGCGCAGGATATTGGCCAGGGCGGTTTCGGCGCGGTAGGCGATCATTTTGAGCGTGTCTAAGAACTGCTTGCCGCGCGATTTCAGGGTCTTGAATTTGTGCTCCGGCGGCAGGTCTTTGAACT
>CAZAOI010000200.1:0-6488 GCA_964486705.1 uncultured Oleiharenicola sp. | reverse complement strand
AGTGTCTGGTTCTTGCGCAACATGCAGATTTGGGGTTCCGCGAAGTATTTGAAAATGCGCGCGGGTTTCCTCGGTCTGTATAATAATGACTACGGCGCTTGGAATCAGACGGCCGGGGTGAGCAACAAGTGGGGCGCGGCCGTAACCGACCCTGATTTCCTCAATGATCCCGAAACGAAAAAAATGAGGGATTTCATGACGGCGTGGACGGCAACCCTGCCTTCCCAAGAGTACTTCAACAACATGGGATTCGGCATTGGCAACAGCAGTGGTATCGACGTGGCCAAGCTCGGTAATCCTGACTACAACGTCGCCAAGACTGCCATCACGTGGCAGGGCAAAGTATGGGATCCTCTCACCGGGGACCCTGGCCAATTGCAGTATGGTAAGCCTGATGCGACCGCGACCATCGACCAACAGTCAAAGGGCCTCGAGCTTGAATTCGCGGCCAAGCCGCTCAAAAATTGGGACTTGGTGGTCAATGTCGCCAAGACGGACGCTGCTCGCCTGGGCCTGAGCCCCTCGTTGGCGAATTGGATCGAAGCCCAGAAAGTCCGCATGGACGGCCCCTCCGGGGACCTGCGCCTGTGGTGGTCCGGCGATGGCATGACCTACCGCCAGCAATTCCTTGAGACCGCCTGGAATCCCTATCAGTTGCAGAAAGAGGCGGACGGACAACTTGCCCCTGAGATTCGCCAGTGGCGCTTCAACCTCGTCAACAACTACCGCTTTGACGCCGGCAAGTTGAAGGGTTTCAACGTTGGCCTCGGCTATCGTTGGCAGGACAAGGTGACCCTGGGCTACGCCTTTAATGATGACAGAACCAAGTTGGATGTCACCCGTCCGATCAAGGGTGCCGCGGAACAGAACATCGATGGCTGGATCGGCTATTCGCTGCGCCTCAGAAACAAGATCCAATGGAGCATCCAGCTCAATGCGCGCAATATCGGTGACGATCCCCACCTGATTCGAGTGAGCGTGAATCCCGACGGGAGCCCAGCCCAGTATCGTATCGCCGACGGTATGACCTGGTCTCTGCGGAATACCTTCGAGTTCTAATCGGGTTTAGTTCGCCGGATGCCATGTCGTGCCCACGATGTGGCCTCCTTTTTCCCCTCATTTCTCTTCTCCACCGTTAAAGTGGAGTTAGGGTTAGGGTACTACGCCCGGCCTCATTCGTGAGGCCGGGTTTCGTTTTGCCAGATGCTTACGAGCTACTAGTTCGCATTTTGGCCCGCGACCGCCAACTTCCTCTCGTGCGTTGACATCGGAATGCGGCCGTTTCCAATTCATTATCCCACTTAACTCTCTTGGCCCACCCGCAGGGCGGTGCAACCACCACCCCGGGGACAGCGCGGTTGCGCCTGGGCCCGAGCCACTCGGAATCATCATGTCTGGCCCTAAAGAATCCGGTCGGCAAACGCCATCACCCCAGCGGCGCCGCATCGGCGACTATCTCAAGCGGGGAGTTTTGGCGCTGGTTGCCCCGCTGGTGGTGTTCGGGACCTTGGAACTCGGACTGCGCGTGGGTGGCTTCGGCGTCGATCTGCGGATGTTTGTGCCTGATGACGCATTGGGGTTCTACCGCACCAATCCGCATTTTACCTCCCTCTATTTCCCGAGCGCCTTCCGTCTGCAGGCGCTGCCAATGCGCATCGCGGCCAAGAAACCTTCCGGGACCAAGCGTTTCTTTCTGCTGGGCGAATCGGCGGCAATGGGCTCGCCGGCTCCGGAGTTCGGGATGGCCGCCCAGTTACGGGCCATGCTGCGCGCGCAATATCCCGATACGCCGATCGAAATCTACAATCTCGGCGTGACGGCCATTAATTCCTTCGCCGTGCGCGAAATCGCGCGGGAGACGATGCCGTTCGAGCCCGATGCGTTACTCGTGTATATGGGCAATAACGAAGTCGTCGGTCCCTATGGGCCCGGCTCTTTCAGCGCCGCCGCTGCCCCGTCGCGTTTTTTGCTCCACTGGAGTATTGCCGCCCGCCGATTGCGGGTCGGGCAATTATTGCAACGACTGGGCTCTTTGCCCCGCCGGGTTTCACCGGAGTGGCGGGGCATGAGGATGTTCATGGGCCACACCGTGGCGCAGAATGATCCCCGGCTTGGCTTTGTCCGCGAAAATTTCGCCGCCAATCTCACGGACATTGTCACCTCGGCTGAAGCCCATGCGGTTCCGGTCATCCTCTCGACGGTGGTGGCGAATGTGCGGGAGTGCGCGCCGTTCGTCTCCCTCTCGTCCGGTAAACTTTCGGCGCAAGCCCAAGGGGAGTGGCGGCGCGAGTTTCAAGCCGGACTGAGTGAATGGCGGCTCGGACGAATGCGTCAAGCCGAGCCTCATTTGCAGGCGGCCCAGCGGTTGGATCCCAGTTACGCCGCGACACTCTACCTGCTCGGTCGGGTCGAACTGGCCCTGGGAAAAGCTGAGAACGCGCGAATCCATCTCTGCCAAGCGCTCGAGGCGGACGCACTCCGTTTCCGTCCCGATGAAGAGATTAATGCGATCATCCGCGCCACGGCCCGCCAGTTCCCGCGCACGGTCTTGCTGATGGATCCGGCCAACGAATGGGGTTTCGCTTCCTCCTCGGTCAAGGGTCTGCCCGGACGGGATTTGTTTCTGGAGCACGTTCATTTTTCCTTTGCCGGAAATTATCGGATGGCCGGCCTCTTCGCCGAGGCGATCAGCCGCCGTAAAATTCTCGGTGTTTCCTCCGTCCGCCCGGTTCCTCCTGAATCCGAAATTGCTACGACTCTCGCGTATACGTCTTACGCGCGCCTCGCGGTGCTTTGGGATATCGCCAAACTCACCGAGGCTCCGCCCTTCCTTGATCAAGTCGACCACTTCGAAGATACGTTCGCACGTCACCAGACATTGGCCTCGCTGGCGGGAGCCGCGACCGAAGAACAGCGACTCACGGAAATACGGACGGCGTTAGAGTCCGCTCTGGTGCAAGACCCCAAAAATCCTGTCTTGTTGGAACGGTTGCTCAACCTGCCGGCGCGAACGCGCAACGCGGTAACAACGGAAACGTACTTGGATCAACTCCAGCAACTGCAACCTTCCGATCCCAACCGCTTGTTGCTGGAGTCTGACATCCGGGCGCAGCAGGGTGATCGAACCCGCGCGCGTGCCTTGCTGAAGCGAGTCACCGGCGTGCCGGGTTACACCGTGCCGACCACGACCCGACTCGCGGCTCTGGAGACGGACGCGCGGGAACGTCTGGCGGTGTTGGAGAGCGGCTTGCAGAAGATGCCGCAGAGCCGGCGGCTGCGCTCCGAGCTGGTGCAGACCCTGCTTGCCACCGGTGACCGTGCCACCGCGGAGAGCCGGAGCCGGTTGTTTCTGGAAGATGATCCCGGTGATGAATCGCTGCTGGCGCTGCTGGCCGAACTGGTGCGTCCGGCGGGCGCGCCGGCGGAGTTAGCGCTGCGGGCGCAGTACGCTTCCTCCCAGCCGGATAATTTCACCAACAACGCCGCCTTGGGCGAGAGTTACCTCAAACAGGGCGATACCGTGAAGGCGCTGGCGTTTCTCTTGCGGGCCGTGGAAACCGGAAAACTCCCGGCCGAGCTCGTGGTTGCTCTGGCTAAACTGCAGTACGAGTCCGGCGATCGCAGCGGGATGCAGATGAATCTCGCCCGAGCGGTGCTGACAGCCGAGGCGGAGGGTAAATCCGAACTCGTGCGGGCGATTCGAACCCTGCTCGCCGAATCACTTAATCAACCCGCAAACCCGTCCGGTCGCTGAGACGCGGGGCTGAAACTACGATAGATACGTCCAGTACTCGTTGCCTTAAGCTTATTCCACGCTTCTCTCCTTTTTGCCTCCGCCATCCATGCCTCGTGTTCTCGGACTCTCCGCGCTCTTCCACGACTCCGCCGCCCCTCTCCTCGTCGACGGTCGCGTGGTGGCGGCCGCGCAGGCGGAACGATTCACTCGGATCAAACCCGACGCGGCTTTTCCCCGGCAGGCGGTGGACGATTGTTTGCGGGAAGCGGGGATTGGCCCGGGCGATCTCGATTTTGTCGTTTTCTCTGAGAAGCCGCTGTTGAAACTCGGCCGTGTCGTGGAAACCGCGCTCGCCGCAGCGCCGCGTGGCTTTCGGCTTTTTCTTGAGGCTTGGCCCCAGTGGCTGCACCGCAAACTTTCCGTCCCGATTAGGGCGCTAAAAATCGATGCCCCGAATCAACCAGCACCCGTCGTGGACCCAACTCCGGCTTTTCGGCGTGGTGCTGTGCCTAATGATCGGGAGCGTCGCGGAGCGTTTCGGGCGGCGCGCGGGCGTGCCGGCGGTGCTCTGGCTCTGGGGGACACTCGCGTTGGTCGTGTTGGTCGGCTTCTTTTCCCGCCGGTGGATGCGCCGGCTTTACCTCGGTCTAGGCTCCGCGACTTTCCCGCTTGGATTTGTGGTTTCCTCCGTGCTGCTCGCCGTGACTTTCGGGGGCGTTTTTTGACGCCCTTGGGCCTGGTCCTGCGCCTCGGCGGCCACGACCCGTTGCAACGCCGCCTCGAGCGATCACTCGCCTCGTATTGGCGGGAGTGCCCGCCGCCGCGAAAAATGTCCTCTTACTTCACTCAATCCTGAACTGCAGCCAACTCCCTTTACCGCTATGAGTCCCGATCCTTCCCCTCTCGAACGCGAGGCGAAACAAAAAACGCCCCGCCTGCCGGTTGAACTGCTCCGCTTTGTACTGAACCATAAAAAATGGTGGTTGATCCCGGTGTTCGTGGTGTTCTTGGCATTGGCTGCTCTCGTCCTGCTCGGTTCCTCCGGTGTCGCTCCCTTCATCTACTCGCTGTTTTGATCCCGCCATGGATTCTGCCGCCAACTCGCGCGCCTCGGAGACGCCCACCCGATTCAATCAGCGGACTGCGTTTTCGCTGGGAAGCGCAGACATTCTTTTTAGCGTCGTGCAAAAGTGATGCCCTCCTTGCCCTCCTTCCACCGTCATTGCGTGCGCTTCATGTTCGCTCTGCTGGGCGCGATCACCTTGGTCGCTCTGGCGGTGGCGGCGACTCCAGCTGGGTTGAGTTCCGTGCCACTCAATGTTCGGTCCGGTCCTCGGGGGGCGGCGCTTTTTTCCGTGATCCCACCCGAGCAATCCGGCGTGCGCGCCGAAAATAATTACGATGATCCTGCCATGTGGAGCCGCCGTTTCCGGGAGTTTTCCCTCGGGTCCAGCGGTTCGGGCGTGGCGATCGGTGATTACGATGGCGATGGCCGACCGGATATTTTTGTGGTCGGCAAAGTGGGCCCCAACCACCTCTTTCGGAATCTTGGCAACTTTCGCTTTGAAGACGTCACCGAGCGCACCGGGGTGGCCGGCCCGGCTTTCGCGGGCGCCTGGAAACAGGGAGCGGCTTTTGCCGATGTGGATAACGACGGCCGGCTCGATCTTTATGTCTGCCGTTACAACGCGCCGAATTTGCTTTTTATGAATCAGGGTGACGACACCTTCCGCGAGGAAGCCGCTGCGCGCGGGCTGGCTTTGTTGGACGCGAGTGGGATGGCGGCGTTCTGCGACTACGATCGCGACGGCTGGCTCGATGTCTATGTGCAGACCAATGTACTCGACAGCGATCGCCGGCCCGACGGTCAGCGCGATCGGCTCTATCACAACAACCGCAACGGCACTTTCACCGATGTGACCGACACGGCCGGAATCTTTGGTGAAACCCAGGGGCATTCCGCCACCTGGTGGGATTTTGACGAGGATGGTTGGCCCGATCTGTATGTGGCCAACGATTTCAATACGCCTGATCAACTCTACCGCAACGATCACGCCGGCCACTTCACGGAAGTGCTTTCCCAGGTGGTCCCGCACACGCCGCTCTCCTCGATGGGCGCTGATTTTGGCGACGTGAATAATGATGGCCACCTCGATCTGCTCGTGGCGGACATGGCGGCGACCACGCGGATAAAGGATCATCGCGGCATGGCGAAAATCCGCGGAGGAATGACGGAGGATGAAAAACATCCCGAGGTCGCGCCCCAAGTCATGCGCAACGCCCTGCTGCTCGGCACCGGCACCGGCCGCACGCTCGAAGGCGCTTATCTTGCGGGCCTCGCCGCGACCGACTGGACCTGGACCGTGCGACTCGAAGATCTTGATCTCGATGGCCGGCTCGATGCCTATTTCACCAACGGCATGGTGCGCGAGTTGCACGGCGCGGATAATAATCAACGGCTGAGTCGCCTTTCAACCCGGGCCGAACGCGCGCGCTTCATGCAAGCATCGCCAGTCCTCGCCGAACAACAGCTGGCTTACCGGAATCTCGGAGACTTGCACTTCGAGGATGTCAGCCACCGCTGGGGCCTCGATCACGTCGGCGTGGGTTTTGGCGCGGCTTTCGGTGATCTGGATGGGGATGGTGATCTCGATCTTGTCTATGCCAGTTACAACGCGCCGGTCACCGTGTGCCGCAACGATGCCGACTCCGGCCACGCCGATGCCCGCGACCAGCGGAGCGATGTTCACCC
>CAZAOI010000199.1:0-6496 GCA_964486705.1 uncultured Oleiharenicola sp. | reverse complement strand
TGAGTTGGTGTTGGTTTTGGAAAATGCCTCGGGGCTTGCCCCGAGGATCTTTACTTCCGAGCTCACCCGTCCTGAGGCCGGGTAACACCATGCCGGGCGTTCATTTCAGCGGCGTGTTGGCGGGGCTGAGCGAGGAGGGTTGCGCTGCCGGGATCGGCCGGTAAGTTCGCGGGCATGGAAAGCCTGACGACCAGTTCACTGCTGCCGGGAATTCAGCTCGCGATCACGCCGGTCATTTTGATCTCCGGCATGGGGGCGCTGATGCTTGCGCTCACGGGTCGGATGGGTCGGATCGTGGACCGCACCCGGATTCTTGCCGGTCAGGTGCGCGCCGCTCCTGGCGCCGAGCGCTCGCATCTCGAAAACCAGCTCGATATCATGTGGCAGCGCTCGCAACTCATCCGCCGCGCCGTGACGTTCCTGGGCCTGAGCATGCTGGTGGCCTGCCTGCTCGTCGTCGCGATTTTCGGCGGGGCGTTATTGGGCAAGGAGCTCGGCGTGGTGATGATGCTCTTGTTCGCCGCGAGCATCTTTCTCCTCATCGCGTCGCTCGTGGCCTTCCTGCGCGACATCGCCGTTTCGCTCCACGCCTTGCGACTGGAAGTGGACCGGGCGCGCGGCCATGGCTAGGCGAGCAAGGCCGCCGACAACGCCGGCAGATCGGGGTAAAGGTGGACGGCTCCCGCCGCGCGCAATTCCGCCGCCGAATGGGTGCCGGTGGTGACGCCGAGAAACTGCCAGCCGGCGTTTTGGGCGGCAGCCAGGTCGTAGGGGGAATCACCGACCAGCACCGTGCCGGCGGCGACGGTGCCCAAAGTCTGCATGACGTAAGCGGCAAACTCGGGCGCCGGTTTGAGCCAGGGCGTGTCCATCGCGCCAAAATTCCCCGCGAGCAGTCCGGAGATGCCCAGATGGTCACAGATCCGTCGGGACGACGGGCCGTGTTTGTTCGTGAAGATCGCGGTCCGGACGCCGGCGTGCTTGAGCGCCGTCAGCAACTCGCGGGCACCGGGCAGCAACTGGACATCCTCGAGCATGGTGGCGTCCCAGTAGGGGCGATAGATGGTCAGGGCGGGCGCCGCGAGTTCGGCCCCGACGAGCCGGGTGACGGCGAGTTCGACCCCGCCGCCGACGGCGGCCCGGACTTGGGCGAGGGTCGGCGCCGGCAGGCCCAGTTGCTTCATCGTGTGGGTGTGCGCGCGGTGGATGGCGGCAAAATGGTCGACCAGCGTGCCATCGAGATCGAAGAGAACGGTGTGGAGATGCATGAAGCGAAGACCCGACTCTCCGCGGCCAAGGAGGATTGGCCACAAAAAACTCTGGCGAAAATCCGGGCCCGCCCCGAGAGTCGCCGCCGATGACTGAATCTTCACCGCAAGCCCGAGCTGACACCTCCCAGGAGGGTGACTTGCTGGCCGTGCGGGTCGGGGGCAACTGGCGGATCACCGGCGAGCACCCGGTTTGGGTTGATCCCGTGACCGAGCCGCCGGTGCGGCGGATGCAGCTGAAGGCGGAGGGGCTGGGATCCTGGGACAGCTCGCTCGCCCTCTATTTGCGGGCGGCCCGGGCCTGGGCGGCGGATCAGGGCGTGGAACTGACCCTGGAAGGCATCCCGGCGAACGCGGGCAAGTTCGCCGACCTGCTGGCGCGGAAAACCAATGTGCCGCCCAAACCCGCGACGCTGCCCAATTTGGGCGAGGCGACGGTGGCGGCCGCCGCCAAGCTGTGGACGGAGGCGAAGGATCTCGCGCAGTTGGTGGGGGAATGTGTTTTCAGCATCGGCCGGTTTTTCCGGGGCCAAGCGCAATTTCGCTGGCGCGATTGTCTTTTCGAGATGCAGCAGTGTGGCGCGATGGCGCTGCCGATTGTCGGGCTCATCAGTTTTCTCGTCGGGGTGATCATGGCCTACCAAGGCGCGGTGCAACTGCGGCAGTTCGGCGCCGATATTTATGTGGCCGACATGGTGGGCCTGGCGGTCGTGCGCGAAATGGGGCCGATGATGGCCGCCATCGTGCTGGCGGGCCGGACGGGCGCGGCTTTTGCCGCCACGCTGGGCAACATGAAGGCGAACGAGGAGATCGATGCGCTCGAGACGCTCGGCGTCTCGCCGGTGGACTTCCTGGTGATGCCGCGGATGGTGGCGTTGTTTTTCATGATGCCGCTGCTGGCGGTCTATGCCGACTGCCTCGGGATCATGGGCGGCCTGGTCATCTCGCGCGGCATCCTCGATATCCCCGCCAGCCTCTACTGGACCGAAACCAAATCGATCATCGATCTTTCCGATGTGAACACCGGACTGATCAAGGCCGCGGTCTTCGGCATCCTCATCGGCGTGGCCGGGTGCCTGCGCGGCCTGCAGGCCGACCGCAGCGCGGCGGGCGTGGGCCAGGCGGCCACCTCGGCGGTGGTGACGGCCATCTTGCTCATCATCGTCTCCGACTCCGTCTTCGCGGTTATCTTCAACATCCTCGGTTGGTAACCCTGCGCGCATGGCCACCCCCAGTTCATCGCCGCCCGGGAATTTTGCCATCGAGCTGGACCGCCTGACCTGCCGGTACGGCCGGAACACCGTGCTGGAGCAGGTGTCGTTTGCCGTGAAAAGCGGGGAGATCTTCTTCATCATCGGCGGCAGCGGCTGCGGCAAGAGCACACTGCTCCGCCATCTGGTCGGATTGCACCAGCCCGCCCACGGCGGGGTGAAATATTTCGGCCGTGATTTTACCCACGCCCCCGCGCGCGAGCGCCAAGTGCTGCTCCGCAACTTCGGGGTGCTCTATCAAGGCGGCGCGCTCTGGAGCTCGATGACCCTCCGGGAAAATGTGGCCCTGCCGCTGGAGTTGCTGACCGAGATCGGGCGCCGGGAACGGGAGGAGATCGTTGCGCTCAAGCTGGCGCAAGTGGGGCTGGCGGGGTACGAAGACTATTTTCCGGCGGAAATCAGCGGCGGCATGAGGAAGCGCGCCGGCCTGGCGCGCGCCCTCGCCCTCGACCCCGGCATCGTGTTTTTCGACGAACCCTCCGCCGGGCTCGACCCCATTACCTCGCTCAAGCTGGACGAGCTGGTCCGGGAGATCCGCGACACGCTGGGGACGACGATCGTCATCGTTTCCCACGAGCTCGCCAGCATTTTTGCGATCGCCGACCGGGTGGTGATGCTGGACCGCGAGGTGAAAGGGGTGATTGCCGAGGGCGATCCGCGGGCGTTGCGGGACAAGAGTGACGATGCCCGGGTCCGGGAGTTTTTGAATAGACGTCAGGAACCACATCAGCGAGCATCCGAAAAACCCACTCCTTGAAAACGAAACTCAGCCCCGCGACGGTCGGCATGTTTGTCCTTGGCGCCATGGTGCTGGGCGTTGTCGCGTTCCTGTCCTTTGGGGGCACGAACATCTTCTCGAAACCGACCCGGTTTCTGGCGTATTTCAATGAATCGGTGAGCGGACTCGACCCCGGCGCCTCCGTGAAGGTCAACGGCGTGCGCATCGGTCGGGTGGCCGCGATCAATGTCCGCTACGACCAGGCGAGCAAGGAGGCCCTGGTCCAGGTGATCTGCGAGGTGGACCGCAACATTCTCACGGACAGCACCGGCCGGCAGATCGACCTGACGAGTGCGGCCCAGTTGCAGAGCTTGATCGACCAGGGGCTGCGGGCGCGTTTGAGCCTGACTGGCATCACCGGGCTCCTGTTTGTGGAATTGAAGTTTGAGGATGAACAGCTCTATCCGTCGAACCCGCGGTTCCGCGCCGAACCGTATCCGGTGGTGCCGTCGATCCCGTCGCCGATTTCCGAGGTGCAACAGAGCATCGTGGAGATCGTGGCCAACATCAAGAAAGTGGACTTCGCCGACCTGTCCAAACAGATCAAGACCCTGCTCGTCAGCGCCACCAAGAAAGTGGATGAGTTGGAACTCAAGGCGCTCACGGAGCGCGTGGGCCGGGCGGCCGACGCGGTGGAGGCCTTCGTCAATTCGCCGGATGCCAAGGCCTCGTTCGTCAATTTCAACACCGCGGTGACCGAGACTCGCACCGCGATCGCCCGGATCGACGGCCAAGTCGGGCCGGTGAGCGAAGAGCTTAAGAAATCCCTGGCCGAGGCGCAGGCCGCGCTCAAGTCGCTCAATGCCGCCGCGCAGACGACGCGCAGTTTTGTGCAGGCCCAGAGCCACGTCGGCGACGAGGTCACCGATTCGCTCCACCAGGTGGCGGATGCGGCCGCGGCGCTGGAGCGCCTGGCGGATGCCTTGAAGCGGGACCCCGGCTCGCTGGTCGTCGGCAAGAAAAAGAAGGAATGAACGGACCACCACGAACCACCCGAAAAATGAAGCCCCTTCTTTCCGCCCTCTCTTCCCGGTCCGCCGCGCCCTGGCTGCTGTCGGCCGGCCTCGGTTTTCTCACCGCCTGCAGCGTGTTGCCGCAGCCCCAGACGGACACGGTCCGGCATTTTACCCTTAGCAATCCGGTCGGGACCGCGCCGGCGGCGAATGGGACCCTGGTGCGGCCGGTGCAGCTGGCCGGGCACCTGCGCAACCGTTCCATGGCGGTGCGGGTCGCGGAGAACGAAGTGATCTATCTCGAGGATGTGCGTTGGGCGGAGTCACTGGATGAAGCCATCACGCAGTTGCTCCGGGCCCGGTTGGGCCCGCTGGAGAGCGGTGCGAGTGTGACCGTGCAGGTCCAGCGTTGGGAGCTCGTGCGGTCTGAAGGCAACCGCGTGGAGCTGGCGGCGACCTATTTGATCGCTCCGACCGAGGGCGATCCAGCGTCGGTCCGACGGGGAACATTCACGACCACCACGCGCATGTGGGACGGGAAAGACTACGGATTTTTGGTTGGTCAATTGCGCGAGGCGGTCGACGAGCTGGGCGATGCGATTGCGACGAGGATCGCCCCGAAGGCGGCGCCCGCCCCGGCGGTGGAAACGAAATAGGACCCACGGAATGTGCCCGGCCCACTCCTCGATCTGGCTGCGGCCGCCAAATTGACAGCCAAACGGCGAGCCTTGGCTCTCCCCAACAACATGCTCCGCTCATGGCTGGCCGACTGAAATTCGAAAAGATTCGGGCCGCGATGCAGGTGATCGACCCGACCTTCTTGCACACACCGCAGTTTGTGGCCGAGTCGTTGTCGCAGCTCCTCGGGGTGCGGATTTTTGTCAAGGTCGAGGTGATGAATCCCGTCCGGTGTTTCAAGGGCCGGGGCGCGGACTATCTTGTTTCCCGAATCAAGAGTGGGGCGCGGCTCATCACCGCGAGCGCCGGCAACTTTGGGCAAGCCATGGCCTATGCTTGCCGTCGGCGGGGTGTTCGCCTGACGGTGTATGCCAGCCTCAAGGCGAATCCGCTCAAGATCGAGCGCATGCGCGCTCTCGGAGCCGAGGTCGTTCTCTTCGGGCATGATTTCGATGAGGCCAAGATCGAAGCGAAGCGCGCGGCGGCCCAGCTCGGCGTTCGCATGGTCGAGGACAGCCTCGATGTTGAGACCGGGGAAGGGGCGGGAACGATCGGACTCGAACTGGCTGCGATCGCTGAACCGCTGGATGTCGTGTTCGTCGCTCTGGGCAATGGTGCGCTCGGGTGTGGCGTCGGTGTCGCCCTGAAAGCGCTCTCACCTCAGACGCGGATCGTGGCTGTGCAGGCGGCGGGGGCCCCGGCCATGATTGAGTCGTGGCGGTCCGGCAAGATCGTCAGGTATGAATCGATCGCGACCATTGCGGACGGGATCGGTGTCCGCATCCCGATCCCGGAAAGTATTGAGGACATGAAAGGAGTCATTGACGAAGGACTCCTGGTCAAGGATGAGACGCTGCTCGAAGCCATGCGGCTGGCGCACCAGCACCTCGGACTCGTCCTGGAACCATCGGGAGCGGTGGGGCTCGCGGCGTTGATCGAGAATAGAGAGGCGTTTTCCGGCCGGACGGTCGTGATTATTCTCGGGGGAGGCAATGTGACCCCGGAGCAGATGCGAAACTGGCTGGGATAGTTTTACCCCAGCATCCTTTGCGAACTGGACTTTGGCGCCGCAGCGCCGGTCGGGACGGACCGCTGGGTCGTCCGCGATTGTTCTGACGGCGCGCCCTCCCAACAGGAATCCGAGGGCTGATGATCATTGGTGCGATGAGTGGGATGACTATCGACAAACGGCGTTGTTTTAAAGCGATGCAGTGCAATTTTATGCACAAAAATTGCTCGGAATGAGTGGGCGATTTTTCCGGGAGAATTATCCGGGCCTGAAAAAATCAAAGAATCGGTCTTGCCAAGGGCGGCGACGGTGTCTGTTTTCAGCGTTTCCTGTTCCTTCAACCTATAACCTAAATCGCAGTTACGATCGCAAGGCGGCCCAGTCGGCCGACCTGTGTCCCGTTACGACATAGATCCCATGAATATCACTCCCAAAGACCTCCTCGATGCCGGCGTTCACCTCGGTCACCAGACCAAGCGTTGGAACCCGCGCTCCAAGCCCTATATTTTCGACCACCGCCAGGGCATCTCGATCATCGA
>CAZAOI010000198.1:0-6509 GCA_964486705.1 uncultured Oleiharenicola sp. | reverse complement strand
AAAATGGCGTCCTCGGCGGGACTCGAACCCACAACCGCTTGCTTAGAAGGCAAGAGCTCTATCCGGTTGAGCTACGAGGACACATTTCCTCCCAGCTTGCTGAAGGCACTTTGCCGCGATTGCAGCATTTTTTCTCAGACTCGAGGTCAAACGGTCTCGCAGGGTGGGCGTCGGTGTCCCCACCGACGCTTGTCGGGACAACTTCGTTCGAATCGTTCGACAACGAAATGGTCGGCCGGCAGGTCCCGCTGCCGGCAGAGAAAGGTCGGTCAGAACATTTTCCCAAGCGGGCACAGGGACGTGCCCGCCCACCCAGGTCTCTTGTTTTGGAAAAACTGGAGCCGCGCCGCCCTCGGCGCGGGCCATGGACATATCGCAGCGGGGGCGCCGCGTCCCCAGTGAAGCCGACCCAGAACGAAAAACCTGCCCGCCCATCCGAGAGCAATCAGGCCGGCGATCGCGGCCTCCGCCACTTTCTCCAGAGCGCCGCCCCCGCGAGTGCCAGCAGAGCGCCCGTGGCATCAATCAACACATCGTAAACCGACGCACCGCGGCTCGGCACGAACGACTGGTGGAATTCGTCGGTGGCGGCGTAGGTCACGGCGATCAGCAGGGCGATCCCGGCCGCCTTGCCAAACCGCTGGGTCTGCTCCGTCCGCAGGGATCGACCGGCGGCCCGCAGCGCCAGCAGCGCGAGGATTGCATACTCAGTCAGATGCCCGCCCTTGCGGATGAGGGTCTGCACGAAGGCGATCGCGGCGGGGGAGATGTCGGGGTTCAGCCATCGCAGCAGGGGTTCGGTGAACCGCGAGGTGTGCCCGGAGGATCCAAGGTCGGTGGACATCATAAAGATGACGGCCATCCAAAGGAAAACCGGCAGCCAGGATTTGAGTGCGCGCAGCATGTTCAGCGGGCGCAGATTGCCGGTGAGTCGGTGGCGGCGTCAACTCCCGGACCGGGTTCTTTCCCGGAAATCATCCGAACCCGTCCTGAGGCCGGCTTCCACCCGTTGCCCGGCGTCAAACGCCGGTCAATCGGCCGGTCGAATCGCCGAAGCGTTCCAAACCGCCCACGCCGGCCGTATCGGCGAGATTGAGGAACAGGTTGGAAAGGGGCTTCGAGCCGTGCTGAACAAAACGCCCGCCATGGAATTGTCCGCCGCCAGCTCCGGCGAGGAGGAGGGGCAGGTTTTCGTGCGTGTGCCGGTTGCCGTCGGCGTTGCCGCTGCCGTAGACGATGCGCGAATTGTGCAGCAGCGAGTGGCCGTCGACATCGGGCGTGCGATCCATCCGCCCAAGAAAATTGGCGAACTGCTCGACGTACCACCGGTCGATCTGGGCCACCTTGTCGATGCGCTCCGGGTTGTTCTGGTGGTGGGAAAGATCGTGATGGCCCTCGGTGATGCCGATTTCGCTGAATGAACGGTTGTCGCCATCGTGACCCAGCACGAAGGAGGCCACGCGGGTGGAGTCGGTCTGGAATGCGAGCAGCATGAGGTCGTACATCAAGGTGACATATTCGGCGTGCCGGATGGGGATCCCCGCGGGCGTGGGTTGCTTGGGATCGACGCCGGGTCCGAACCGCTCGGCCTGCTGGATGCGTTTTTCCACCTCGCGAATGCCCGTGAGGTACTGGTCGAGTTTTTCGCGGTCCGTGGTGGCCATCCGGCGCTGCATGGTGCGGGCGTCGGCCATCACGAAATCAAGCACGGAGCGCCGGTCCATCATGCGCCGCTGGGCGTTGGCCGCGCGATCGCCGTGCGCGCCCGCACCGAAGAGCCGCTCAAAGGCGAGGCGGGGATTCCCCTCGGGTGTCAGCGGGGTCGTCGCGGACTGCCAGGAAATGTTGTACTGGTAGGCGCACGAATAGCCCGAGTCGCAGTCGGCGGACTTCCGGGTCGCGTCGCAGCAAAGCTCCAGGGACGGGAAGCGCGTCAGGTGGCCGACCTCCCGGGCGATCACCTGGTCGATGGAAATGCCGGCGCGGATGTCGGTCGCGCTCTTGTTGATGCGGACACCGGTCAGGAAAACGCCGTTGCCGCGCGCGTGGTCACCGCCGCCGTCGTTGCCGGGATTGGCGTTGGCATGGGCGAGACCACCCAGCACCTGCACCTGGTGGCGGATAGATTCCAGCGGCTGCAGCGTGGTGCCCAGGTTGAAATCTGTCTCGCCGCCCGTCGGCCACCAACGGCTGGGGATCGCGCCATTCGGGAAAAAGACAAACGCCGTACGGAGCGGGGCACCGGTGGCGGTCGTCGCTAGCTGGGCGGCGCCGGCGGCGGCCAGCAGGCGGGCCGGGGTGAGCGAGGTAAACGCGGGCAATGCGACACAGGCCCCGAGGCCGCGCAGAAAGTGGCGCCGGCTCAGCGCGGGAAAATGCTTTTCCTTGGCGGTGTCGGCGGGTGTCTTCATAGGGCGTTGACGCTGGTGGCGGGTTGTCCGGACGCGGGCGGGGTGGTGGAACGGGCCGCTACGGCCGGTTCTCCGGTCTGGCGGCGCTGCTGGAAGGGTGCGGAACTCACGATGCCTTGCAAGAGTGCAGACGGGCGGCCGCCGGACGCCTCCAGCTGCGCGACGAGCTGGTCCAGCGTCTCGGTGTCGTAATAGTCGAGCGCGCGGCCGAGGGCGTAGGTGAGCAGCTTTTGACTGAGGCAATAATAGAAATCCTGGCGGTGGGAGGTGGCGAGGATGCGCTTCAGTTCGCGGATGTTGGCGAAAGATTCGCCGGTGATGAGTTTGCCGGCGGTCTCGATGGGCTGGTTGAGCTCCTGGTCGCGCCACCTGCCGAGGGCGTTGAAGTTTTCCAGCGCCAGCCCCAGCGGGTCCATGCGGCTGTGGCAGGAGGCGCACAGCTTGTCGCTGGCGTGCAGGGCGAGGGTCTCCCGCAGGGTCATCTTGCTCAGTTGCTCCGGGCTGGCGGCGTCTTCCAATGCCGGAATGTTCGGCGGCGGAGGTGGCGGGCGCGTACCGAGGATCGCATCGAGGATGAACACGCCGCGCTTCACCGGCGAGGTGCGCGTGGGGTTCGAGGTGACGGTGAGCACTGTGCCCTGCGTGAGCACGCCGCCGCGGGGGCTGTCCGGCGGCAGCGTGACCTTGCGCATTTCGGGGCCGGTGACCCCGGTGATGTCATAGTGCTTGGCGAGGTCTTCGTTGAGGAAGGTGTAATCGCTTTCGATCAGCTCGACGAGGCTGCGGTCCTCTTTGAGGATGTGGGCGAAGACCAGCTCGGTTTCCTGCCGCATCGCCTCGCGCAGGGCTTCGGTCAACCGTGGCCTGGGTGTGCGTTCCGTCGCAAAAAACGTCTTTCGCGCCCCGGCCAATTCTTTCTGCTCGGCCGGCGTCCGCTTTTCCTCCGCAATGCGGTTGATGCGCCGGAACGTTTCCTGCGCCTGTTCCACCGCCGGATCGGGGTGATCGCGCAGGTGCACGGCGAGGGCGTTGATCTGCACATGGCTGACATCGCGCGCCTCCAGCCACTGGCCCGTGAAATTGCGGACAAACTCCTGGGCCCGCGGGTCGCCGAGCATGCGCGCAAGCTGCGCCGGGAGCTGGGCGCGCAACTGGTTCGCTCCGGCCAGACGGAAAAGCTCGGCGTCCGGCATGGACGACCAGAAAAAATACGACAGCCGCGACGCCAGCGCATATTCGTCGACGAACGGATGCAGCTGGCCGGGGCGCGGGGCCTCGGTTTCCTCCTTGCGGAAGATGAACCGTGGCGAGGCCAGCACGGCCACCATGGCCTGCGCCACACCGGCCTCGAAGGTGCTGTCCGGCTGGGTGAAAATATTCTCTGCCAGCGTCACCAAGCGGTCGGTGGTTTCGGCATCCACGGGGCGGCGGAACGCCCGGGTGGCAAACCCGCCCAGCAATTCCGCGGCGTAGGCCCGCCGCGCGGAAGCTCCTGTCGGCACCGGCCGCGGGAAATATTTGGCATAGTCCTTCGGCGGCACCCAGTATTCCGGTGCGAACGGTCCGCGCACCGTGACCGCGTTCACGCGGAGTCGCAGCTGGCGCTTTTGCTCCCGGTCCGGGCCGACCGGATGGATTTCCAGGCTCAGCTGGTGCTCACCCGGTTGCCACGTGCGGTCATAGTTGAACTCAAAGGTCTTGTCCCCTTCGCGCACAAACTCCTGGTCGAGCAGGGTCTCGCCATCGGCCCGGAAGACCAGGCGGCAGCGGTTCAGGTCGAACTGGTCGTCGACGTAGGTTTCAACCGTGCGAAGGTTGATGCCGAGCTGGTAGCTGCCGGCGTGCTCCGCCCGGTGGCTGGTCGCAACTGTGACCGGGGTGTAATAGCTGAGATCGAGGCCGTTGCCGGCGATCTTGGGCAGTGGCCGCTGGTAGACGGGCGCGGTCGCGGTGGCGGTGGTACCGCTTGCGGTCGGAGCGTCCACCGGTGCGGAGCCGGGTACGACCTTGAATAGCCGGCCGGGCAGGGGATTTTCGGGCACGAGCAGCGGCTTGGTGGGTACAGTCCCGCCGATGATCGTCTGCGCCGAGTCGAGGTAACGCTCCAGCAGCAGCGGCGAGATCGTCAGGACGTCGCCGAGGTTGTCGAAGCCCTGACCGGTGTCGTCCGGCGGGAATTCCTTCTGCGTGTCGTAGTCCACGCCGATGAGTTCGCGGATGGTGTTGCGGTATTCCACGCGGTTGAGCCGCCGGAGTGTGACGCGACCCGGGTCGGGGTGGATCGGATCCAGGTCGAACGCCTCGCGCTTGATCCAGGTCATGAGCTTTTCCACCTTCTCGGGAGGCAGGCGCGGTTCGTCAGCCGGCGGCATGATGCCGGACCGGACGTTCTTCAACACGCGCAGCCAGAGCGTGGGGTCGTGCTGCGAGGTGTTGTCGGCAAATTCGTCCAGAGTCACGCCACCTTTCTGGTGGCCGAAGCCGTGGCAGTCATAGCAGTGCTGGTCCAGGAGCGGCTCGATGTCCTTTTTGAAGGTGGGCAGGGGCGTCTCGGCGGCACGGAGCACAGCTGGCAGGAGCAGGACGCACAGTGAAAATTTCAGGCCCGGGGACATGCGAGGGGGTATCGGCAATGAGAAAAATTTGTCAGACGACGGATTGCAACCTCTCGTTTTGAATTCTGTCTCCGAAGCAAAAACGCCGGAGCGGTCGGTAAGTTTCCGGTGGTCTAAGGTGGGCGTCGATGTCCCCATCGACGCCTGTCGCCGGTGTGTCCTGTTGTTCGCGGCTGCGAACCCAGGGCCAGTCGCGCCGCCTCCGCGGCGGCTGGGAAACCGGCGACCACCGTTCAGTGGATTAAATGGAGGAGGGGCTTTATGCCCCGACGGTATGACGGCAACATAGGCAGAGTCGGGGCATAAAGCTCCTCCCGCATTTTCCACGGCCAATTTAGGGTATTTTTGAAAACACGCCGTAGACAACCGCCGCCCAACCCGCCAACCTGCGCGAGCTCCTCAACCCCTTTGCCCATGAGATTGTCCACGATCCGACTGCTGCCCGGCTTGATTTCCCTTGGTCTGCTCGCTGCCGTTATTCCGGTTCACGCGGCTGAGCCCGTCGCGACGCCAACCGTCCCCGCTCCCGCGGTTCGGTTGCCGCTGCCGGCGCCGCAGCGCGTGCCTGCTCCCGGCCCGCAGACCGATGCGTCCTATGCGCCGCAGTCCATTCTCCCTGGCGGCGTGGTGATTCCGCTCTATCCGACCGGCTCGACCTACGTGAACCAGGCCCGCGTGAAAGAGGCTGAGCAATACGTGCTCTGGGGGCCGGGCTCGATCGGGTACGTGGTCAACATTCACAATCCGTCCATCGAGTTCCACCCCGGCAACGGCGCGCTCAACACCGGCGCCGTGATCATCCTGGCCGCGGGCGGCGGACACCGCACGCTCAACGTCGGCCCCGAGGGTGCGGACTTCGTCCCGTTTTTCGCCAGTCACGGCGTCAGCACGGTCATCCTGCGGAACCGCCTGCGCAGCGACGGCTACGAGCCGAAGACCGACGGGGTCAACGACGCCCTGCAGGCCATCAAGCTCGTGCGCGCCTACGCCAAGGAGTGGAAACTCGACCCCGCCAAGATCGGCATCATGGGCTTCTCGGCCGGCGCCGAGCTCGCGGCCGCCGCGGCAATCAGTTGGGACGCATTCGACACAAAGAACGACGCGCCGGAGAACCCCCTTGCGAAGATCTCCTCACGACCCGATTTCGCCGGCATCATCTACCCGGGTCCGTCGCCTTTCACCCGCGGCGGCACGCCACCGATTCCGCGCGACACCCCGCCGGCCTTCATCACCTGTGCCGGTTGGGGCGATCGCATCCATGCGATCTGGGCCGACGAGTATTTTGCCGCGATGCTGCACGCCGACATTCCGAATGTCGAAATGCACATCTACGCGCGCGGGCATCATCCCGGCGACAAGGTCGGCCCCGACGAACCACCCTCGACGGGAGGTCTGACCAATCGCGGTTTCATCGCCTACGGCACGTGGCCGGCGCGCTACATCGACTGGTTCCGCGATCTCGGGTTTCTGGGCAAACCTGGCG
>CAZAOI010000197.1:0-6521 GCA_964486705.1 uncultured Oleiharenicola sp. | reverse complement strand
GTACCAGTTCACTCAGCGTCTGGTGCAACCGCTATTGCGACATGGTCAGCCCGTCCAAGGCGGTGAGCAGTGGATAGGGCCGGGTTCGGTCCCGGTCGTTACCCGGCGGCAGAGTGATATTCACCCGGCGCGGGCCTATGCCCCGCACCGCGCGAACCTCGGCTTCCTCGATCACCGTTTCGCCGACCGGCGGTGGCGCCACCATCCGCGCGCGCCACTCACAACCCGGCCTCCACCCGGCCGAGCCACGCTTCAAACTTGGCCTTGAACTTCGTGTCGCTCTCGGTACACGGCAGCAGCCTCACCGCGCCGCATTTCGCGAGATTCTCGTCGATCCGCCGGCCGCACCCGCAGAAATCCCGATAATTCGACGAACCAAGAGCGAAGACCGCAAACCGGAGATGCGGCAGCGGCCGGGCTTCATGTTCCTGCAACGCCAGGCAAAATTCCACCGCATCCGGTGGTGGCGCCCCTTCGCCCCAGGTGCTCGCGATAATCAAAGCGATGTCCGCGGCCCGCAGGCGATCGGCGGGGAACTCTGCCACATTCTCCACCGCGATCACACGGTCCGCGGCCTGCAACCGCTCCCCGGCAAGGTGGGCCAGCGCCTCGGCGTTGCCGGAAACCGTGGCGTAAAGAATGGCGATGGTCTGCGGCATGAAAGCTCAGCCTAGGCCGGCGAGCAGCGCCGTGTCCACCTCGCGCTGCCCCGAACGTGTGCGCTTGCACTCCCGGAGGTTCCTCGCCCGACTCACTCGCTAATGAACCGCCAAAATACCCCCCCCGCCGGGATCTCCGCGTCTTCCTTCATCGATACCGGTGGACTCGGCGGACATCCCCGCGGCCTCACCACCCTGTTCTTCACCGAAATGTGGGAGCGTTTTTCCTACTATGGCATGCGGGCCCTGCTCATCCTGTTCATGGTGAAGACGACCGCCGAAGGCGGCATGGGCTATGAAACCAAACAGGCCGCCGACATCTACGGCACCTACACGATGAGCGTTTACCTGCTCTCGATCCTGGGCGGCTTCATCGCGGACAACTTTATCGGCGCGCGCCGGGCCGTACTGTTCGGCGGCATCATCATCGCCTGCGGCCACTTCACCCTGGCCATGAACTCCGAGCTGACCTTCTTCACCGGCCTCGTCCTCATCACCATCGGCACCGGGCTGCTCAAGCCGAACATCTCGACCATGGTCGGCAGCCTCTACCAGCCGGCCGACGAGCGACGCGACGCGGGTTTCTCGATTTTCTACATGGGCATCAACCTCGGCGCATTCATCGCCCCGCTGGTGACCGGCTGGCTCGCGCAGAGCGAAGGCTGGAAAAACCAGCTCGCCGCTTGGGGCCTGAATCCGCTGCACAGCTGGCACTGGGGTTTCGCCGCCGCCGGCGTGGGCATGACGTTCGGCCTGATCATGTATGTTCTGCAACGCGAGCGGCTCGCCCACGTGGGTCACGCACCCGCTCCCGAAGCCGACGGTTCGCGCCCATGGGGCAAGCTGGCCGTCGTCGCTGTGAGCTCACTCGTCCTGATCGCTGCAATGAAGGCCTGCGACACCTACCCGGCCTTGGTCTACGTCCTTTTCGCCCTGCAAATCGCCGCGATCTTGTTCTTCGCCTTCAAGCCCGACGTCGAAAGCAAGCGCCTCGCCGCGATTCTCGTGTTCTTCTTCGCCGCGGAAGTTTTTTGGGCCATCTTCGAACAAACCGGTTCGACCATTTCGCTGTTCGCCGACCAGCTGACGCGCAATGAAATCCTCGGTTTCGCCTTCCCATCTTCGTGGTGGCAGTCGGTCAACTCGATCTGGGTCATCTTGCTCGCACCGGTTTTTGCCTTTCTCTGGATCCGGCTCGGGCCGAAGCAGCCGTCGAGTCCCTTGAAATTTGCCCTTGGCCTGCTTTTCGTCGCTTTCTCCTTTGTTCTGATGGTGCCGGCGGCCAAGCTCACGGCCGAAGGAAAAATCGGCCCCCTCTGGCTCGTGGGTCTTTTCTTTCTGCAGACGGTCGGCGAAATGCTCCTCAGCCCCGTTGGCCTCTCCACGATGACCAAGCTCGCACCGCCACGACTGCTTGGCATGGTCATGGGCATCTGGTTTCTGGCCGCAGCTCTGGGCAACAAACTGGCCGGAGTCCTGGCCGGCGACTTCAAGAGCGACAACCCTGATCAGCTCGCCACGTTCTTCCTGCACCAGGCCCTGGCGGTGGGCGCCTTCACGCTGGTCCTGTTTGCGTTGGTCCCGTGGTTGAAGAAACTGATGTGCGGCGTGCGCTGATCGCCCCCTGACCGGCTAAATTCAGAAGGCGCGGACTGCGTCCGCGCCTTCTTTGCTCTCTCTCCGATATCACTGAAAGATTAGGGCTCGCCAGCGCACAACGGGCCAGTCAAACGCCGGCGAGCCCCGTTTTCGTAACCTCTTACCCTTGTTTTCAAAAGTAAGATTAACGCGATCATGTAACCATCGATTGCGCTCCGACTGGAGCGACAAAAAGACCTTTATTAAGGTCCCGCGAATCCCCGGGTTGATCGGGTTATTTGATCCGGACGACACGCACCCAGCCGCCATCCTGGGCGTAGAGGCGCCAGCTGCCGTAAACTTTCTCGATCAGTACGGCCGGGGAATCGACCGGCTTCGTGTAATACACCCCCGGCTCATTCTGGCGCCAGACCTGTCCGTTCTCCAATTTAAACTGGGTTGCTCCCTCCCAGCCGCTGAATTTCCCCACGATTTTGCCGAGAATGCGCGTCTCGTTCTCCCGCTCCTGCTGCATCTCCTTGCGCACCTCGACCCGCGCCTGCTGGGTGGCCTCAGCCTTCACTTCGGCCTTCACCTCGGCGCGCAGTTCCGCCCGGGTTTTTTCCTTCTGTTGCGCGACGCCTTGCACCCGATCGGCTCTGACCAAGGCATCCAACGCCGCGAGCTGCGCAGGCGTCAATTGATCAAGCCCGGCTGATCTAAGTTGCTCCGCCGTCAACCGCCGGGAGAAAGCGTCCTCAGCCCGTGCCGGCACGGCGCAAACAACCACCCCGAGCATGCACAAAAGAAAGGCTTTCATGCCTTCTTTTCAGGCACCGCGATTTTCATCGCAACCAGAATTTTTTCCAGGCGTCACCGCCGAGTTCGCTCCCCCCAGGCCAGGCTGACCAGCACTCCCGAGGCTTCGGCGGCAATGGACCGGCGGCTCCCTCAGCCCTCCAAGCCGAAGACGGCCCGTGCATAATTCTCGGCGGAAAACGGCTGCAGATCATCCGGTTGTTCACCCAAGCCGATGAAATAAATCGGAATTTTCAACTGCCGGTAAATACCAACGAGGGCGCCGCCGCGACTGGTGCCGTCGAGTTTCGTCACCACCAATCCGGTCAGTCCGAAGCTCTGGTGAAACACCTTGGCCTGCTCGATGGAATTCGCGCCCAGACTGCCGTCCACCACGAGCCAGCGGTGCTGCGGCGCGGCCGGATCGTTTTTTTGCAGCACCCGGCGGATTTTCGCCAGCTCCTCCATCAGATTACCTTTTGTATGCAACCGGCCGGCCGTGTCGACGATCAGCCAGTCCTGACCCCGCGCCTGGGCCGCCCGCCAGGCGTCAAACGCCACCGCCGCCGCGTCTGCCCCCGTGTGGCTCGCGACGAGTTCGATGCCGAGTCGGTCCGTCCAACTTCTCAACTGTTCCACGGCGGCCGCGCGAAACGTATCGCACGCGGCCACGATCACCGACTGGCCGTCGCCCTTGAGCTTGTGCGCCAGCTTGGCCGTCGTGGTGGTTTTGCCCGAGCCGTTGACGCCGATCATGCAGATGACTTGAGGGTTGCCCGGCGGGCGGGCTCCGCCCTCCAGCTTTCCCTCGGCCCCCGCAAGAACCCGCCGCAACACCGCCGCGCCGATGACCGCCGCCTGTTGTCCTTTCAGCTCGGGATCTTTCCGGTAGGCGATTTTTATTTCCTCCAAAATCTCCGTCGTGGTCTCGACGCCGAAATCCGCGGTGTAGAGCGCCTCCTCTAACTCCTCCAACGAGGCCGGATCGATCTTCCGCCCCCCGAACAGCCCGTGCGTCGTCGCTGCGATCGCCGAGACCGTCTTGGCCAGGCCGGCCTTGAATTTTCTGAAGAGCGAAAACACGGCAAAAACACCTGCTACCAACGCGATGGCCCGCTAAAATTCCGGGCCGTGTTCGCAGGGCTTTGCGGCATGCGGGGGCGACAAATCACTCGGTGGACGGTTTGCGCAAGTCGCGCCCCAGTTTATCCTTCATCCGGTCCAGCACGCCGTTGATGAAGCGCTTGGCGTCGGCGCTGGAGTATAGTTTGCTGAGATCGATCGCCTCATTGATCGAGACGACGGGCGGGATATCCTTGCGATGCAACATCTCGAACATCGCCAACCGCAGGATGGCGAGGTCGATCTTGGCGATGCGCTCAAACTCCCAATTGTGCGCGAGCGCCTTGATGTGACCGTCGAGCTCCGCCTGATGCTCGATCGCACCGTGGATCAGTTCCTCGGCAAAGGCGTAGTGGTCGCGCGGTTTCTCCAGGTGCTCAAAAAACAGCCGCAAGTCCTCGTTCAGACTGGCGGGCTGATTGACGCTCCACGCGTAGAGATATTGAAAGGCGGCGGCGCGGCACTCCCGGCGCTGGGTGAATTGGCTGGTCATGATTTTCGGGCGAAGGCGCGCCGCCACGCCGCCATTTCGAGGGCGGCGCGGGCAAATTCCGCGCCGCGGTTGAGGGCACCGCGGCACCGGGCTTCCGCCTGCGTGAGATTATTGGCCACGATCACACCATTGATCACCGCCGTGCGGGTGGCGAGAGCCACTTGCTGCAAGGCGTGCGAAACGCTCTGCCCCACCATTTCGTGGTGGTTGGTGTCCCCGGCGATCAGCACCCCCAGCGCGACCACACAGTCGCGCCGGCCGCCCTGCGCCAGCCATTGGGCCGCCACGGGGATTTCATGCGAACCAGGCACCCGGACGACCGTGATGCGTTTTGCCTTCACCCCAGCGGCCGTAAGCTGCGTTACGACCGACTCCAACAGGGCGTCCACGAGGGAAGGATTATAGCGCGCCGCCACAATGCCGATGGAAAACGGGGCACCTTTGATCGAGATCGGCGGCGGGCTGGAGAGACTCATGGCGGGTTGAAGGCAGAAAGGAACGGTCGCGACCCCAGTCGCAACCTAAATCTCACACGTGGATTTGCTCCACAATTTCAATCCCGTAGCCGTCCAGGCCCACCACCCGGCGCGGCGAATGCGCCATCAGCCGGATTTTGCTCAGGCCCAACGCGGTGAGGATCTGGGCGCCGATGCCATAATCGCGCAAATTCGCGGGCCCGCCGCCCGGCTTGCCGTCGCCGAGCAGGGCCGTTTGCATCCGGCCGGTTTGCTCCATGTAGACAATGACACCGTGACCAGCCTTGGCCACATGCTCCAATGACGCCATGAGCGAGCGGTGACTATCCATCCCATTAGCGTGAAAGACATCGCTCAGGAGATTCTCGGTGTGCACCCGCACCAGTGTCGGGGAGGCATCGAGCTGGCCCTTGCAAAACGCCAGGTGGTGCCGCCCATCCACTTTGCTGCGGAAAATGTGCAGCTGAAATTCGCCGTATTCCGAGGCGAACGGTCGCTGCGCCACCAATTCGACCAATTGCTCGCGCCGGTGCCGGTATTCGATCAGTGCGGAGATCGAGACCAGCGGCAGGCGATGCTGGCGCTTGAAAGCCACCAATTCGGGCAACCGGGCCATCGTCCCGTCGTCGTTGAGAACCTCGCAGATGACCGCGGCGGGACTGAGACCCGCGAGGGCCGCCAAATCCACCGCGGCCTCGGTGTGCCCCGCCCGTTCCAAGACACCGCCGGGCCGGGCACAGAGCGGAAAAATATGTCCGGGCTGCACGAGATCGTCGGACCGCGTCACGGGATCGGCCAGCAACTTGATCGTGCGCGCCCGATCAAACGCGCTGATGCCCGTCGTGATGCCCTCCGCCGCATCCACCGACACGGTGAAGGCGGTGCGGTGCGCCTCGCGGTTCTGCTGGACCATCGGGTTGATCCCGAGCCGCTTCAGCTGCGGCTCGGTCATCGGCACGCAGATGAGTCCGCGCGCGTGGCGGATCATCAGGTTCACAAGTTCTGGGGTGGCCTTTTCGGCCGCCATCACGAGATCGCCCTCGTTCTCGCGGTCCTCATCGTCGGTCACAATCACGACGCCGCCGGCGGCGATCGTCTGAATCGCAGTTTCTACCGGATCAAAATTTGTGAGGTCGGACATGGCAAAAGGACCGGCAGCATCTCCGGCCACGGCCCCGCTGTCAAATCCCCGCGCGCGGAGCGGGCTGCTCCGCCCTACCTCACGCATCGGGCTTTCAGCCTAATGGGCGAGTCTCAATAGAATACCAGCGAACTCGGGCTTCACTCTGCGTCCTTCGCGCCCGCCGCGTTTCAATTGAGGCTTCCTGGTGTAAAGATCCCCGGAGCAAGCTCCGGGGCATTTGATCAAATCCACCATGCCCCTTTCCTTTCGTT
>CAZAOI010000196.1:0-6525 GCA_964486705.1 uncultured Oleiharenicola sp. | reverse complement strand
TGGTGTGCAGGGTGGCGAGGACCAGATGCCCGGTGAGGGCTGCTTCGGTGGCGATCTTGGCTGTCTCCAGGTCGCGGATTTCGCCGATGAGAATGACGTCGGGATCCTGCCGCAGAAACGAACGCAGCAGTATGGAGAATTTCAGATCGATATGGGCGTTTACCTGGCTCTGACTCACCCCCGCCAGCTGCATTTCAACCGGGTCCTCGATGGTCGTGATGTTGACGCCCGGGGTGTTGATTTCGTTGAGGGCCGAGTAAAGCGTCGTGGTCTTGCCGGACCCGGTGGGACCGGTGACAAACAGGATCCCGCTCGGGCTCTGGATCAGCCGTTTGAAGGGCTGCAAGATCGGCTGGGACACGAGCATCTTTTCCAGCGTCAGGAGCGATTTCCGGCCGGTCGAGGCGAGGACGCGGATGACGGCCTTTTCCCCATTGACGGTGGGAATACAGGAGAAGCGGAAGTCCGCGTTGTTGGTGCCGATGGCCACCGAGAAGCGTCCGTCCTGCGGGAAGCGGGACTCGGAGATGTTCACTCCGCAGAGAATCTTCAGGCGCGTGATGACCGACCGATGGAGCTTGCGGGGAAAGGTGATTACTTCGCGCATCATGCCGTCGACCCGGAAGCGGATGCGCGTGCGGCTCAGCAGCGGTTCAATGTGGATGTCGCTCGCGCGCTCCCGCAGGGCAAAATAGATGATTCCATCCACCACCCGGATCATGGACTCGGACTCGGCGACCAAGGCCAGACGGTCATCACCGAGATCCGGCTGGTTGAAGATGGTGTCCTTTTCGAGGTCCGCGAGGCTGTCGGTCAGGGTTTTTTCCGTGCTGTAGTGAATCGAGATCGCGTCCTCGATTTCGCAGGTGAGGCTGAAGACCGGGCTGATCGGGAGCTGGGCAATCTGCTGCAACCGGCGGATGAGGTCGGCGTCCGTGGGTGTGGCCATGGCCACGGTGAGAATGCCGTCGATGATGTAGAGCCCGATCGCCTTGGCTTTTTGGGCAATTTCCGTCGGAATTTTTTCCACCGCCTCGTCCATGATGCCCGAGGCCAGCACGTCGACGTAGGCGATGCCGATGGAATTGGCCCATTGGCGGCAGGCTTCGTCCCGGGTCAGCAGCTTGAGGTCGATGAGCGCCTGCATATGCGCCAGCGTGCCGGCGCCGTGTTTTTCGCCCGCCGCATCGAGTTCGACGCCGAAGTCGAATGAGGGCAACTCGCGAACGAGCCGCAGGAATTCGCTATTGTTTGTTTCGAGCGGCACGGTTGGGGCGGTTTCTTTGGAAAAGCTTGCCGATTTCGACTTGTTCCAGCTGTTCGCTGGCGTAAGCCGGGGCGCGGCGTTCGGCCTGCACTTCCGCCAATAAGACCGGCAGGGAGTAGCGGACCTCAGTGAGGCCGAGCGGAAGCGCGGACTCGTTGGGGAGGTTGTTGGCGGGGGCACTCATGGGAGTTTCAAGTCAGGGGTGGCGGGGGCGTCCGTGCCAAAAATATCCTCGATGACGTCCTGGAGCTGGGCGGCGATTTCCTCCCGGGGCGTGTCTTTGCGGATGTAGGCCAGTGCCCCCAGCCGGGCGCTGTCCTCCACCGTCTGCCGGTTGGCCAGCGAGGTCAGCATGACGACATTGGCTTCGGGGGCGATTTCGCGCAGCCGCGCCAGCGTCTGCAGTCCGTCGAGATGCGGCATGTTGACGTCGAGCAGGATCAGGTCCGGCTTTTCCTGCGCATAAATCGACAGGGCGACGAGGCCGTCGGGGGCCTCGAAAATCGTCGGCGTGCAGAGTTTCTTGAGGATTAATCCGACGAACTTGCGAATATGCGCCTCGTCATCAACGAGGAGGATTTTGCCGGAGAAAGTCATGGGGCCAAAGGAAGGGAAAACGCGAAGGTGCAGCCACCGTCGGGTTCGTTTTCGCACCCGATCGAGCCTTGGTGAGCTTCGACCAGCTTCTTACAGATGGCCAGACCCAATCCCGTGCTTTTCTCTCCCGCCGTGGACTTCACGGATGTCCGGCCGAAATCCTGGAAGAGTTTCCCTTTTTCATCCGGGGGGATGCCCGGACCCTGGTCCCGCACCGCGACCTTGATCTGCCCCGCGCTGAGTTCGATGCGGGCGCGCACCGTGGAGTTGGGCGGGGAGAACTTGACCGCGTTGCTGAGCAGGTTGTCGATCACCTGCTTGATTTTTTCCCCGTCGATGACGACTTTGGGGTGGGCGGTGTCATTGGCAAAGTGGATGACCGTGCCTTTTTTGGCCGACTGCAGATTGGCCAGATTGACGGAGTTCACGAGCAGGGTCTCGAGGGAGGTCGGCTGCAGATTCAAGTGCAGGACTCCGGATTCGATGACCGCGAGGTCGAGCAGTTCGTTGACCATCGTCAGCATGGATTGGCTGGCGTCGTGGATGGTGCTGACGAGGTCGAGTTGATCCGGAGTCAACGGGCCGACGGTTCCATCGGAAAGAAATTCGGTCAGGCCCCGGATCGAAACGAGCGGGTTGCGGAGATCGTGGGCCGCCATGCCGAGGAAGCGATTTTTGGCGGCGTCGGCGCGGTTCAATTTCTCCACGAGTTTATTCTGCTCTTCCAGCAGCACTCGATTTTCGAGATGGATCCGGATTCGCGCCAGGGCCTCCCGCTGGCGAATGGGCTTGGGCAGATAGTCCACGCCGCCGGCTTCCAAGCCTTCCACCACGTCCTCTTGTTCAGTTTTGGCCGTGATGAAGATCACCGGCGCGCAGGCCTCCGCATGAATCTGTTTGAGGCGGCGACAGGCTTCAAATCCGGTGATGCCGGGCATGACGACATCCATGAGGACGAGATCGGGCAGGAAGCGGGCGTAGGCCTCGATGGCGGCTTCCCCCGAGTCAGCCGTGGCAATCTGGACGCCCTCCGGCTTAAGAATTCCCGCAAGTATTCGGAGATTCAGCCGATCATCATCAACGAGGAGAATCTTTCGATTCTTCAGGATGTTTTTGACCTCAGTGATTGCTTCCAGGACCGGCATCAGCCCCTTTATCGACCCATTGCCCTCAAAATTAAGCGGATAAGCATCCAGCCAGAATATACGTATCATAAAATACGGATATGTTGATATTTTGCTTGCCCGCCCGATCCAACCTCCCTTCTTTACCAAAACATTTATGGCAAAATCCTTCGTTTTTTCTTCCGAGTCGGTCGGTGAAGGTCACCCCGACAAAGTAGCCGATCTCATTTCCGACAGCGTGCTGGACGCCTGCCTTGCGCAGGACCGCACCAGTCGTGTGGCCTGCGAAACCATGGTGAAGTCCAACATGGTCATTCTCGCCGGCGAGATCACCACCCGGGCGAACCTCAATTATGAGGCGATTGTCCGCGCCGCGATCCGCGACATCGGCTACACCAATAGTGACGATGTTTTCCACGCGGACTCGGTTTTTATTAACAACTACCTGACGCGGCAGTCGCCGGATATTTCGCAAGGCGTCGACGCGAAGAAGGTCAAAGGCAAGAAGACGGCAGAGCAGGGAGCGGGGGACCAAGGCCTCATGTTCGGCTACGCGTGCAACGAAACGCCCGAGCTCATGCCGACGCCGGTGATGTTTGCGCACCGTCTCGGTCGCAAGCTCACGCAGTTGCGCAAGAGCGGCAAGGTCGACTGGCTCCGCCCGGACGCCAAGTCGCAGGTTTCCATTCGCTACGAAAACGACCGTCCGGTCGCGGTGGAAAATGTGGTCATTTCCACCCAGCACACGGCCGCCGTCGAGCATGCGCAGATCGAGAGCTATCTGATCGAGAATGTGATTCGGAAGGTCATTCCGGCGCGCATGCTGACGGCCAAGACGCAATTTTTGATCAATCCGACCGGCCGTTTTGTCGTTGGCGGGCCGCAAGGTGACTCCGGCCTCACCGGCCGGAAAATCATCGTCGATACCTACGGTGGCTGGGGCCGGCACGGCGGCGGCGCTTTTTCGGGCAAGGATCCATCCAAGGTTGATCGTTCGGCGGCCTATATGTGCCGTTGGGTGGCCAAGAACATCGTGGCGGCCGGCCTCGCCGACCTCGCCGAGTTGCAGGTGGCGTATGCCATCGGCCATCCCGATCCGGTCAGTGTCTATGTGGACACGATGGGCACGGGCAAAGTTTCCGACGAGAAAATCGCCAAGGCCGTGACCAAGGTTTTTGGTTTCAAGCCCGCCGAGATCGTCAAGCAGCTCGATCTGCTCCGTCCGATCTACCGGGCGACGACGAACTACGGCCATTTCGGCAAAGCCGGCATGCCGTGGGAGCAGACGAACAAAGTCGCCGCCCTCCAGGCGGCGGTGAAGTAAGCGTCCACCTCCTTTTCACCCTCACTCTTCCTTTAATCCTTCAGTTCTCATTTCCATGGCCAAAGTCTCAAAATCCCCGCGCAAACCCGCGGCCACCAACTACCACGTCAAAGACATCTCGCTCGCCCCGTGGGGCCGCAAAGAAATCTCTGTCGCCGAGCATGAGATGCCCGGCCTCGTCTCCGTTCGCAAAAAGTTCGGGGCCAAGCAGCCGCTCGGCGGCGTGCGCATCACCGGCTCGTTGCACATGACGATCCAGACCGCCGTCCTCATTGAAACGCTCAAGGCCCTCGGCGCCGACGTGCGCTGGGCCTCCTGCAATATTTTCTCGACCCAGGATCATGCCGCCGCCGCGATCGCCGCGACCGGCACGCCGGTCTTCGCCTGGAAGGGCGAGACGCTTGAGGAATATTGGGATCTCACGCTCCGGGCAGTTACGTTTCCCGGCAACAAGGGCCCGCAGCTCGTCGTCGACGACGGCGGCGACGTGACCCTGCTCATTCACAAGGGTTGCGAGCTCGAAGAGGGCAGCGACTGGGTCAACTCTCCGTCCGGCTCCCACGAGGAGCAGGTCATCAAGAACCTCCTCAAGCGCGTCCACAAAGAGGACCCGAAGCGCTGGACCAACATCGCCAAGGAATGGCGCGGAGTTTCCGAAGAGACCACGACCGGCGTCCACCGCCTCTACCAGATGATGGAGAAGGGCAAACTTCGCGTGCCCGCCATCAACGTCAACGACTCGGTCACCAAGTCGAAATTCGACAATCTCTACGGCTGCCGCGAGTCGCTCGCGGACGGCCTGAAGCGCGCCACGGACGTCATGATCGCAGGCAAGGTCGCCTGCGTTTGCGGTTACGGCGACGTCGGCAAGGGTTCGGCCTTTTCACTCAAGGGCTTCGGCGCCCGCGTCATTGTGACCGAGATCGACCCGATCAACGCCCTGCAGGCCGCGATGGAGGGCTTTGAGGTCAACACGATCGAGTCCACCCTCGGCACCGCCGACATCTACGTCACCACGACCGGCAACAAGGACATCATCACGCTCGAGCATATGCGCAAGATGAAGGACCAGGCCATCGTCTGTAACATCGGCCACTTCGACAATGAGATCCAGATTGACCGGCTCAACACCTCCGACGCGAAGCGGATCAACATCAAGCCGCAGTATGATCTCTATACCTTCCCGAAGGGGAACAGCATCTATATGCTCGCCGAGGGTCGGCTGGTGAACCTCGGCTGCGCCACCGGCCATCCGTCGTTCGTCATGTCGAACAGCTTCACCAACCAGACGCTCGCGCAGCTCGATCTCTGGAAGAACAAGGATACCTACGCGGTTGGCGTCTACCGTCTGCCGAAGCACCTCGACGAGGAAGTCGCCCGGCTGCACCTCGACAAGATCGGCGCGAAGCTGACCAAGCTGACCAAGTCGCAGGCTGAATATCTCGGCGTCCCGGTGGGCGGCCCTTACAAGCCCGAACACTACCGCTACTAATTCAACTCGAACGCCGCGTTTTACGACGCGGCGTTTTTTTTGCCTGGCGACGGCCAGGACAAACACCGGACTGGCAGCAGCCAGCAACGGTGTCGCTCTGAACTCTCGACCCTCACCCTTCAACTTTCCCATGGCCACCTTTATCACCAAACCCACCGTCATCGCCTCCGCCGGCAACAAACCCAAGCTGATCGAGGAATTCTTCGGCGGCGTCAACAGCGGGACCAGCGCCACCAGCATCGCCCGGATGCGCAGTCCCGGCGGTTGGGTCGAGCCGGGTCAGACGCCCGAGTTCGATGAATACACGGTCGTGCTCCGCGGCGAACTGCAGGTGAAGACCAAGGCGGAAACCCTGACGGTGAAAGCCGGTCAGGCTGTGCACACCCCGAAGGGCGAATGGGTGCAATACAGCACGCCGCACCCGGAAGGGGCCGAGTACATCGCGGTCTGCCTGCCCGCTTTCGCGCCCGGCACCGTGCACCGCGACAGCTGAGGTGGAAGACGGCTCCGGCGTTCGGCTGATTCACTAATCGGTGGCCGGTTTGTAGGAGCCTGCTTGCAGGCGACTGGCGCGCTCGCGACCAAGCACGGATCGGGTCTTGGCCGGAGACACCCCGACGCTACCGCGCAACCCCTCTCGATCGAGGGGTGGCAATTCTTCGCGTTCGGAAATCCCCTCAATGAAGAGGGGTGCCCGCCAGCGCGTGGTGTGTGTGTGTGT
>CAZAOI010000195.1:0-6552 GCA_964486705.1 uncultured Oleiharenicola sp. | reverse complement strand
TGCCGACGGTGTCGCCCAGCGGCTGGTTCATGTCGGTGACGAGCGCGACGCAGCGGCGTTTCATGGAACGGCCAACGCGGGTCATGGAGCGGGCGAGCTGTTTGGCCTGCTCGAGGTCCTTGATGAAGGAACCGTTACCCCACTTGACATCGATGACCAAGCCCTCGGCGCCTTCCGCCAGCTTCTTGGAAAGAACGCTGCCCGTGATGAGCGGCAGGCTCGGAATGGTGCCGGTTTCGAGGCGAAGTTTGTAGAAAATCTGATCGGCCGGGGCGAGCTCGGGGCTCTGCTCGGCGATCGCGCCGCCGACGCGGGCCAGCTGGTCGACGAAGTGCTGGATCGTCATGTGGCTCTTGAAACCGGGGATGGCGGAAAGCTTTTCCAAGGTGGTGATGACGTACTCTTGTTCGACGCCGCACATCATCGGGACCACAACGCCGCTCGCCATCGCGAGCGGGGCGAGCACCAAGGCGGTTTTGTCGCCGACGCCACCGGTGGAATATTTGTCGATCTTCGGTTTTGCGATGTGCGACAAATCAAT
The DNA here is from genome assembly GCA_964486705.1 of uncultured Oleiharenicola sp. Classification (GTDB taxonomy): domain Bacteria; phylum Verrucomicrobiota; class Verrucomicrobiia; order Opitutales; family Opitutaceae; genus Lacunisphaera. Next base: position 6,011 of record CAZAOI010000195.1, on the reverse strand, counting down.
AACCTCACCGGAAAGCATCATTTCCTCGGTGAGGATGGCCGTTTCCTGCGCGGACATATTCGCGAAGAAAATCGCCATCAGGAGCGCAGCCTGCTGGTGCTTGGGCATCTCGCCATCCAGTGTGGAATCGATAATATAACGAATTTCCTCCTGCGTAAATTCTTGGCCGTCGCGTTTCTTCTCAATCAATGAAGTAAACGACGGTTTGATGAACCGGCGCGTGGGAATAGGACGTTTTCTCATAGAGGTCACAGATGGGTGCAGGGTTCGCGCCGGGCGGCGCAAAGCTCGCAAAGGCAAAGAGTTTTGTCGATTTTGTCGAGCCCTAAATTGTCCTATGACGGGTTAATTTTGCGCCGCCGGAGAGGCCGAAGAAACGATGCTCGCGGTCGACCATTGACCCGCAAAAATCCTTCTTGCGCAAAGCCAAGCGCAATTCCTCAATGACCCGATGGACCTGCCTTTTAACGTCGCCAGTCACCTCGATGCCGCCCTCAAGACGGTCGCCACCCAGCTTGGCTTCGCCCAACGCGGATTTCAACCCGAGGTGCGGGTCGCCGATCCGGCCAACGGTGATTTTCAGGCCAACGGCGCCCTCGCCTTCGCCAAACGCGAAAAGCAAAACCCGCGCGCCTTGGCCCAGCAAATCGTTGACCAACTCGGCGGTTTGCAGACGCATTTTGACCTGAGCCTGGCCGGGCCGGGGTTTATTAATTTCCGGCTCAAGCCCGCCGCCCTGCTCAACTGGCTTGCGATGTATGACTCGGAGGCGCACCTGCAAACCGGCGCGGCCAGTGCGCGGCAGGGCCAGACTTGGGTCGTCGATTATTCCTCCCCAAACACGGCGAAACAGATGCACGTCGGCCACCTTCGTTCCGCCGTGATCGGCGAAGCCATCTGCCGACTGCTGGCCTTCAGCGGCGCAAAGGTGGTTCGCGACAATCATATCGGCGATTGGGGCACGCAGTTCGGCAAACTTATTTGGGCATATAAACGCCACCTCGACGTGACCCAACTCACCAGCGACCCTCTCGAGGAATTTGAGCGCCTCTACAAACTCGGCAATACGGCTGCCGAAGCCGACCCCGCCGTGCTCGGGGAGGCCCAGCAAGAATTGGTGAAGCTCCAAGGAGGAGACCCAGAGAATCTCGCCATATGGAAACAGATCAACGACGTTTCGCTCGCCGCGTTTCAGCTGATCTATGACCAGCTCGGGATCAAGTTTGACGTGATGCTGGGGGAGAGTTTCTACAACGATAAGGCCGAACGCATCTATCAGGAATTGTCGGCCTGCGGCCTCGCGCAGGAAAGTGAGGGCGCCGTGGTGGTTTTCCATCCGGAACATCCGCGATTCGCCAAGCAGCCGTTTCTCATCCGAAAAAAAGACAGAGCGGCCAACTACGCCACCAGCGATTTGGCGACCGCCCTCTACCGCATGGAACACTTCCAGGCCGACGGGATCATCATCGTGACCGACTTCCGCCAAGCCGACCATTTCGAGCAACTCTATCTGACGGTCAGGAAATGGTTCGCCGCAAAAAACTACCGGACTCCGGAGCTGCACCACGTCATGTTCGGGGCGGTGACCGGGGAGGACGGTAAGGCGCTCAAAACCCGCGATGGCGGCATCATCCGGCTCAAGGCCCTGCTCAGCGAGGCCCAGGAACACGCCTTCCGACTGGTCAGTGAGCGCAGCCCGGAGACCCCGGAGGCGGAGCGGCGCGCCATCGCCGACGTCGTCGGCGTCGCCTCCGTGCAGTACGCCGACCTTTCCCAAAACCGCTCGAGCGATTACGTGTTTGCGTGGGACAAGATGATTTCCCTTGAGGGCAACACCGCCGCCTACCTCCTCTACGCCGTCGCACGCATCCGCAGTATTTTCCGCAAGTCCGGGCTCGATCCCGCCCAACCCGCCGTCGGCGTCCCCACCCCGCCCGAGACGCCGCAGGAAATCGCGCTGGCGCGCAAGCTCGTGCATTTCCCCGACGCGGTCCAGCTCGCCACCAACACCCTCCGGCCGCATTTCCTCGGACTCTACCTTTACGAACTGGCCGGCGAGTACAGTGCGTTCTACGCCGCCGACAAGGTCATCGTGGACGAGGCGCCGGTCCGCGCCCGGCGCCTGCTCCTGTGCCATCGGACGCTGATCGTGCTGGAGGCCGGCCTGCATTTGCTCGGCTTGCGGACGCTCGAACGAATGTAAGCCCCGGCGATCCCGGACCAGTTATCAATAATCAGTGAAGTCGCCTCGCACGCAGGAGGGGGCGAAGACGAGGGGACACTTCGCACTTGCCCGAAAGGGCCCGGCCGGCAACATGACGTCCGATGGCCAACCAAGAGATTTATATCCGCGGAACAGAAGACACGGAAGCGCGCGGTCCGTTCGCCATGGAACAACTGCTCTCCCTCGTCGAGGCCGGTCAAGTCACCGCCGAAACCTATTTCTACGACGCCACGACCGAACAGTGGCTGCTGCTCAGCAGCAATCCGGACATGAAAGCCGCCCTGTGGCCGGAGAAAAAGAAAATGGGGTTCAAGCAAAAGGAATTTACGGTCGTCAATGAGGAACAGTCGGACAGCGCCCCGCCGATCACCGTGCAGCAATTTCTCGCGGCGGCCGAGGGCAAGACCGAAGAGACCAAGGGCAAGAAAGACAAAACCCTGACGATGATGGGGGCGGCGATCTGGGGCACCCGGTCGGCCGCGGTGATCAGCATTTTGAGCGCGGCCGCGCTGATTCTCCCCAGCATTGATGCCCTGATGTCCCTGGATTTGGCCAAGATGGCGGATAAACCTTTTCTGTGGCTCGGCCTGGTCGACGCCGCGATCGCCCTCATGCTTTTCCTCGGAGTGATTACCATTTATCCCTTTGTCCGCTTCCGGGCGGTGTTTGGCTTGGGCTTCCTCGGCTTCCTGTTCCTGACGCAGGGCCAACTGACGCCGCTGATCGCCGTGGCGGCCGGCTCAGCTGGTCTCTATTTCTGCACGATTTTCCTCAGCTACATTCCGCTCGCGGTCGCGGCCTTGCTTGGTCTCGGAGGCATGGCAATGCTCGCCACTCTGGCGTACTCTTAAGGACGAACGGGCCTGACCGACTCCGCTCATGGCTCAGTCGCCCCATCTGCTCCGGCTCCGCAAGCTTTGGTTGCAGGATATTTGGACCGCCGGCTTGAACCGGGAGCGGACGGCCAAGAACCGTTTCTTCGCCCTTTTGCGCATCGCCTCGATCACGTTGTCCGGCCTGCATGAACTCAAGGTCGCGCCGCGGGCCGCTGCGCTCAGTTACAGTTCCTTGCTCAGCCTCGGGCCGCTCATCGCCCTCGCGGTGCTGATTTCCGGTTTTGCCCTGGGCAACCAGGATCCGGCGATCTTGGCGCAGAGCGTCAACCGCATCATCGGGGTCATCGCCCCGCAGGTCGGACAGTTTGACCGCGCCTCCGAACGACCCGTTTCCCCGGCCAACGCGACCGTGGGGACCGCCGGCTCCACCCCAGAAAACAATCCGGCCCGCCCCCCGTCGGCGGATCCGGAACTGGTCAAGTTGATCAATAATTTCATCGCCCACAGCCGGTCCGGCACGGCCGGAGCCATCGGCCTGCTCGCCCTGCTCGTCATCGTCATCCAGCTTTTCAGCAGCATTGAAAACACGTTCAATGATATCTGGGGCGTCCGCCGCGGCCGGGGCTGGCTGACCCGGATTGTCTACTATTGGTCCGCCATCTCGCTGGGCGCAGTGCTGTTCTTCGCTTCGCTGACCCTTTTTTCCGCGGGCGCGTTCATGCATCTCTTCATCGCGAAAATCCCGCTGGGCTCGCAGCTGGCCCGGCTAATTGCGTGGATGTTGCCCTCGCTCTCGGGCGTGCTGTTGGTGATCATTCTCATGCTTTTCTACCGCATCGTGCCCAATACCCGCGTGCGCTGGCAGGCGGCTTTGATCGGCGCGCTGGTGGTGGCCACCTTGCTCTTCCTGAACAACTATTTCGCCTTCCTCTATTTCCGCCAGGTCTACCTCCAGCAAACCCTCTATGGCTCCGTCGGCATTTTGCCGGTGCTGATGCTCGGCCTCTATGTTTTCTGGTTTTTCCTGCTGGTCGGCGGTCAAATCACCTACGCCGTCCAGAACGTGCACTACCGCAGCAGCCAGACCGCCTGGCACAGTTTGAACCACGTTACCCGCGAGAGCATGTCCCTGCTCGTGCTTTTGCTCATTGCGCGCCGTTTTAAATCCTGCCAGCCGGCCTATTCCGTCACGGAACTATCCCATCTGGTCCGCATTCCCGCCCAGATTTTGAACGAAAGCCTCAACCGGCTCTGCGATCTGCGGCTCATTGCCGAGTTCCCGCCGGGTGAAGGCGCCGACCCCAACGATCACCGCTACCAGCCCGCCCGCCCTTTGGCCAAAATCACCCTGGGGAATTTCCGACAGCTCTTTGAGGACTATGGCGAGGCCCCCAGCGGCGGCTTGCTCGACAATGTCGACCCCGTGCTCGCGTACTATCATGAGCGCCTCACGAGCAGCCTACCCCAGGCCCTGGGTGAAAGAAACCTGGATCAACTGCTCGATGAGCAGCCCCAGGCGAGTGAAACGGGCGCGCCCTTCGCGATCCCGCCGCCGGCTGGCTGAACGGTCGCCCCGGCCCTGGTCGCCAGTTTCGCCGGACCGCTTCGCTGATTGACACCCGTCGCTCCATTTCTACGGTGGGCCGCTTTCCCCTATGATCTCCTGGATTCAACGCACCTTCGCCCGCCACACCAAGCTGGTGTTCCTCTTCCTCCTGATCGTCATCACGATCCCGTTCGTCTTTACGATCGGAGCCGCCCCCGGCATTGGTCGTGCCGGCAACAAAATCATCGAGCGCCCTTTTTTCGGCGTCAATCTGGGCAATCAAGAACAGGCTCGCCGCGTTTTTGCCGATGGCGGATTGAGCGCCCAGCTCCGGGCCGGGTATAATTCCCTCCAAGAAGGCCAGCTCCAACAATACTCCCTCCAACGCGTCGCCGGTGCCGCACTCGCGGATGAACTGCACCTGCCCGCGCCGACCGCCGAGCAAGTCAGCAAATATATCACCACGCTCCGGGCGTTCCAGAACGAACAGGGCCAGTTTGACCAGAAACGTTATTCCGCCTTCGGCGACTCGCTGAAAACCGGCGGGCAGCTCAACACCGCGGACGTCAACCGCATGCTGCGTGACGACACCCGGATGGACCAGTTGAACAAGATCGTTGGCGGCCCGGGCTACGTGCTGCCGAGCGACGTCAAGCAGCAGCTCATCCGCGCCGACACCAGCTGGACGGTCCAAGTCGCCACTGCGGATTATGCCGCCTTCAATCCGGCGATCGATGCCACCGATGAAACGGTGAAAAAATTCCACGACGAAAACGCTTTTCGTTACGACGTGCCGGCCCGCCCGCGCTTCAGCTATGTCGAATTCAAGGGCTCGGATTTCATGCCGCCCGTTGGACCCAACGAGACGGAGCTGCGCGCCTTCTATAATGCCAATGCCGCCGGGTTCCCGGTGCCGCCCGACACCGACAAGAAGGAAGCCGGACCCGTCGACAATTTCCCGAAGGTTCGCGCCCAGGTTGAGGCCGCAATGAAAACTGGCGCGTCCGCACGGCTCGCTTCCAAGTCCGCGAACGACCTGACCGTGGCGCTCTATGATAACAAGCTGACCGCCAATTCACCCGAACTCGCGGCCTTCCTCGCCGCCCGGCGTTTGGCCCTTACACCCGTGGCTCCGTTCTCCCCGGACACTCCGCCGCAAGACAAAGCCTGGCTCGCCGGCTATGCCGAGCAAATTTCCCGCCTCTCCAAGACCCGCTTCTTCTCTGATCCGCTGGCCACGACCGACAGTTTCGTCGTGCTGCTGTGGAACGAGAACTTGGCGCCCTACAAGCCCGCCTTCATCGAGGTGCGGGAACGCGTGACGGCCGACTTCAAGGATGGAGAAAAGCGCCGGCTCTTCATCGCCCACGGCAAAGCCCTCAAGACGGAATTGCAGGCCGCCAAG
>CAZAOI010000194.1:0-6583 GCA_964486705.1 uncultured Oleiharenicola sp. | reverse complement strand
GTGCCCGGCGCCACAAAGACCCCCACGTAGTCTCCTGACCCGCCAAAATAGCCCGCCAATTGCAGGCGAAAGGGCTCGGGTTTCACAGTCACCAATTCGATTCCCCACGGCCGATCGGGCGCCGCCGCCAGATTTGTGTTCGCGGCGTTCCGGACGGGGCCCGGTGGGGCAAACAGGTCGCAGACTCGGTCGTCCTCCGACGATTCAGGTCGAGGCTGGGCCCACACCGGTAGAGCGGTCCTGGCCGGGGCCAGTCGCGTCGGCGGGAACCGGGAACTGGACAACGCCACGACCGCGGGCACCTCGCGCAGACGGCGAATTTCAGCCTGTTGCGACCCCACCCAGCCGACGCTGGCCAGCAGGCCCGCACCCGCCGACAGCAGCAGAATTTTGTCGTACTGTTTTGGGAAGAGCCGGTTCATGGCGGGCGTTTTTCAATTGCGGCGGCGAGCTCGATAAACTCCGCCACCACGGTGAAGCGGGTCAGGTTCCGCTTGAGCAGTGGCGCCGGGCCCTCGGGCGCCGTCCGCGGACCGGGAGCCAGTCCGGCGTCAGGGGCCTCAACCGGTCCGGCCTCCACCCGGCGAACGACGATCGGCCAATCACCCGCAGCGAGCCGGTTAAGAAAGTCCCGCAAGACCGATGTGGGGCCGGAAAACTCCAACCGGAAGGCATCGCCCGCAATTTGCCCGGGCACGCGCAACGACTGCTGATCCGTCCACTCAAAATAGTCCTCGGGCTGATCGGGGATCAGGAAGGACCCGCTGCCGGACGGACGCGGGCCCTGAGGGAGGCGACGCTGCAATCGCTCCGCCTCTGGGCGCGGGCGTTCCCGCCGCACCGCCAGCAGCGCCCGCGGGTGCGCGGCGATCAGGGTCGTAATCAGATAATGCAAAACGGCGCGCTGTCGTGAAACCGCCGGAGCCAGCTCAGCGGCAGGCCCCTGATGAAGATGGGAGGCAAAGCCGAAACCTTCCTGAGCCCGGGTCGCGACTTGCGCGCGCGCCGCCAGCACGCGAATTTCTTCCCTAAAGGCCGCGAGATCAAAATACGCGTCGCCGGAGCTGGTCGTCGCCGCGGCCGCTCCGGCCCACGCCGCCCGAGCGATCGTCAACTCGGCGGCGACCGTCTCCAGATCGAGCTCGAGGGCCCGTTCATTTTCCACCGTGGGGGCCGGAGACAGCCGCGCCTGCCGACTCCACTCCTGCCGGGATTCCGTCAGCGCGGTCAGCGCGCGGCGGGCCCGCTCCCGCGTCTGCTGCAGACCCCAGCCCTCGGCCACCAGCAACAGTCCGGCCAGACTCCACATGGCGCGCCGACTGTAACTGGAATTCAACGGCCTCATCTGATCACAGCGGTTGCTCCAGCCGGGGGACGAGCACGAGGTCAAACTTGAGGAGGCCGGGCTGGCTCCGGTCGAAGCGCTCATTCTCGACGGAGGCGACCCACGGCGCGGCCGCGAAACTGGTCCGCAACGCGCTGACCCGGGCGTAGGCCGTGAGGCTCGCGGGTGGCAAAGAGGCGCCCGAGTCGAGCATCGTGCCCGAGAGCGCCAGCTTGAGCGGCGCCCCGCTTTCACCCGGCACGAGTTCCAGTTTCTCCAGCCACACCTCGCCGACCTGCGCCAACCGGTCCTCCAACTCGCCGAGCAGTTCGACCCACTGCCGGCGCCGGGCCGCCAGGGAGTCGAGGCGCGCCAATTGTTCGGTGAGGTCGGCGAGCCGATCGAGTTTCGCCCGCTGGCGCAGCTCGAGCGCGCGCCCGGGCGCGAGATTTCCCTGGAGCGAAGCGGTTTTTTTCTGCGCCTCGCGGGCGAGCCGGTGAAAGTGAAACAGGGGCGGGAGCAACGCGGCGAGGAACAGGACCGCCGCCGCCAGCAACGCCGGCTGGCGTCGCTGGAAATCCGCCCGCTGGCGCCGAGGCGGCGGCAACAGATTCAGGATGGGGTGCCCGGACTGCAGTTGGGTGACGGCCGCGCCGACCAGATCGATCAGCGGATCCGCCGACGACGCGACTTCGCGCGCGACCACCGCGCTCGCACAGTCGAGGGCGGGCCGGACTTCGAATGGTTCCACCGATAGTTTCAGCGTGGTCGCCAGATTGGCGCCCAGCGCGGCTCGCAATGCGATCGTTCCGCCGAGGCAAATCCGCGCCGGGTCGGCCTTCCCCGCCGGGGCGAGAAAATGCTGCAAGGAGCGCACGACTTCCTGGAGCAGCCGCGATGCTCCGGCCGCCGAAGCTTCAGCCCGCGGGCGGAGATCCACCGCGGGTTGGTCCGGCCCGACCGCGCCAGCGAGATCAGCCGGGGGTTCGCGGCTTGGCGGCGAGACCCCCGGGTCGCCCAGGCAAAACGTCCGCACCGAAAACCCCTTGGGCTCGACCAGCAGGAACGTGGTCCAACGCACCCCGCAATTCAGGACGAGGGCGCACTCCGGCCCGCCGGACTGGGTCAACCGGAAGGCGGCGAGCGTCGCGAGCGACGAGGGTAGAACCCACCAGGGCTCGAAACCCGCCGCCTCGGCCGCAGCGCAGAGCGGCTCGACGACTTCGAGTTTGGCCGCCGCCAGCAGCACCTCAAGCGCCGGCTCCGATTCGCCGACCACCAGACACTCCCAGACGACCTCATTCAGCGGCGACGGAATGTTTTGTTCGGCTTCAAACCGGAGAATCTTTTCCCGCTGCGCGGACGCCACGCGTGGCGTGTGCACCCGTTTGGTCAAGGTCAGGTGCGCCGGCAAGACGAGGACGACCGGCCCGCGGACATTCGATCGGCGACGCAGCCTGGCCAGCGCGAGGCGCGTCTGCTCCCGCCAGTCTTCCTCGCCCCCGGAAGCAAGCGGCAGCGATTCAGCGGCGAATTCCTCGAGGCGAATCCGGCCGTTGCGGCGGCAAAAAACGCCCAACGCCGTCCGGCTGGCGCCGCAATCGAGAATGACTGTTCGTCTGGAAACCACGGGCGAAAAAAATAAGACACGGCCCGTGTGGAAGATTTGTTTGCCCGACTTTCGCCAAAGGTCACGCTCATTTTCGGATGACCCCCGCCCTGCCCTATAAAATCAGCGTCCTCGTCTTCGTGGAAAACGCCGCCGGCGAACAGCTGCTGCTGTTGCGCGCCAAGCAGCCCAACCTCGGCGTCTGGACGCCGATCGGGGGCAAACTGGAAATGACCACCGGCGAGTCGCCCTTCGAATGCGCGATCCGGGAGACGCACGAAGAGACCGGCCTGGTGGTCGCCCAAACCGACCTCCACCTTTTCGCCATGATTGCCGAGAAGGCCTATCAAGGGGACACCCATTGGCTGATGTTTCTTTTTCGCTGCACCAAGCCCATTGGCGGTCTGCCGCCGGACATCAAGGAAGGTCGCTTTGGTTTCTTCTCGCGCGAGCAAATCACCTCCCTGCCCATTCCCGAAACCGACAAGGCGGCCCTGTGGCCGATCTTCGACCAGTACCGCGGCCGGTTCGTGTCGCTGCGGGCGGACTGCACGGTGTCGCCCATCAAGATCACGGTGGAGCAGATTACGGATTAGGGTGTGTTTTCAAACGGGAGGGCGGAGCGGCTCGCTCCGCCGCGGCGCACCGGGCCGGCGACGAGTGCGAATCCTCGGCGGTGCGCCCTACCCGAGCTAGTGCTCGAAGCTTGCGTGCTGTATTTTGTTGGTGAATCGGGTTTGACGACACTCCTTAGCCAAAAACCATGCAATTGAACGCTCATTCCGCTCACGAATTAAGTAAACTGAAAGGTGGAACCCGGCCTCCGGACGGGTTGGCTCGACGCGCGCAGGAGAAAACGCGTCCGGAGGCCGCGTTCCACCAAAATCAACTGCATCGATCCGGCTTAGCCCAAAGACTCCTGCAGTTGAGAAGCGATTTCTCTCGGAAGGCGGCCGCACTAGAAGCTGGTCGCCGGTTTCCCAGCCGCCGCGGAGGCGGCGCGCCTGGGCCTGGGTTCGCAGCCGCGAACAACAGGACACACCGGCGACAGGCGTCGATAGGGACATCGACGCCCACCCAACTGCATCAGCTTTTGGCTTATGACAGCCCCGAAGCGACGATTGGGGGTAACTTTCGCTTGTGTTCATCCGGCTTTCGCGAAAAGAAAATCCTTTGCCTTCAGTTATTGCTTCAAACTTAAACTATTCCACGTGACCAAGAAATCGCCCTCCACCAAGAAGATCGAAGCCAACGCCCCGGGGTACGACGCGCGCCAAGCGCCGCTCAACGCGAAGCTCGGGGCGGATGAAAAAATCCAATTCTATCGCGACATGGTGCGCATCCGCCGCTTCGAGGAGCGCTGTCTGCGCAGTTACCAGCAGGGCAAGATCGGCGGCTTCCTGCATCTTTACATCGGCCAGGAGTCCGTGGCGGTCGGCTGCTGTTCCGTGATGGGCGACAACGACCATATCATCACGGCGTATCGCGACCACGGCCATGCTCTCGGCGTCGGCATGGGCATGAACGAACTCATGGCGGAGAACTTCGGCAAATACACCGGCTGCTCCAAGGGCAAGGGCGGCTCGATGCACTACTTTGACCCGAGCCGGCACTACTGGGGCGGCCACGGAATCGTCGGCGGCCAGATCCCGCTCGGCACCGGCATCGCCTACGCCCTGAAATACAAAGGCATCAAGGGCGCGTGCATGGCGTTCATGGGCGACGGCGCGGTCAACCAAGGCGCGGTGCACGAGTCCTACAATCTCGCGGCGCTGTGGGATTTGCCCGTCCTGTTCGTCATTGAGAACAACGGCTACTCCATGGGGACGAGTCAGGAACGTTCCTCCGCGGGCGATTCCCTGGCCCGACGCGCCGAGGGTTACGGGATGAACTGGGCCATCGTCGAGAACGGCCACGATATCTACGAGGTCCGCGACAAGGTCGGCCGCGCGCTCAAGCTCGCGCATGAGGAATGCAAGCCGAGCGTCCTTGAAATCCGCACCTATCGCTACCGCGGCCATTCGGTCGCCGACCCGGACTCCACCTATCGCGACAAGGCCGAGATTGAGGAATACAAACGCACGAAGGACCCCATCATGGTCTACCAACTGGCGCTCGCGGCCGAGGGCGTGCTGACCGAGGAGATCATCAAGCAGATTGACGAGTCCGCGCGCGCCGAGGCGGAAACCTCCGCGCAGTTCGCCGAGCAAAGCCCTTATCCCACGATCGAGGACATCAAGAAGGATGTCTATTGGGAGGTCGACAACCCGCAGGATAAAAAATCCGTCGGCACCCTCTTCTTCGACTGAGCCCCGGCCCTGCCCCTTTCATCCTTTAACTTTCAACGTTCCGTCTCATGCCACTAATCACCTACCGCGAAGCACTCCGCCACGCCATGGCCGAGGAACTCGAACGCGATCCCAACGTCATCATCATGGGCGAAGAGGTCGGCCAGTTCCACGGCGCCTACAAGGTCACCGAAGGGCTGCTCGCCAAGTTCGGCCCCAAACGCATCGTCGACACCCCCATCAGCGAAGCCGGCTTCATCGGGATGGGCATCGGCTCCGCCATGCTCGGGCTGCGTCCGGTCATGGAACTGATGTTCTTCAGCTTCTACTCGGTCGCGTTTGACCAGATCTTCAACAACGCCGCCAATATCCGCTACATGTCCGGCGGCCTGATCAACTGCCCGATCGTCCTCCGCGGTCCCGCCAACGGCGGCACCAACGTCGGCGCGACCCACTCGCACACCCCCGAGTCCATCGCCGCCTATCACCCCGGCATGAAAGTCGTCGTGCCCTCCACCGCCGCCGATGCGAAGGGCCTGCTCAAATCCGCCATCCGCGACAACGACCCCGTCATTTTCCTCGAGAACACCCTGCTCTACGGCGAACTCGGCGAGGTGCCAGAGGGCGAACACCTCGTGCCGCTCGGCTTGGCCAACGTGATGCGCACCGGCACGGACATCTCCATCATCGGCCACGGCCGGGCGATCCAACTGGCGCTCAAGGCGGCCGAACGCCTCAAGGAAGAGCACAACATCAACGCCGAGGTCGTCGACCTCCGCTCGATCCGCCCGCTCGACGAGGAAACCATCCTCGCTTCGGTCCGCAAAACCAACCGCGTCCTCCTCGTCGAGGAAGCCAAGCCGTTCTGCTCCGTCAGCGCGATGATCGCCTGCCTTATCCAGGAAAAAGCCTTCGACTACCTCGACGCCCCGATCCGCCGCGTCACCTCGATGGACGCCCCGGCGATCTACAGCCCGCCGCTTGAAAAAGAGCAGCTCCCCACTCCCCAGAAAATCTTCGACGCCGCCCTCGCGGTGCTGAAGTAACGTTCACCTTTCATCCCTCGCCTTTTTACCGCGCGTTAGGCGCGCTCCCCCCATGGCCGACATCATCGAAATGCCCAAACTCAGCGACACCATGACGGTGGGCACGCTGGTCAAATGGCTCAAAAAAGAAGGCGACGCCGTCCAGGCCGGCGACATGCTTGCCGAAGTCGAGACGGACAAAGCCACGATGGAGCTGGAGTCGTTCTTCGGCGGCACCCTCCTCAAGATTTTCGCTCCCGCGGGCTCGCAAATCGCCGTCGGCGCCGCGCTCTGTGCCGTCGGGAAACCCGGCGAGGCCGTGGCGGCGCCAGCCGCC
>CAZAOI010000193.1:0-6600 GCA_964486705.1 uncultured Oleiharenicola sp. | reverse complement strand
TGCTCGACATCGATGAAGGCGGCGAGACCGCCTTGGCGCTGGGCCTCGGCGATGACGCTCAAGCAAAAGGTCGTCTTGCCGGAAGATTCCGGACCGTAGATCTCGATGATCCGGCCGCGCGGCAGGCCGCCGACCCCGAGCATGAGGTCGATGGCGAGCGAGCCGGTGGACAGGGTGGCCACCTTCATCTTGGTGTTGCTGCCCAGGCGCATGATCGAGCCTTCGCCGAATTGTTTGGTGATGGCGGAGAGGGCGAGATCGATGTTTTTCTCGCGGGCGACGTTGGCGGATTTTTCAGCGGGGGCGATGCGGGCGTCGGACGACTTGGATTTTTCGGCTTTGGACATGACAGATCGTATTGGAGGTTAGGTTTTAAAAATCGTCCCGACGCTGCGTCAACGCGCCAGCGCCGGCAAGCGCCGAGTGGGCCAAAAACCGCCTGAAAACAGGCCGCGCGCCTTTTAGCCGGCGGGCGTTGCCGTTTTGTTGAAGCCGAAGGCGAAAAAGACCGCGAGCCCGATGAAGCCCAGACTGACCGCGTAGTTCCAGCGGAGTTTTTCGCCGAGCACGAGCCAGGCAAAACCGACAAAAACGACCAGCGTGATGACCTCCTGCATGATCTTGAGTTGGTAACCGGTGAACTGGCCGTAGCCCAGCCGGTTGGCGGGGACCATCAGGCAATATTCGAAAAACGCGATGCCCCAGGAGATCAGAATGGCCACCCAAACCGGCTTGTCGCCGTGGTACTTCAGGTGCCCATACCAGGCGAAGGTCATGAAAACATTTGAGAGACTGAGCAGGAAAATCGTCGTCATCCTCCCGATCATGTCCGGGCCGGAAGAGGCGGCTAGGAGATAATCCTGCGCCCGAAAGGGTGCGGGCGCCCCGGGCGGCGGGCTCGGGCTTACTCCGTCAGGGTGTAGACGGCAAACGACGACAACCAATGGGCGCGGTTGAAATCTTCGGCTCCGAGTAAGGGAAGCGCGGCCGCATAGTGCGCGGCCGCCGCGTCGCGGGCCAAATTTTGCCGGGGGTCGCCTTCGGCAAAAAGTCCGACCAAGCGCCGCCAGACCCACCCCTTGTTGAGGTTAAGCCCGATGAGGTGGGCAATCTTGGGGTCGGTCGGGTCGCTGACTCGGGCCGGATTTAGCAGGTTGGTCGGTTCCCCGAGCGCCAGCCGCGGTAAAAAACGGTCGAACCATTGCAGAAATTGCTCGCGCGGCAAAATTCGCGCCATCAGTCCGGCTTCGACAAGGCAAGGCGAGAAAAAATCCTCCCCCGACGGTTCGTACTGGGCCGGATAGTCTGTGTCGTGTCCGAACCAGTGGGCCGCGCGCGCGGTACAAAACAGCTTCATCTCCTGGTCGTCGTTGGCCCGGGCGTGGCCGAGTACCAACGCGATGGCCACGGCGGTGTTGCCGTGGACGCCGTTGCGGACGGGGTGGGTGAGGGTCCGCAGATAACGCATGAAACCGGAGCGGATGTGCGCGACCAGGGGATCCATGTTGATTTCGAGCCCTTGGTCGTAAGCCCGAACTTCCTGGGCAAGTTTCAGCAGCCAGGCCCAGCCATAGGGTCGTTCAAAGAACTCCCGGCCCGGCGCCTGGAAATATTCGGTCTCGGCCTGCAGGTTGTCCGCCGTCAGGTGTTCCCGTAACACGCGGTCGATCTCGGGCCGCTCGGGTAAGTCGGGAAACAGGAGTGCCAACCGTACCAGCATCCAGTGCTGGTGGACGCTCGAGTGCCAATCGTAGCTGCCATAAAAGGCGGGGTGCAGCGTCCGGGGGAGCAGGGCATCCTCGGGTCGGTTGAGCGTATGCTGCAGGTAGTGGGGAAACTCGCGGCACACGTTGGCCAGGCCCAGCCGGGCGAAAGCGGAGGCCTGACTGGCGGAAAGGATGGGAAAAGAGGCGGGCACGAACGAAAACCTTATGGGGGAGCAAAAGATTAAGTTGAAGAAGAAAAGATGCCACGTACGTTGGTCCGTCACTCATTCTCCGAATTCAACACCTATGAAGATCAAAGCTTATCTCAAACCGTCCTGCGGCTGGTCCAACGGCGTCCGGGCCATCATGCAAAAGTACAGCCTGCCGTTTGAGGATATTGATATCATCAACAACCGCGCCAACTACGAGGAGATGGTGCGCAAGTCCGGTCAGCCCCTTTCTCCCTGCGTGGAGCTTGACGGTGTCATGCTCGCCGACATTTCCGGCGAAGAGGTGGAAAATTACATGCTGGCCAACAATCTCGTCCGAGCGAACGGCACCGCCACCGATGCGGTCACCAATGCGGGTTGCTCGCCCGAAGAGCACGAGCGCATGGCGGCCAAGCCCGTGCGGTTCTTCTGAACCGGCCTCAATAGATTTTCGCTCCCTGGCTGGATCCGAAAGGATCCGGCCCTTTTTTGGTGGGGCGGCTTGGCCGCCCGAGGCGGACCCAAGGCGGCCTCCGGGCTCCAGCGGCTTGGGCCCCGGCTCCACCTGCCGATCGGTCCTTTCCTTCAATAAAGCAGGCGGGCCCGGATCGTGCCGGGAACATTTTGCAGCTCATCAATGGCGATCTCACTCGCGGCGGCCTCGACCTCCATCACGCAGTAGCCGATCTGCTCGTTCGTCTGCAGATATTGCGCGGAAATGTTGATGGCGTGCTTGCTGAACCGTTCGTTGATGCTGGCCAGGACGCCGGGCACGTTGCGGTGGATGTGAAGCAGGCGGCTCTTCCCGGTGCCGGCGTGCTCGGGGAGCGTGACCTCCGGAAAATTGACCGCCGTCACGGTTGAACCGTTGTTGGAGTAGCGGATCAGCTTGTCGGCGACTTCGGTGCCGATGTTGGCCTGCGCTTCGACGGTCGATCCGCCGATGTGCGGCGTGAGGATGACGTTGTCGAATTTTCGCAGCGGGGAAAGAAACTCCTCGTCGTTGCCCTTGGGTTCGACCGGAAATACGTCGATCGCGGCGCCCGCGAGGTGTTTGTGTTCCAGCGCGTCGGCGAGCGCGTCGATGTCGACCACCGTGCCGCGGGCCGCGTTGATCAGGTGCGCGCCCTTTTTCATCGCGGCCAGCTGGGCGCGGCCGATGAGGTTCTTCGTTTGCGGGGTCTCAGGCACGTGCAACGTCACCACGTCGCTCTCGGCCAGCAGGGGGGCGAGCTTGGGCATGGCCCGGGCGTTGCCGAGCGGCAGCTTGCCGGCAAGATCATGGAAGAGCACGCGCATGCCGAGCTGTTCGGCGAGGATGCCGATCTGGGTGCCGATGTGGCCGTAGCCGACGATGCCCAGTGTTTTGCCCCTCACTTCCACACTGCCTTCGGCGCTTTTGGTCCAGCCGCCGCGGCGCACCAGCGCGCTTTTTTCCGGGATGCCGCGGAGCAGCATGATGATTTCGCCCAACACGAGCTCCGCGACGCTGCGGGTGTTGGAATAAGGGGCGTTAAAAACCGGGATCCCCCGCCGCGCGGCTGCCGCGAGATCGACTTGGTTCGTGCCGATGCAAAAACAGCCGATGGCGGTGAGCTTGGGCGCGGCCGCCAGCATTTCCTCCGTCAGCTCCGTCCGGGAGCGGATGCCGAGAAAATGAACGTCCTTGAGGGCGGCCTTGAGCGCGTCGCCCGTGAGTGATTTGGCCAGGCTTCGAATCGTGGGATAACCATCGTGCCCGAGCGCTTCCTGGGCGTTCGCGTGGATGCCCTCGAGAAAGAGAAATTTGATCCGGCGTTTGTCGAACGAGAGCTTTTGCATGGCGCGCGGGACTATCGGAGGATCTTTCCGCCCGGGCAAGGCCGGTCTGGATCTTCGGACCGCGGGCTTGCCAGCCGGTTGCCGGATGGCTTCGCTTCCCTTCATCATGCCCTCGAAACCTGTTCCCGGCTCGTCCGGCGACGTGCTGACCTGCCTCCCGTCCGCCTATCTGCCCCACGCGGCGACCGGTCTCCTCCATTTGCCGCGGTTCATCGCCAAGTGCCACTACGTGAAGACGCACGGTGCGCTCCCGGCCAGCTATGCCAAGAATTTCAAGCGCGGCATGGACCGGTTTCTCTGCCAGCACCTCGGCGTGGAGCCCGCGGCCATTGAGAAGATCGTGCTCGAGGCCGCGACCGACGCCGAGATTGAAGCCCAATTGAAGCGGCTCTTGCCCCCGGAGGTCCGCGCCGCCCAGTGGAACCGCAACTATGTGCAAAAGGGCATGACGCCCAACGGCCGCAGCTTCCTGTTGGAGGCCTTGACCGCAATGGGCTGCGCCGACCGGATCGATGATATCAAGAGCGTCACGGACCTGATGGAGTTCGACGAGGGCCGGATCGAATAGGCCGGCACGATGCGCTTGAACTCTCCTTCCGCTGGGAAAATACGCGGACCGGACGGTGAAACCCGCCTCAACCCCCTCGTTCGACCCAAGCGGGCGGGCCGTTAGGCCCGAAACGGCGAGGCCGTCAGCGAGCCGACGCCCTTGCTGATGTTGTCGCGGAGCGTGTCGAGACTTTCCCGGACGATTTCCCCCATCGATTCGCAGCGCAGGTAGCCCGGGTCCTGAAAATGGTCGGCCAAGGATTCGCGCAGGAGATGGACGTTTTCCAGCGGCGCGATCGGGTCGCGCTTCATGGCCTCGAGCAGAATATTCAACCGCGTTGCCGACAGCTCCGCGCGCTGGAGAATCAGCGTCTGCTCCTCGCGCTGGTACTGGAACGCCGTCTTCATGTGCAGGTGCTTGTTGCAGAATTTCACCAGCGGGGTGTTGTCCTTGAAAAACTGCGGGCGGTAGAAATTTTTGCGCCCGTGGTGCGACTGCTGGTCGAAATCCATCGCGCGGATCCGGACCTGCGAGCCTTCGAAGTCCGGCGTGATGACAAAGACGAAATTGTAGCTCCGCATGTCGCCCAGCAGGCGCACGAAACAGCGCTCATTGAACTTCACCAGCTCCTTGGCAACGCGAACGGGAGCCACCTCCGGGCGCTCCAGCCAGCGATCGATGAAGATATCCCCGGGAATGCCGGCGACGTGTTCTTCCACCAGCGTGCGGCCA
The DNA here is from genome assembly GCA_964486705.1 of uncultured Oleiharenicola sp. Lineage (GTDB taxonomy): Bacteria > Verrucomicrobiota > Verrucomicrobiia > Opitutales > Opitutaceae > Lacunisphaera. The sequence goes on along the minus strand of CAZAOI010000193.1, from coordinate 1,582 downwards.
AAGGTCAGGTAGTTGAGGCGGTTGGGCGAGAGCAGGTGTTCGAGCTCCAGGCCGTAGACGCGCGAGGCGTCGGCCTGTTTGATGTAGAAATAGTCGGCGTTGTCGTTGAACGCATTCACAATCCGGATGCGAAAGGGCATCGAGTTGCCGAAGCCGCAAAAATCCACCCGGTCGATGTACAGATGCTGCATGACGGAGAAATCGCCGTCGACCCGCAGCAGGGCGTAGATGCGTTTGAGGTCCTCGTTCAGCGGTCCCATGTCCTCGGCGCGATAGACGACGCTGTCCCACAAGGTGTGGCGGCCCTCGGCGTCGAGCAACGGAATCGCTGCATGAAAATACCGCAGCCGCTCGTACGTGACCGGCAGATCGCGTTCGCGCCGGTATTTCCTCAAATAGTCCCGCAGTTCCTCGTTGATCGGATAGCTGGGCTTTTTCGCCGTGCGCGCGGCCGGGAATTCGGGAACGGGATCCATCGGAGAAAGCACGTTGGTGCGAGGGCCGGCGCGTGGCAAGCGCGCGCCTTGTTCGGGGGCGACGGGGATTCGGCCCGCCCGCCGTGCTCAGGCGGCGGCGCGGCCTTGCCGCAGCCGGTCGAGAAACACCGCGACGATGATCACGAGGCCGATGATGATTTCCTGAAAATACGTCGGCCAGCCCATTTGCTGGGAGCCGTTGCGAAGCACGCTCATGATCAGCGCGCCAATCATCGAGCCGAGAATCGTGCCCACGCCGCCGCTGAGACTGGCGCCGCCGATGATGACAGAGGCGATGATATCGAGCTCGAGGCCGACCGCGACCGTCGGATCGCCCTGCCGCAATCGCGACAGCTGGAACAGACCCGCCAGGCCAAAGAAGCAGCCGGCGAGCACGTAGATGCGGATCTTGAGCCGCGGGGGTGCGATGCCGCAGAGCCGGACCGTGGCCTCGTTGGAACCAAGGGCGAAGATATGCCGGCCAAACACCGTGCGGCGCAGCAGGAGCGAGGTGAGCACGGCGAGCGCGATTGCCACCCAGACGCCGATCGGCAGGGCGCGGCTGAAAGGATCGGCGGTCGTCATCCAACTGTTGATCGGGGAGGCGTCGTAATTGACGGTTTGATTGTCGGCTATCCACTTGGCGGTGCCGCGGGCGACGCCGAGGGTGCCCAGGGTGATGATGAACGGTGTCATCCGCAGCCCGGCGATGGCCGTGCCATTGAGCAGGCCGATGAAGCCGCCAGAAGCAATCACCGTCAGGAGCACGGAAATCGGCCCCCACCCATGCTGGATGAGCAGCGCGCCCACGACGCTGGTGAGCGCGATGGTTGAGCCGACCGAGAGATCAATGCCTCCGCTCACGATGATCATCGTCATGCCGAGCGCGCCGATCGCGACAATCACGGTTTGGGTGAAGATGATTTTGAAGTTGTTGTAGGTGAGAAAATATTCGCGCGTCTCGGCCGGCAGTGAAAAAAGCCCGATCACGAGAATGAGTCCGATGAACGGGCCGCCTTGGGCGAGGATGGTTTTTAGGGTGGCTTTCATGTCGGGCGAGGGTGGGGCAGCGGGGATGGCGGTGATGGGGTTTTTCGCTGCGGGCA
>CAZAOI010000192.1:0-6612 GCA_964486705.1 uncultured Oleiharenicola sp. | reverse complement strand
CCCCGATGACGCCGGGGTCTTCCTTCATCCCGGGAAGTCCACTGGAGATACGCGGTGGCCGCCACCGCGCAGGTCTACGCCTCTACACAGCCAAGAATGAAAGCTTGCCAAGGGGCATTTCTGTAAGAAATAGTACCCTGTTTTTCTTACAAACAATTCATGGCCATTCTGTCACAAAGTATTGAGAAATCAGTGACTAGCCGCATCTACGGACGAGGCAGGGGTGGCGTATTTACCCCGAACGACTTCCTGGACTTGGGCAGCCGGGGTTCCATTGACCAATCCCTGCACCGCCTGACCCGCCTGGGCACCATCCGCCGCACCGCCCGGGGCCTCTATCATTACCCCGAAAGCCATCCCCTGCTCGGCGAGGTGGCCCCGTCCATCGAGGCGGTGGCCAAGGCGCTGGCCGCCAGCGAACAGGTCAAATTGCAGCCCTCCGGGGCCTACGCCGCCAATCTCCTGGGGCTTTCCGAACAGGTGCCAGCCAAGGTCTTGTTCCTCACCAGTGGGCGGGCGCGCAAGGTGAAGCTCGGGAAGCTGGTCATTGAATTGCGCCCTACGACGCCGCGCAAGGTGGCCGCGGCGGGCCGCACCAGCGGCCTCGTGTTGGCCGCGTTGCGGTATTTAGGGAAAACCCACGTCACGCCGGAACGGATCGCCCACTTGCGAAAAACGCTGTCCACCGCGGACCGGCGACAACTGCTCACAGACCTGCAGAGTGCTCCGGCCTGGTTGCACCCGCACCTGCGGGCCATCGCCGCAGAAGGATCGCCGTGAGCACGTTTGCCACCCTGCCCGCGAAAGAGCGCGAACTGTTCTTTCGCCAGTACCAGGAAAAGCGCGGCGTCGATCCCGTCATCGCGGAAAAGGATTTCTGGGTTTGCTGGCTGCTCGGCCGGATCTTCGAGCATCCCCAACTCGCGGATGCGTGTGTGTTCAAGGGCGGCACCTCCCTCTCGAAAGTGTTCGGCGCCATCGAGCGATTTTCCGAAGACATCGACCTTGCGATCATTCCCGCTTCGCTCGGATGGAAAGAATCCGACCTCGACCAGGCGCCCTCCCGCACCAAGCGGGAGGAGCGCATGGCCGGGCTGGAAGCGGCCTGTGCCGCTGCCGTGCAGGCCACGTGGCAGCCGCGGCTGGAGGAATCCGTCCAAGAGGTGCTCGGCGCGCCGGCCGACCGTCCCGGTTGGCTGACGTATCGCTTCGACGAGACCGGACGCTCTCCGGTGCTGTCCTTCGCCTATCCCGGCGCCTTGCCTCGCGGCGTCGCCTACATCGCCCGCGAAGTGAAGATCGAATTCGGATCCCTGACGGATCAGCGCCCCATCGGCCGGCATCCGATCCAGGCCTTTGTCGCCGAACTCGCTCCGGGAGCCTTCACCGATTTCATGGCGGAGGTCGTTGCCTTGGAACTGGAGCGCACCTTTTGGGAGAAGGCCACGATCCTGCACGCCGAATTTCACCGGCCGGCCGGCCGACAGATGAAGGATCGGCATGCCCGGCACTACGCGGACTTCGCTGCTTTGTGGCGGCACCTGCCAGCGCAGGCCGCGCGTCGTCGCCTCGATTTGTTGGAGCGAGTGCGCCTCCACAAGTCCCGCTTCTTTTCCTCGAGTTGGGCCAGCTATGCCACGGCGGTTCCCGGTTCGCTCCGCCTGGTGCCACCCGCTGCAAGGATCGAAGCTCTGCGTGCAGATTACGAAGCGATGCAGCAAATGTTTCTGGGCGAGCGCATGCCATTCGAAACGGTGCTCGCCATTTTGCAGGAGGCTGAGGCCGACTTGAATCGCTCCTGAAATTGCGACGGTAGTGGGGAGCGCTGAAACCCGGCTGGTTGTTACGCACGGCATGCTTTACACGGCGACCGGGGAGGCGGACCTTGACGGTTTATTCGAGCGAGGGGAGAAGAACGATCAAGCCCTGCAGAAAGCTGCCCAAGCAAGCATCGGGGCCTTGGATGCGCTGCCCGAAGAACTCTTTAAGCTCAGCGAGGATGACTTCGTGGCGCTTTCGCTGCGGCCGAGGATCGCTGCGAAATATGGGCGGCGCCACGTCGGCAGCGATAACGGTGGACCATCATGACCGAGGTTTCGGAGCGCGCGGAAGATCAGCTCGTTAAGATAACCGTCGCCCGTTTTCAGGCGAGCCACGATCTTGTCGAAAAAAGCGCGCAGGAACGGCGACAGGGATTTTTCGGTGTAATCACACCACTTGATTTGTTCACCGATCACTTCCTTAAATAGTTGTCGGGCGGAGGTCCACTCCCCTGTTCCTTGGGCTGTGCGCAAGGCCTGACTCACCTCACCTGCGCGAGGATATCTGCCGCCTCTGCCTGGCGTCGCGGCCGCTGGTCAACTCCCACATTATCTCCGATTTCCAGTTCAAGGCGCTGAAAAAGACCGACGGTTATTTTCATGTCCTCTCGCCAAATCCGGCGAAGAAGGAGCTGAAACAGCAGCGGGGCTTCACGGAGCGGCGGCTGTGCGCCGAGTGTGAGGGCGCGAACCGCCCAGCGTTGTTCAAGGTCATCGCCCTTCGTGGCAATCAGCTCCGACGGAGGATACTTCACGTGAACTCCCAGTTTGCCCACAGCGCGGCTGATTTTGGTCCGTTTTCCGATGTGATTTCTCTCCCTCAGGTGACAATTCCCACCGCCCGAAGAAAATCGTCCACGTTGGTGAAGACCGCGAACTTCCGGATCGCCCTCGCCTCCCCCATCGGCTGCTCCACTTCCACCACGTCGCGGGGGCCGCTGTCCTCCTCGTCCCGGAACCTGCCGGCGAGCCGCGTGAGGACGTCGCGCACCGCCGGGTCATCGATCATGGCGGCGAACTCCGCGGCCAGCGCGGGAATCCCACCGGGAAAGTTCTCGATGCAAAAGTTTAGATCGTAGGCATCCTTCGGCTTTGTGCGATCGAGGATGGCATAAGCCTTCATGACGATGAGCGGCACGACGCTGGCCACGCGGACCTCGGCCGCGCCGACCGACTCGATCGTGTTGTCCGTAAACGCGAGATCCGTGCCGGAGGCCGGGTAAGGAGCATCGGCGGCGCCGGCGAAGGTCGCGGCGTAATGTTGCGGACTGGTAAGCAGGTCGAGCTTCACTGGAAACGACTGCGCGCCGACATCCAGGTTCTTGACGAACTGGTAGGGCTCGGCGCCGGGCCGGAAGCCGTTTTTCGTGAGCAGCGCTACCACCTCAGCATGCCGAGCTTGGCTGGCGCGCATGGCGAAATCCACGTCGATGCTGCCGACGTGGCCCGGGTAGGCCTGCGGAAAGCGGATCTCCGGGACCCACCCGCCGATGAGGACAGCATCGTCCCGGAAAGGCGCGAGCAAGGCGCAGACTTCCTGCAGCAGTTGCCGGCAGGCGAGAACCTGGAGCGTTTGCTCAGGCATGGAAGAGTCGGGTTTGCCAGAGCTGCTCGGCCGCTTCCTGGCCTCGGGCCGGGTCGCGCTGGAGATCAAGGAAGGTCTGAACGGGACAGACGACGGGAACCCCGTCGAGCATTTCCATGCCATCGAAGACGCCGCGGTCGCGGGGAGTGAGGATGTGGACGTTGGCGCCGCTGTCGGTTTTTTTCCACTCCATCATTTGCGCCAGTTCCTCCGGCTCACCGTCCCAATAGACCTGTGTGCGTTGGTAGCGGGTCATGGGGGCGTAGCGCCACGCCGCGGCCGCCCCGGTCAAGGCGAGGTTGCGGTTCTGCGTCTTCGCGAAATCTGCCAGCTTCCGCTCCGTCTCCTGCGTGCCCAGCCGGCTGAAGTAGGCGAACGGCCGAAACGCCCGCCGGCCCCACACCTGCGCCCAGTCGCGGAGCAGTTTCTCGGGCTGCGTGAGCAGGATGCCATCCGGCGTGTCCTTGGCCCAGTCGCGTTCGATGAGCAGCTTGCGGACGATCGAAACCGTGCCCGCGCTGACGCCGGTCTGGCCCGCGAGCGGCGCGACCTTCCACGCCTTCTTCGGCTCGTTGAGCAGTGTGCGGAGGATCCGCTCGCCGCGCATACCATAGAGGCTCGGCGCGGCCATGACATTTTTCTGAAAGGGATTCGGGATGCCGGTGCGCTCGATGTAGAGCATCCCGATTGCGATGCGACAGTTGCCGGCGAGGTCGAAGTAGCTGACATTGTCGTTGCGGCAGAGCTGCGCGCCCTCCGGCGAAATATACGGGGCGGCGACCATTAACTCGTCATTGGTGCGGCCGGCCTTGTGCCGGTAGCGCAGGAGCTGGTCGATAGCCTGGGTCAGCTGCTGCGGAAATCCATGCATCTTGAATCCGCCCGCGATGTTGTGGACCCAATTGTCGTTGGTTATCCCGAGGGTGAAGTCGACCAGGCGCGCGACGTCAGCGGGTTGCTGTCCCTTGGTGTTGTCCCATTCCACTTTCAGCCTAGGGACGTTCGCCAGGATTTGGCCAAGTGCGGCGCGTGATTGTTTCAGAAGGTCTTGGTCTGTGATTTTCATTTTCAATTTTAATTGAAATGCATCGTATATTAAATGTCAAGCGATATTCATTCTAGGATAGGATTCAATTTAAATTGATTCTAGCTATAAACTGAAAAAATCAATCTACGCTGATAGGCATACTGAAAATTATGATTTTCAAGTGGCTTGGCTACAATAGCCGCGATGTGCCGCTGGAAATGAGTCCTTTGCCTAACCTCTCGGCTTGGGCCCAAAGTCGAACTGTGCCCCGCTCAAAAGGCCTCGATTGTGTTGGCGAGGTAGGAAACTGATTCCAAATCTCAACGAATAACTACCCCGGCCGGAATTGAAAGGCGAACTGCCACAAATACGGTTAGGAAACCGGCATTTCGATGACGCAGCGGCACTGCGACTTCGGCAACATTCCTAATCTGGACATCCCGGTTCGCCCTTCATTTCGGCTGGTGCCCCCGCCCGGAATTGAACCGGGATATGTCGTTTAGGAAACGACCGCTCTATCCATTTGAGCTACGGGGACTCGTGAAAGCGAAATGGTTAGAAAATGTGAATATGAAAAGGCTCAAAGTTCTACCTCGTCGCTCCCTATTGACCGAAAATTGAGAACGTTCACCCATGACTTCAAGGCTGAAGGTTCTGTGCCAGTTCCGCCGCTGCTTGGGCCGGTGTGAGCACCCGCGCGCCATGCAAAATTTCGGACGGGTAATGCGCGAGATTGCCAGACACGATCGTTCGATCGGTCGTGGCGAGCGCCGCTTCCACGAAAACGATGTCGTCGGAATCGGGAGCATTCACCGCGAGCGCGCGTGGCGTGACCACCGCCTGACCCCGCAATCCATTCAGAAATGCGTGAATCTTCCCAGGTGCCAGCTTCAGGCGGGGCCGCTGCAACACGTCGCGATATTCAGCCAAGATGCGCGCGTCATAAACGAGCTGCACCCGGCCATCGAGCACGGCATCCAATACCCGCGCTGCAGGTCCGGACGGGCTCAGCAAACCCGACACCACCACATTTGTGTCGATCACCCACTGTCTCATTTGCGGCGTCGAGCGGTCCGCGCCGATGCAATCTCGGCATCGATCTGCTCCATCGTGAGTGCATCGGTGCCGTTCACGACCGAATCAATCCGGATGGCCTCGACGGCCCGGGTCAACGCCACGCGGTCCAACATCGCCAGATCGCTGGCATAAGTCTCCTCCGAGGTCGGAATCATGATCGCTTTCGGCTTGCCGTTGGCGGTCACTAAAACGCGGCCCGCGCGACTGACTGCGGCCAAGGCCCGGCCGGGACTGGCGGAAAACTCACGGGAAGCGAGCCACTTTGTTTTCATGCCCAGCACTGTAGTGCAATCGTCGTGCATGTCAAGGTGGGGACGAGGTCGTTGCTGCGCCGCGGCGCAGACCATTTCATTTGCGCGGCGTGACCCGCCGTCGGCTGGCACCGACATTACGCTCGGTCCACAAAAGCAAATCTGTTCCGGCGACGACTTCTTCATTGCGGATCAATTTGCGCACAAACTTATCTTGCTTCATTCCCGCGCACTTCGCCCGCCTGACGAGAATTCCCGGTTCATGCTTGGCAAGACGGATGGGGAGGATGGCCGGAAACGACCGCTCTATCCATTTGAGCTACGGGGACTAGCCCTGTTTCCAAACCGGCCGGCCGCGGGGGATGGGCAATTCAAAAATGCCCGTTGACAGAGGTGGGGACATTCCCAACCTTCCGACTCCTTTTCCCAATCATGAGCACCACCGAAGTTAAGCAACAGACCCTCAAGCCCGAGGAGATTCCGTACAACCAGCCGCAGCTGATGAGTCGCTATATCACCGACACCGGCAAGATTCTGCCGCGCAAGTACACCGGCATGTCCTCCAAGCAGCAGCGCAAGGTCACCTCGAAGATCAAGAGCGCCCGCAATCTGCTGACGATGCTTTGAGCCATTGCTAGGCCCCCCTTTCAGCCGGAGCGTCCGCTCCGGCTTTTTTGTCGCCGGACGGCCAAGGATGATGCGGGTAAACCCGGCACGGCTCCGCCGCAACCAGGCGACAGGCTCCGGAGTTTTGGCCACAAAGAAGCAAAAAACTTCGGAATGTTTAGCCGCCGATTCCACCGATGGGCACGGATATGGACCAAGATATTTACAGGAGACCGCAGAGGAAGC
>CAZAOI010000191.1:0-6616 GCA_964486705.1 uncultured Oleiharenicola sp. | reverse complement strand
GCCCGATGCCCGGGAAGGGGCCGGTTTTTTCTACAACCGGCGGCCCAGCCGGCCGGCCGGCCCGGGGCCGCATCATGCCTTGGAAATCTTGCAGCCGTTCCTTGCGAGCGCGGGCGTCGTGCCCCGACTTGATTTTCCGCTCGGGTTGCGGCCGGGCCCGGCTTTCGGGTGGCAGACTTTTTTCGCCGGGGATCCACGCCGCACGTTTGTGATTTTCACCGACAGCCGGGGTGCGGGCAAGGAATGGCCGCGGTTCGACGAACTCACGGCCTTGATTTACCGGTCGGTCCCCGACAGCCGCATCGTGTGGTGCGCTGGCCAGCCGGCCCAGCCCCAGGCGGATTTGGCCCCCGAGCGGTTTCTCAATCTCACCGGCTGCCCTTTGGACGAGATGATCGCGCTCGTGCGGCAGCCGGCGGTTTTTATTGGCAACGACAGCGGCCCGATGCACCTGTCGGCCGCCTCCGGCAACCGGGTGCTGGCCATCTTCGGCCCGACTTCGCCGCAACGGTTCGGACCCTTTCCGCTGCAAGCGCCCAAACATTGCGCCGTGCAGGCGCCGGACGGTCGGTTGGACCGGCTTGAGCCCGCGGCGGTGCTGGCGGCGGTGCTCGAGCTGCGGTCGCGCGTCCTCTGATCGCCGGCCGGATTCGGCCCAAACCCCGGGGAAAAGTTGAGCCGCCGCCGGTTCGGATTTGCTATTCGAAAACTCGATCTAATCTTCGGAACCGCGGGTGGGCCCCGCGGTCCATTTTTCTGTCATGCCGGAAATGCTCATCATCAAGCCGTCAGCGCTCCGTGATATTGTTCACGGACTGCAGGTGGCTGCGTCCATCAAGGCGCAGCGGCCCGAGTGGCGCATCTCGTGGATTGTGCGGGATATCTTCGCGCCGCTGGTGCGCTCGTGTGCGGCGGTGGACGAGGTGTACGTGTTCCGGCGCAACGCCGGCGCGCGGGGCTTTCTCCACCTGATGCGCGAGGTGCGGCGCAAGGAATTTGATCTGGTGCTGGATCTTCAGGGTTTGTTGCGCACCGGGCTCATGACCAAGTGGGCGCGGGGCCGGCGCAAAGCCGGCCGCAGCGATGCGCGGGAGGGCGCCGGAATCTTCTACTCTGAGAAAGTGCCGCTGCCGGCCGCGGGCAGTTCGAGCCACGTGCTGGAGATCCTGCTCCAGTTCTGCACGATGGTCGGGGCCGAGCCGCGGCTGACAGGCCCGCTGTGCTTCCGCGAACTGGAGCGGCTCAACCTGAGTTTCATGGAGCCCCGCAAAGGCATCCGGCCCGTGCTGATTTTCCCCGACAGCGGCCAGAGCAACAAGAAATGGAATGGCTTCGGGCAACTCTCCGCCCTGCTCATCCGGGAGTCCGGCCGCAAGGTGGTGTGGGCGGGAAACAATTATCTGCCGTGCAAGGAGTCGTTCCCCGAGGGCGCGTTCCTGAACCTCACGGGCAACACCAGTCTGACTTCGCTGCCGGCCTTGCTGGCCAAGGCGGACTGGGTGGTGGCCAATGACAGCGGCCCGATGCATTTGGCCGCGGCGATGGGCCTGAAGACGATTGGATTGTTCGGCCCCACCGACCCGCGGCAGTACGGACCCTTTCCGCTCAAAAGCCCGACGAATTATGTGATCCAGGCTCCGGTCGGGGACATGAAGCTGCTCTCGGCGAAGGAAGTTTTCTATCTCTTCAACCGCATCGAAGGGTCGCTGGAGCGCGCCCTGGCGCGGGCGGCGGCGCCGCGGGTCTGACGTCGGTTTTGGCCGACCGGGCTGAACGGCTCCGTTGGTTTCGAACGAGCGGGCGGACGGGCACAATGTCGCCCGCCAAATTTAGCCTGTTCAACCGTGGCGATTCGCTTTCAACTTTCCCTCCCATGCTCGATTCCAAATTCCTCCGTGAATCTCCCGCGACCGTTCGCGCGGCCATTGCCAAGAAGCACCTGGACGTGGATCTCGATGCCGTCCTCGCCCTTGATGCGGGGTGGCGCGCGATGTTGACCGAGGTGGAGGGCCTGCGCTCCCGGCAAAAGGCGGCAAACACCGAGATGGTGGCGCTGAAAAAGGGTTCGCCCGAGTTTCTCGCCAAGGTGCAGGAGATGAAGGCGGTGTCGGTGGAGCTGAAAGCCAAGGACGATGAGCTCAAGCTCGTCGAGGAGAAATGGCAGGCCGCGATGCTCACGTTGCCCAACCTTCCCCATGCTTCCGTGCCGGAGGGCCGGACGCCGGAGGAAAACCAGGTTTTCGCGACGCACGGCACGATCGAGTCGGCTTCGACCCATGCCCTGCCGCACTGGGAAATTCCCGGGTTCGCCAATCTGATCGACTTCGCCCGCGGAGCCAAGGTCACCGGGGCCGGCTTTCCTTTCCTGATCGGCGACGGCGCCAAGCTGTCGCGGGCGCTGCTCCAGTTCTTTTTGGACGAGGACGTGAAGGCCGGCTACACCGAGGTCAGTCCGCCGATCTTCGTCAATGCCGCCAGCGCCACGGCGACCGGCCAGCTGCCGGACAAGGAAGGGCAGATGTATGAAACGACGCCCGACCGGCTGTTTGCCGTGCCGACGGCCGAGGTTCCGCTGACCAATTTTTTCCGCGATGAAATCATCGACGAGGATTTGCTTCCGGTCTGCCGGTGCGCCTACACGCCGTGTTTCCGCCGCGAAGCGGGCAGTTACGGCAAGGACGTCCGCGGGCTCAACCGCGTGCACCAATTCGACAAGGTCGAACTGCTCAAGTGGGTGCACCCGTCGTCCAGCTATGTTGAACTGGACAAGTTGCGCGCCGACGCGGAGCGGCTGCTCCAGAAGCTCGAATTGCCCTACCGCGTGCTGTTGATGTGCGGCGGCGACCTGGGATTTTCCCAGTCAAAGAAATATGACCTCGAAGTCTGGGCGGCGGGCCAGAAGCGCTGGCTGGAGGTGTCGAGCTGTTCAAATTTCGAGGCGTTCCAGGCGCGCCGGGCGCAGATTCGCTTCCGGGCCAAGGCGACGGGCAAGCCGGAGTTGGTGCACACGCTCAACGGCTCCGCGCTCGCGGTCCCGCGGGTGCTGGCGGCGTTGCTTGAAAACAACCTCCAGGCGGACGGCCGCGTGAAGATCCCGGCGGCCCTCGTGCCGTATTTCGGGAAGGAGTACCTGAGTTTCAACTGATACCCACGAAATCTGTCATCCTGAGCACCGCGAAGGATCCAGCCGAACAGTCGTGACGGATATGATGATGGATTCTTCGCTCCGCTCAGAATGACACGCCATCGAAAACTCAAGCCCGATTGGCGCGCCAAGGCCGCGCGAGTGGGCGAGTTGCTGCCACGGGCCACGCTGCATCCGGCCGTGCTTGCCTGGGTGGCGCCGCGGCGGCGCACCGATCTCTGGAGTGTGGCCTTTTCGGGCGGCGCGGATTCGCTCGCTTTGCTGCTTCTGGCGTGGGCGCATTGGCCGGAGCGCCGGGCGCAGCTGGTGGCCCTGCATTTCAATCATCGCTTGCGGGGGCGCGAGTCGACGGCCGAGGAGAAGTTTTGCCGGCGAGTCTGTGCGGCGCTGGGCATCGGGCTGCGGGTGGGGCAATGGCCCGGCAAGCATTCAGGCGCGAGCGAGGCCGAGGCCCGCGCGGCCCGGCATGGTTTTTTCGCGGGAGAAATGAAAGCGCTGGGTAGCCGCGTGCTCTGGCTCGCCCACCAACAGGACGACATCGCCGAAAGCATGCTCATGCGGCTGGCGCGGGGCAGTGGCCTGGGCGGACTGGCTGCACCCCGCCCGGTGCAGGCGGTCGGGGCGGGCCGCACGCATCTGCGGCCGCTGCTGACCCTGAAGAAGTCCGATCTCGCGGGCGCTTTGCGCCAAGCAGGAATTGAGTGGTGCGAGGATTCCTCCAATGCGAGCGAGGCTCATTTCCGCAACCGGATCCGGCAGCGTGTGCTGCCGGGTTGGGCGAAAGCGGCCGGCCGCGATGCGCTGGCGGGCGCGGCGTTGTCGCGCGAACTGTTGGAGGAGGACGAGCAGGCATTGGATCTCTGGGTTGACGTGGTGGCGCCGATCGACCGGAGCGGGGGCTTGAACCTGGAGCAATTAAGCGGAATGCCGCGGGCCGTCACGCGCCGGGCGCTGCACCGCTGGTTGCTGGCCGTGCGGCCGCTGCCGGACCTTTCCCGGCAAGGTTTCGAACTCCTGCTCGCGGCGGTCGAAGAGAATAAACCCACGCGGTTCAGTCTGGGGCGCAACGGCTTTGCGGTGATCAAACGCGGCCAGTTGGGTTTTGTGAAGGGGTAGAGAACGTTCCGAAATCGGGATTATTTTCAACCCCCGGTACGTTTGACTTCTGAAAGGGGAACCTCCACGTTCACCGACTACTCTAATTTATCCATGTCCGACCCCCAAGATAACAAGAAGCGCCGTCCCTTGAAGAGTCTTCCTCCTGAAAGCTTTCAGCCGAAAGTCTTGCTCATTTGGGCCGCGATCATCGCCGCGGTGGTGGCGTTGTTCTATTTCAACCCGGCCCAGGCCCCCACTCCCGCCGTCCTGAAAATCCAGGAAGTGGTGGAGTTTGCCGAACAGAAGCAGATCGCCGAGGGCGCGATTCGCAGTGACGCGACCGGCGGTCGCGACTGGTCGGTGCTGACCGGTGAAATGAAGGAGCCTATCCTCAAGAGCGAAAAAGGTGCGACCAAGTCGTTCATCGCCACCGGTCGCCTGACCGATGTCAATCTCGAGCGCCTGCAGAAATCCCAGGCCTTTGTGGAAAGGCCCGCGACGACCGCCACGACCCAGTTGCTTTTCAATGTGCTGCCGTTCGTCATCGTCATCGGGCTGCTGTATTTCCTGTTCGTCCGCCAACTCCGGCAGGCCGGCAAGGGGGCGTTGAGCTTTGGCAAGAGCCGGGCCAAGATGCTGACGCGCGACAAGGACCGCATCACGTTCGCGGATGTGGCCGGTTGCGACGAAGCCAAGGAGGAAGTCAGTGAAGTCGTGGATTTCCTCAAGGAACCAAAGAAATTCCAGAAGATCGGCGGCCGGATTCCCAAGGGCATTTTGATGGTCGGCCCTCCCGGGACGGGCAAGACCCTGCTCGCGAAAGCCATCGCGGGCGAGGCGGACGTGCCATTTTTCTCCATCAGCGGGTCGGATTTTGTGGAGATGTTTGTGGGTGTCGGCGCGAGCCGGGTGCGCGATATGTTTGAGCAAGGCCGCAAGAACGCGCCCTGCCTGATCTTCATCGACGAGATTGACGCGGTCGGTCGCCAGCGCGGTGCCGGCCTCGGGGGCGGCAATGACGAGCGCGAGCAGACGCTCAATTCCTTGCTGGTGGAGATGGACGGTTTCGACACCCAGGAAGGGGTGATCATCATCGCGGCCACCAACCGCCCCGACGTGCTCGACAGCGCGTTGCTGCGTCCCGGCCGCTTTGACCGCCAGGTGTACATTGACCTGCCCGACATCATCGGGCGGGAACAGATTCTGCGTGTGCATGCCCGCAAGATCACTCTCTCGGACGACGTCAACCTGGCCATCATTGCCCGCGGCACTCCCGGCTTGTCCGGCGCGGAACTCGCGAACCTGCTGAACGAAGCCGCGCTGCTCGCGGCCCGCCGCAGCAAGAAACGGGTGGAGATGACCGATATCGATGATGCCCGGGATAAGGTTTTGTGGGGCCGTGAGCGCCGCCGGGTGATGGACGACGCCGAGAAGCGGCTCGTGGCCTGGCACGAGGCCGGCCATGCGATTGTCCAAGCAGTCCTCGACGACGGCACGATGCCCGTGCACAAGGTCACGATCATCCCGCGCGGCCAGAGCCTTGGCAGCACGACCTACCTCCCGACGAAGGATATTCTCACGCAGCCGAGGAAGAAACTGCTCAACCAGATCGCCATGGCGATGGGCGGGCGGATTGCCGAGGAGATGGTGACGGGCGATTTCAGCAACGGTGCCTACGGCGACCTCAAGCAGGCGACGCGAATCGCCCGGGCCATGGTTTGTGACTACGGGATGAGCGACCTCGGACCGGTGGCGATGGGCGAAAACCAGGACACGGTGTTCCTCGGCCGCGACATCACCCGTTCGCACCATGTCAGCGAGGAAACAGCCCGCAAGGTCGATGGCGCGATTTCTGACATCCTTCACGCCCAATATAAGCGGGCCGAACAGATCATCGGGGAACACCGCGCCGCGCTCGACAAGGTCGGAGCCGCCTTGCTGGAGCATGAGACGATCGAGGGCAAGCACGTGCTCGAGATCCTGCAGTTCGGTGAACTCAAAACTCCCATCGTGAGTGTCAAGCCGCCCAAGTTGCCGACCACCAGTGACGCCGGGAAGCCGGCCGACAAGCCGGCGGCCCAGGAAGAGTCGGGTGCTCCCGGCGCTCCCGCACCGAGTCCGGCTTGAGCGGAATTTTTGCCGGGTGCGGCCGGGTGCGACGCCCGGCTTTTTTGTCGGCGGAATTCGCGGGCCGGAATTAAGCGAGAGGGCGCGCCGGCACGGGAGAAACTGTGCGGTGCGTGCCCGTGTCCGGCTAAATTTGAGGGTTGCCGGGCGCCGTGAGCGTCCGCACAAATTACCACCTTTCCTCTATGAACATTTGCTGCATTGGTGCCGGTTATGTGGGTGGGCCGACGATGGCCATGATCGCCC
>CAZAOI010000190.1:0-6661 GCA_964486705.1 uncultured Oleiharenicola sp. | reverse complement strand
GCCGCTCCGCCCGACCTCATGCAGTGCGTGAGGTAAATTCGTCTCAGCGTGCGACCAGCGCCATCATGCCGGCCGGATAACGCGCGCCGGCCACGGCGTCCTTCGGGAAAATCGCGTTGATGCCAGCCATTTCTTTCACGGTCAGATTGAGGCTCAGCGCACCGAGATTTTCATCGAGGTTCTTGCTGCGCCGGGTGCCGGGAATCGGCACGATATCGTTGCCCTGGGCCAGGACCCAGGCGAGCGCCAGCTGGCCGGGCGTGCAGCCCTTGGTCACGGCGAGTTGCTGGATGCGTTGCACCAGTTCGAGGTTGCGGGCGAAATTCTCGCCTTGGAAACGCGGCTGGTGGCGGCGCTGGTCGTCGGCCGCGAAATCCTCGTAGCGCTTGATCTGCCCGGTCAAAAAGCCGCGGCCGAGCGGGCTGTAGGGCACGAACCCAATGCCAAGTTCCCGGCAGACGGCGAGCGGGCCGTCCTCGGGATCGCGCGTCCAAAGCGAATACTCGCTTTGCAGGGCGGTGATCGGAAACACGGCATGGGCGCGACGAATGCTGCCGGCCCCGGCTTCGGAGAGGCCGAGATAGCGCACTTTGCCGGCGCGGACCAGTTCCGCCATCGCGCCGACCGTCTCTTCGACGGGTGTGTCGGGTGCGACGCGGTGCAGGTAATAGAGATCGATCGTGTCGATCCCGAGCCGGTGTAAGCTGGCGTCACAGGCGGCGCGGACGTACTCGGGCCGGCCGCTGACCACGCGCGCCGAAGGGTTGGCCGGGTCGCGGACAAAACCGAACTTGGTGGCGATGATGACCTCGCGGCGGCGGGTCTGCAGGAGCTGGCCGAGCAGTTGTTCGTTGTGGCCACTGCCATACATGTCGGCCGTGTCGAGAAAGTTGACGCCCCGGTCGAGCGCGTGGTTGAGCGTCGCCAGTGACTCCGCCTCGTCGCGCGGGCCGTAGAACTCCGACATGCCCATGCAGCCGAGGATGAGGGCGGAGACACGCGGGACGTTTTTTCCGAGGATGCGGGAGAGCATCAGCGGACAGTACCCAGCTGTGGATAGAAGTAAAATCCGATGGAGGCGGGGCCATCAACCCCGCGAGGCCCCGGCATCGCATGCGCCAACCCGCGGGACTGATGGTCCGGCCTCCAAAAGAAAAAGGCCGCCTGATGGCGGCCTTGGTTTTTTCGCAAGCGGCAGTCCGCTCAGTTCGTGATGTCGTGCGTATTGCTGCGCTCGCGGATCGGAGTGTAGACCTTGTACCACTCTTTTTGGGCGTCGCTGCCGGCGTAGGCCTTCAACGCGGCCTCGTCGGCGAACTCCATCACAAAGATGGCCGACCATTCGCCCTGAACCTTGATGGTCTTGGTCCAGACATGGGTGATGCCCTTGCTGGCGGCCGGCAGGGCTTGGACGCCGTCAAGCGCGGCCTTGATCTGCGCCGGGGTGGCGTCGGCTTTCCATTTGACTGAAACCACATGGATCACGGACTTGGGGGCGGTGTCAGCGGCGACGGCAGAGACGGTGCCCAGGGTCAGCAAGCTGGCGGTGATGAGGGTCGTGAAGAGTTTATTCATGGTTCTGTTTCTCCGAGGGATGTTTTGTTGAGCGGGTCTCATTGAGGAGACCGCCGATTGCCTCGAGACTTATTTGTCGCCTCCGGCGAAGTCAACCCCCGCATCCGGGAATACAATCTCTGGATAAAACTCCAACGCCCGGCGGCAGATTGCAGCCGGGGCCAGCTTTCGTTGAGCCGGATTCAATCCTCGTGATGCGTCAACCAGAGCGCCGTCGCGAGGAGGGCGAACAGCAGGGTCGGCCCGACAATCCACAACGGATGGAACGGCACGTTCCAGCGGACCATCGCCCACCAGACGAGGGTGCATTTCACCCCAATGAGCGACCACCCAATCGCCACAAACCAGCGGACCCGCGCGGCGCTTTGACCGATCTCAAGATGAACGGGGAGGTTCATGGGCCCACGATAGACCTGAACGGCGCGCCCGACTGCGCGCGGCTTGCCTTTCTCTGCGCAAGGTTTGCCTGACCCGCCGGCCCGGGAACTGGTTGCCGTCCGGGTTTCAGATGGCCGGGAAGTCCCGTTTTACTTTGAGAGGGATGTGAGTATAGTGAAGCGAATCGCAACGGGTACGACGACCCTCGGTTTTTTGCCGATGGGCGCCCGCCCGGTGGGGCTCAAGGGAAACTCAAAAAAGGAGGGTCTATGCCCGCGAAAACATTGAAGGCGTTTCTGGACCATCAGAAAGTTAAATACGTCAGCATCCAGCACTCGCCGGTTTTTACGGCCTCGGAGATTGCGGCTTCGGCCCATGTGTCGGGGCGCGATTTTGCGAAGACGGTGATCGTGATGATCGAGGACGAGATGGCGATGGTGGCGTTGCCGGCGAACCGTCTGCTCGTGCTCAGCGAGCTGCGCGACATGCTCGACACCAGCCATGTGCGGCTCGCGTCGGAGGAGGAGTACAAGGACGTGTTTGCCGATTGCGAAATCGGGGCGATGCCACCGTTCGGCAATCTTTACGGCCTGAAAACCTATGTCACATCCAATCTGGCCGACGAGCCGGAGATCGCCTTCAACGCGGGCACGCATACCGAGGTGATCAAGCTGGCGTACGTGGACTATGAACGCCTCGTCAAGCCGACCGTGCTCGATTTTGTCACCACCTGAAAGCGAAGGACCTTTTTTGTCATCCGATGCCGGGCACCTATCGGTCTCACTCTAGGACGTCGACGGACGTTCATTGATTGAACCCCGAAGCCTCCCGGCATCGGGCTGGCAAAATTGCCGCAGGATTGACCCGTGGGCCGGCGTACGGTCTGATGCGGGACCATGGCGAGAAGCGTTGTCCTCGAAGGCACCCGACGGTGCGACCGATGCCGGTTCGCGCCCCGTTGGTGCATCTGCGCCGGCTTTCAGGCCGTCGTGTGCCCGTTGCAGGTGGACGTGCTCATCCATCATCGCGAGTTCTGGCGCCCGACCAGCACGGGTCGCCTGATCAATCGGGTCATTCCCGCGTCGCGCCACCATGTCTTCCGTCGCGAAGCTCCGCCTTCGCGGGCCGCGGTCGTGGACCCCAGCCGTGTGCTCTGGATTTTGCATCCGCGCGGTGAACCGGTGCCCAGCGACGCGCCGGCCGCGGGCGTGCAGGTCCTGTTGCTCGACGGCAGCTGGCCGGAGGCGGCGCGGATGACGCAGACCGTCGCGCCGTGGGGCCGGCTGGTGCGACTGCCGCTGGCGGGTCCGAGCCGCTACTGGCTGCGCGGGCAAACGCTCGACGGCAACTATTCCACCATCGAAGCCCTGCTCTTCCTGCTTGCCGCGCTGGGCCTGACCGCGGAAGAGGCGCAGCTCCGTCTCCAGTTTGAACTGCACGTCTATGCCGGCTTGCGGGCGCGCGGGGCCAAGGCGGCCGCAGGGGAATACCTTGCGACCTCTCCCGTGCGCGCGGCGTTCCCGGCGTTGCTGCAGGAATTGGAAACCAGCCGCCCGCGCCAGTAAATCTGTAACGTAATACGTTACAGATTCACGGGGCCGTGATCCGGGAAGGGAAAGCCGGGGCGGCATCGCGGTTCAATGTCTTTCCGGAAGTTTCAGGCTGATTTGCTGCCGGAACTGTTGCAGGCTGTGCCGATGAAACGTGCGCTGTTGCTGCTCGGGTTGGGGGCGGTGGTTTGGCTCTCCGGCTGCGGTCCATCGGAACCGGTGGCGCCCGCTGCGCCGGTGCGGGACGAGGTGACCATGCGGAGAGAGTGGCTGTTCGGCCCGCGGGCCGGGGCGACCGATATCGCGTGGCGACCCAGCGGACTCGGCATCCGCTTCCTGCAGGCGGGCACGGGGGCGCCGCCGCGGCCCACCGATCGCGTGCGGGTCCATTATGTCGGGTCGCTCAAGGATGGCCGGGTGGTCGATGATTCGCGGGCCAAGGCCAAGCCGCTGGATTTTGTCCTGAACCGGGTGATTGCGGGTTGGACCGAGGGCATCTCCGAGCTGAAGCCGGGCGGCCGCGCGGAACTTTTTATCCCGCCGTCGTTGGGCTATGGCCACATGGGCGTGGGCGATATTCCCGGGGGTTCCGGGCTGATTTTCGACGTCGAGTTGATCGCGGTGAACCCAGAGAGTTAGCACGACTCCGTTGCAAAAGCGGTCCCAGCCGCGCCCCGCCCTGCGGGCTCCCGTCTCCAGAGGGGATCTTCACTCGCAGTGGGTCTGATACCTCGGAGATTGCTCCGGCTTGGATAAAAATGTGGGAGCGAGCTTGCTCGCGACGTTAGGCGCACGAGTCGCGAGCGAGCTCGCTCCCAAAAAACCATGGTTTTTGCCGTGAATACCCCTGGGGATCTTTACTTTCTTGGCGAAGTCGGGCGGTGGGAGCGCGGCATTTCGCGCTCGACCGCCGATCGGCGGTCGAGCGAATCGTGGGCCGTCAGCTCCCGTAAATGTGCTGGAAAAATCAGCAAAAGCCAGATCCGCCCTAATCTCCTGGGCAAGTGTTCCGATATAGAAGGAGGTCCGTGGTTCCTCCGTCAAGTTACCCCTCCCATGCATACCGTCTACTTCGCCCCTCCCGCCGCCTGCCCCCTCGGGCTCGGAACCGGCGCGAAGGCCCGGCACGCGGAAATGGCCAACTGTCTGACGCACGGGTTGGGGGCCGTGCTAAGCCTGGTGGGGCTCGTCGTTCTCGTCCGGCAGGTGTCGCCTCGCGGCGATCTGGCCCAGACCATCAGCACGAGCGTGTTCGGGCTATCGCTGTTCGTGCTTTATTCGGCGTCGGCGGTGTATCACGGGCTGACCAACTGGCGGTTGAAGCATTGGTTCATGCGGCTGGACTACGCGGGAATCTTCCTGCTCATCGGCGGCACGTACACGCCGATTTTGGTGGTGCATCTGCGGAATTCTTTTGGCTGGAGCATGCTCGCGGCCATCTGGCTTCTGTGCGGCATCGGGATGGTGCTGGCCGTGCTCTACCGTTTCCCGTGGCGCTCGCGGAGTGCGTCGACTTTCTTTTATCTGTTGCTCGGCTGGCTCGCGGTGTCGGTGCTCCACCCGCTGGCGATCGCCTTGCCCCCGGGCAGTTTTCGCCTGCTGCTGATCGGCGGTGGTTGCTACACGGTGGGCACGGTGTTTTTCGCCTGGGATCGGCTGCCCTACAACCACGCGATCTGGCACCTCTTCGTCCTGGCGGGTAGTGTTTGCCACTGGTTCTGTATCTACGGCTCGCTGACTTCGCGCGCCGGCTGAAGCCCGGGGGGAATCTTCGGGGTCTGGCCTCCGCGGTCGCGCGGCGGACCGGGAAGCTTCAAAACCGGATCGTAGCCGTGACGGGGAAATGGTCGCTGGGGAAAGGCTTCGTTTCATCGTAGCTCACCATGCCGGTCTGCGTCACCGTCGCCGGCTGGCGGACGAGGATCCAGTCGATGCGTTCGTGCTGGTGCTGGCCCGGCTTGAAATCGTTAAAGCTGTTCAGGTCTTCGTTCTGCCGCCGCGGCGCGAGCTTCCAGGTGTCGGCGAGGCCGGCCTCCTGCGTGAGGATGTCGTAGGCGCGGCTGCGGCCGGCGAGACAGTTGAAATCGCCGACGAGCACGAGGGGCACGCTGGGGTCGAGGAGCGCGAGGCGGTCGCGGATCAGCGCCGCGGCTTTCTGCCGGGCTTCTTCCACCTGATGGTCAAAGTGCGTATTCCAGAAGTAAAACTCGCGGTCGGAGGCGCGGTCGCGAAAGCGCACCCAGGTGACCATCCGCCGGTACGTGTGGCCCCACGTGATGGAGCCGACGACGTCGGGTGTGTCCGACAGCCAGAAGTGATCGAAGGCGACGGGCTCAAGCCGGTCGCGCCGGTAGAAGATCGCGGCAAATTCGTCCTTGCTGCCGCCGGCGCGGCCGAGGCCGATCCACTCGTAGGCCGGCAGGTCCGTGGCAAGTTCGCGCAGTTGCCCATAAAGTCCCTCCTGCGTGCCGATGACGTCGGGCGCCTCGCGCTCGATCAGCGCCTGCATCGGCGGCCGCCGCTCCGGCCAGGCGTTTGGCGGAGTCGGGCTGGCGTAGCGGAGGTTGTAGCTCATCACCTTCAGTTCGAGCGCCGCAAGAGGTGCGGCGGACAGGCCGGCGAGCGAGGAGTAACAACTGATGAGAAGAACGCAGAACCGGCGGGTGCGAGACATCGGCGGATTGAAGCAGGAATCCTAGCGGTATGAACCTCTAAATACGCCGCCCTGATCAACTGATCCCGATCGCTCAACGATTCTGGACTGAAGGTCAGGACGGACTGCCGGACCGTCCGCGAATGTCCTGACCGCGCGCCCAGCGGCCGAGGCGCCTGCACTCGTCCCGGTTGCGCCCGAGCACCGGGAATCCAAATGCGCATGGTCATGGGTCTGACCGCCTCTCGCGTTGGACTAAAGCAACTGACCGGTGTTCCGATCGGCGACAGCGTCGCGCGCCCGTGCCTTCCCGCTCGACTCCCTCATGAGATCAGATCGCTCGTTCTCTTCCACATCGGCGGCGTCTATTTTGGACGTCAGGTTCATCGGCTTTCTGCCGTTCGACACCCGCGGGTACGGCGAGCACGGCCGGATCATTGCGGCGGGCTCAGCCGGATCGATGCAGGTGGGTGGGCGTCGATGTCCCCATCGACGCCTGTCGCCG
>CAZAOI010000189.1:0-6679 GCA_964486705.1 uncultured Oleiharenicola sp. | reverse complement strand
TAGCGCGATTGTCTTGAGGTAGGGCGGAGCGGCCCGCCGTTTCGACACACTCAAGGCCCTGAGCCAGTCGAAGGGCTCCGCCGCGGCGCACCGGGCCGGCGACGAGTGCGAAGCCTCGGCGGTGCGCCCTACCAGCGCTCCGCGCCACAGTCTCAAACCAGCCCGTAATTGGTATGACCCATCCGCTTTCCGCGCCCGACGGGCGCGGAAAGGCGACTTCACTCGCGACAGAGTCGGAGTTGGTCGCGGTTAGCCCCGGCTAGGTCGGCCCGACAGGGTGCATCCGTCACACCTCGGGGTGTGATGGATGCAGGCTAAGGCGGCAGGTTGAATTCGACCAGCACCGGCCGGTGGTCGGACAGCATGCAGCGGACGATCTCCGCCTTCGGCTCGCGGCACTCCTCCGGCAGAAAAACATAATCAAGCGCCCGGGCCGGCCACGGGGAGGGAAACGTGCGCCCCGTCTTCGGCAGCAGGGTGTAGTTGTTGGTCCGCTCAAAATAGCCCAGCAGCGTCGCAGTGGCGTCGGGCCAGTGCGACGGATTGTTGAAATCCCCGCAAACGACCGGCGGAGCACCCCAGTGCGCCGCGCGATGCGCGCGTTGTTCATCGAGAAAGTGCATCAGCCGGACGATCTGCTTCAGCCGTTGGGGCCGCGACCGGTGGTGCATGTGGATATTGACCAGCGGCAGGCGCCGTCGTTTGCCCAGGTCGATTTCCGCAAAAACAAAGCCCTTCTCGCCGATCACGCTCCGGCCGAAGGGCACCGTCTCGACATGGGCGATCGGAAAGCGCGACAGGACCGCGTTGCCGTAATTGAGGTGGTAGTGACCGACGCGACGGTTGTTGATGCCGAAAGCGGCGTGGGGCAACCCGGTGTGTTCGCTGAGGTAGGCCAGATGGTCGAAACTGCCGCTCCAGCGCGAATTCTCGTCAATTTCCTGCAACGCGACGATATCCACCTCCAATCGCTGGATCAGCCGCGCGATCTTCAGCAGGTTGGAGCGGAGTTTGTCCACCGTCCGCAAGCCCTGGTGCAGCCCCAGCCCGCGACCGTGGGCGATATTAAAGGTCAAAAGACGCAACCGGGACATGCCGGAGAGCAAAAACGGCTGGGGCCGGCCCGCAATGGCAAAGCGCGGGAGAAAGATTGACACCCGGCGCTGCGCTATGGAAGTTTCCCGCTCCCGATTTTACGGCGGCCATAGCTCAGTTGGTTAGAGCACAAGATTGTGATTCTTGGGGTCGCGGGTTCGAATCCCGTTGGCCGCCCCATTTTCTCCGGACCTGAGATGTACTTCGTCTATATTCTCGTCTGTCTTCAGAGTGGGAGGTCATACGTCGGCCACACGGATAACCTGATCCGCCGGTTTCATCTGCACCAGGCGGGTTCCACTCGAACCTCCCGCGAAAAACTGGTCGCGCCAGTAATGGCCTATTGGTCATCCCATCCCACCCGGAGTGAAGCCATGCGACAGGAACGTTACTACAAAACCGGATCAGGGCACCGGATGAAGCGCGACATAATCGCGTCCTGTCTCAAGGCACTCTGGCCGGAAGGTTAGAGCATTCTGCTGGCCAGCAGAATGATTCTTGGGGTCGCGGGTTCGAATCCCGTTGGCCGCCCCATTTTCTCCGGACCTGAGATGTACTTCGTCTATATTCTCGTCTGTCTTCAGAGTGGGAGGTCATACGTCGGCCACACGGATAACCTGATCCGCCGGTTTCATCTGCACCAGGCGGGTTCCACTCGAACCTCCCGCGAAAAACTGGTCGCGCCAGTAATGGCCTATTGGTCATCCCATCCCACCCGGAGTGAAGCCATGCGACAGGAACGTTACTACAAAACCGGATCAGGGCACCGGATGAAGCGCGACATAATCGCGTCCTGTCTCAAGGCACTCTGGCCGGAAGGTTAGAGCATTCTGCTGGCCAGCAGAATGATTCTTGGGGTCGCGGGTTCGAATCCCGTTGGCCGCCCCATTTTAACCGCTCTCATCATGAGAGTTAAGGTTTTGCCGAAGCCAGGTTGCCAGGTTGACGCGGCAACCTATGCATGAAACGCGCAAAATTCAGGCATAAGGGCGCAGCCCTGAGCGGAGCGAGTCAACCCCTCCCTCCGCCAGCCTTCGCTCAGCGAGCTTCAGATGGGGCGGCCAGCTCTCACGAAATATCAGATTCTCGATTGCCCCCAACGTCCCGCCGGGAAGAATGCCTCTCCCTCATAAGAAAACTCCGATGAGCCCCTAACCCCAAAGTTTGACCCCATTTGTCCCCTAGCCGGACTCTAACCCGGCCGCCACGTCCACCAGCCCCAAAGAGGCGCCTTGCAGACAACCGGATGAGATTCTTTGAACGTTTTCGCGCCCGCTGCGTCTTTCATGGCGTAGTTCTACGGTTTGTTTGGTGTTAGGTGTTTGGTGTTTCAGAATAAGGCCGCTCAGGGGTGAGCGGCCTTTCTGCGTTTGGACACCCCGCCGGGCGACGAAAGCGGCCTAGCGAGCCGGCGCTCGAGGCGAGAGAATCTTTCCCCCGGCGCTCAGGCGAAAGCTTTTAGAAAATCCCCTCGCCTCTCCGTTGGCATTCGCTGTCCGCGCTCGACGAGCGCAGAAAGGCGACTTGGTCGGGATCATCCT
Organism: uncultured Oleiharenicola sp.; assembly: GCA_964486705.1. Lineage (GTDB taxonomy): Bacteria > Verrucomicrobiota > Verrucomicrobiia > Opitutales > Opitutaceae > Lacunisphaera. The sequence goes on along the minus strand of CAZAOI010000189.1, from coordinate 4,043 downwards.
TTATTCGGCAGAAGGATTGGCCACAAAAAGCGCAAAAAACACAAAGTGGGATCACAAACGAAAGCCATGAAGCATTCACCCGGCAGGTAAAATCCTCAAAAAGGCGACCAACCGAGTTTTCCCTCTGGGCTCTTCGTGTTCTCCGCATTTCACTAGAGTGTTCTAGGATCATGCAGTTGGGTGGGCGTCGGTCTCCGTGCCGACGCCGATCGTCGATATGGAAATCGACGACCACCTCTGGGTGTGATGGATGCAGGTTAAACCCGCCTAGGTTCGGTCCCGGTTCAAGCCCGCCTGACCCTAGAAACCGCAGTTAAAACGCGGAGGTCGCGGAGAACCCAGAGGAAAGAACAATCCCATGCGCTCACGTGCAGACTCACCCACCGGGTGAATGCATTTCTGTGATCAATCTGATACCCCTTTCTGTTTTTGTGTTTTTTGCGCTTTTTGTGGCCAATCCTTCTGCGGAATTTAGGCTGAATCCGTGACTTTTCCTGCGTTTCTTGGGGCGGCGGAACCGGGCTACTCTTCCCCGTCCGGCAATTTGAAGAAGAACGTGGTCCCGCGGCCCTCGGCGCTCTCCACTCGCACTTCGCCGCCGTGCGCCTGCACGAGATTTTTCACGATCGCGAGCCCGAGCCCCGTGCCGCCGCCCTGCGGTCGCGCCCGCGCCTTGTCGACGCGGAAGAATCGCTCGAACACCCGGCCGCGCGCTTCCTCCGGAATCCCCGCGCCTTCATCCCGCACCCAGCATTGCACCCAGCCCGCCCCGAGCCGGGCCCCGCCGATCTCCACCGTTCCTTTGCCTCCGTGCTTGATGGCATTGTCGACCAGATTGGAGAAGACCTGCCGCAGCCGCCCGGTATCACCCTGGGCCCGGAGGGTTTCCGGCAGGCAATCGCGCAAACTGATGCCGCGCCCGGCGGCGGCGGCCTGAAAATCTCCCAGCACTTCCTCCACCAAGTCGCGCAAGACGATCGATTCCAGGCGAAGAACAATCCGCCCGGAATCGAGGGCGGAAATCAGCAGCAAATCCTCGATCAGCAGATTCAAGCGGTTCGCATGCCGGTCGATGATTTTCAGGAAATTCTCCAACACCGCCGGGTCCAGCCGGCCACCTTCCAGCAACGTTTCCACGGCTCCCTTGATCAGGGAAAGGGGCGTGCGCAGTTCATGACTCACGTTGGCGACAAATTCCTCGCGCATTCCCTCCAGCTTTCGCAGCGGGGTGAGATCATGCACCACGAAGAGCGCCCCCGCCGGACGGCCCCCGGCATCAAGCAAGCGCACGGCGTTGACGTTCAGGGTCCGCGGCACCCCGGCTTCCAAATGCAATTCATAGTCCGGCACCTCGGCCTCATGCTCCAACCGGGCCAACAACGCCGCAAATTCATGGTGCCGCACCACCTCAAGCAATGGGCGGCCCTCGGCGGGCGGGAGAAACTTAAACAGCTGGGCGGCAGCCCGATTGGCCAGCTGAATGCGCCCCGCTGCGTCGACCACAATCAGGGCCTCCAGCATTTGCGCCAGCACGGCCGCCAGACGTTCCTGCTGCTCCTGCAGCGCCGTCGCATGCTGCCGGTGGAGCGCCTCCCGCTCCCGCTCGCCGGTCACCCGGGCCTCAGTCAGTTGCCCGCGCAGCCGAATCACCCACACCACGGTGGCCGCGAGGGCGAGCAGAAGGAAGAGGGTGAATCCGGTCATCAGGGAAACGGCAGTTGCAACGCGGAGTTCGCGGAGGACGCGAAGAGGTCGGAGTCAGGAGGCACGCTTGAGTTCACCATCTGGTCCAACTTTGCGCCACCCCTTTCGCTTTTTGCGTTTTTCGTGCTTTTTGTGACCATTCCTTCGGTTCGAGTCCGGTCATCCGGTCGCCACGAAACGATACCCGACGCCCCGGATGGTTTCCAGGTAGTCCGCGGCCGGGCCGAGCTTCTCGCGCAACCGGCGCATGTGGGTGTCCACCGTGCGGGTCTCGATCGCGTTGTCGTAGCCCCACACATCCTGCAGCAGCCGGTCGCGCGTCTGGACCCGGCCGCGGCGCCGGGCCAGCAATTCCAACAATTTGAACTCCGTCGCGGTCAACGTGAGGGCCTTCCCGTCGACTTCCACCAAATGACGGACGGCGTCGATGTCCAACACCCCAATGCGCAAATGCGCGGCCGGCTCATCAGCCTGCCGGGTCCGGGCAAGCACCTTCTTGATCCGTAACACCAGTTCGCGCGGGCTGAAGGGCTTGGTCACATAATCGTCCGCCCCGAGTTCGAGGCCGACGATCCGGTCCATTTCCGCCGCGCGGGCGGTCAGCATGATGATGGGGATGCCGGCGGTGGCCGGGTCGCGCCGCAGAATTTTGCACACCTCCAAGCCGTCCAGTTGCGGCAACATCAGGTCGAGCACCACGAGGGCGGGACGCTCCTCCCGCACGACTGCCACGGCCCGCAGCCCGTCGGCCGCGGTCAGGGGGATGTAGCCGGCCTCCTTCAGCTTGAAGGCGATGACCTCTAGGGCATCGGGCTCATCATCAACGACCAGGATTTTCGGCTTCATTCGGCTGGATCTTGGAGTGGCGGATGTCCCGCGCTTCGTAAAGATAAACCACCTCCTCGGCGATGTTCGTGGCGTGATCGGCCACCCGCTCGAGTGAGCGGGAGATGGCCATGAGCGAGAGGCAGCGCGAGATGTTGGCGGGGGATTCGACCATGAAGCTCGAGAGCTCACGGTGCAGCTGCTTGTTGAGGGTGTCCACGTCCCGATCGCTGGGGATGATGCCGCGCGCCTCCTCCGGCTGGCGCTCGACAAACGCATCCAGCGCCCCGCGCAGCATTTTCAGCGACATCTGCGACATGCGGGGCAGGTCCACGTAGGGCTTGAGCTGGGGCTCGGTATTAAGGTCGACCGCGCGGCGGGCGATTTTAACGGCCTCGTCCCCCACCCGCTCGAGGTTCTGCGAGATCTTCATCGCCACCGTGATGAGCCGGAGGGTCGTCGCCACCGGCGCCATCGAGAGCAGGTGGATGGCGATGTCGTCGATCTCGATTTCGTAGCGATCGAGGATGTTGTCATCCTTCTGCACCTGCTGCGCCAGCGCATCATCGCGATCCGTCAGGGCCCGGATGGAGCGGGACACGGCGCTTTCCGCGTGGCTGGCCATCGCGAGCAGCTTGTCCTTCAGCATCTGGAGTTCTTCGTCGAAGTTGGTCATGAGAGTGGCGGGTTAGCCGAAGCGGCCGGAAACGTAGGCCTCGGTCTGGGGGTTGGCGGGATTCATGAAGATGGTGCGGGTCTCGGCGTATTCAACCAGTTTGCCAAGATAGAAAAATGCCGTGCGATCGGAGACCCGCGCGGCCTGCTGCATGTTGTGGGTCACGATGACGATGGTGAACTGCTTTTTCAAATTATGAATCAGCTCCTCGACTTTGGCGGTCGCAATCGGATCGAGCGCCGAGCAGGGCTCGTCCATCAAGATGATCTCCGGCTCGACCGCGATGGCGCGGGCGATGCACAGGCGCTGCTGCTGGCCGCCGGACATCCCGAGGGCGCTCTCCTGCAGGCGGTCCTTGACCTCGTCCCACAGCGCCGCGCCGCGCAGGCTGCGCTCGACGATCTCGTCCAGCCGGGCCTTGTTTTTCTCGCCCTGGATGCGCAGCCCGTAGGTGATGTTTTCGTAGATGGACTTCGGGAAGGGATTCGATTTCTGAAAGACCATGCCGATTCGCTTGCGCAGTTCGATCACGTCCACGCGTGGATCGTAGATGTCCACGCCATCGATGCGGATCTGTCCCTCGGTGACGCGGGCTCCGTCGATCAGGTCGTTCATGCGGTTCAGGCAGCGGAGCAGCGTGCTTTTGCCGCAGCCCGACGGACCGATGAAAGCCGTCACCTGCCGTTCCTGGATGTTCAGCGTGATGTCGTGCAGCGCCTTGCTGGCGCCGTAGCAGAAATCGACATCGTCGATCTCGATGGCGGTGCGGAATGTGCCAGGGCCGGGCGAGGTGTTGCCGGCAGTCGGAATGGCCTTCGGCACGGTGACCTGGCGGGTG